>CAYSJO010000322.1:0-5306 GCA_964431285.1 uncultured Planctomycetaceae bacterium
CGACGGAAGCTTCAGCACATTTGTGGGACTAATTCGGTTCCAGTGCTGGAACTACAACCTGATTGCCATTCGCTTGATCAACCGCTACCGCTACATCGGCGGCCACAAAATCAGCCGACGTTGGCCACGTGCGAACGCTGACAATCGTCCCGTGTGAGAACACGACGTAGCTCGGGCAGACCGTTGCCCCCACCTGTTGAGCGAGGCTTCGGTTCAAATTGAAATCGATCCGCACCACATTGGCGTGCTGCTGCATGTCCGTGGCCTTCTGGCGAATCGGAGATCGCATGTCATCACATCGGTAGCAGCCGGACAGAACACTGAATTCAACGAGCAACGGCCGATCAGAAGTCGCAACGAGATCACGAAGCTCGGCACTGTTGACGCTACGAATCCGGGATTCCGCCGCATCGGACCGGACGCTCGGTGAAGGTGACGGCGTGTCTTCCGCACAGCCGGACAATGCCGACGCTGCCAACAACGATAAGGCCGCCAGCAGCTTCTTCGGCATTGCCCTGCCAACGATTCGGGTTCTGGGATCAAGCGTGGACATGTCGCGACCTGTATGTTCGAGCTCGTCAGGGGCCACAATCTACTCGCTCTCCGGAGATCACCCGCAACTGCACTTTGAAGCGCAGCAGCCACCCTTCGATGACCTGACCGACACTCCGGCCACAATGATTCGACGAACAGGTTGACCGGTTTCCGGATGCTGCCTCAACGGTGCGTCAGCCATCTTCTGTCTGATCTCAAATCTCGTCGGCTGTTCCGATTCACTTTGAGGAATCGTTTCGTAGGCATACGTCGGCATAGGATGATTCTCACTACGCTGCCTGCAGCAGTTGGTCTGGTTCACCGTGTCACCAGTTGCAGCGGCGGCCGATTGGTTGAGCTGAATGTGGCATTGGCGTATCAGCAATTCATTTGCATTATCCCGAGGTGCCCAGCCAGGTCGATCACGAGATCGTCTGGTTGGATTGATTGAGACATCGAATGAACTGCGCAGGCCGCTCGGAGACCGCCAGTCCCAGAATTCTCCAGGCGGCGGCAGGTTCTTCCGCTGGGACCACCGTGCCGTGTTTGGCCTTCCAGGCGGTTAACGTCCGGTTGCGGTATTTGATTCCCGCGTGCTTCACAATCCAGACTTCGTAGCGACGAATCCAGTCAATCAGAGTCAACAACAGGCTCTGGCAGCAGGCCATCTCGACCCCACGCGGTGACGTGAGCGGCTGTAGATCCTGCGAGTTCCACGCGGGCGGAGACAAATCCGGCTCAAGTGAGAACTTTGGTGTAAATTCGAAGCGGGGCAGAAACACACCGCCCCGACGGTCGCCGCCAAAGAAGACGCCGAACCCTCTCAGAATCACACGCGACGTCGGTGACAGTTCCAACCGGTAGATGCTCGCGGCGGATGTTCCGGGCGGCTTTTCAATACGCTGAAATCCGTGGCACACCAGCAGGTTGCCCTTGGACGCTTCGATATCCTGCCCCCAGCACCAGAGTTGCTGGTTGAGCAGACTCACCGCCCACTGCAGCGTGGGCAGACCAGCAGTGGTCTCACGCGCCACAAGCTCTGCGGGAGCTGTGCCTGATTCATTTTCCATGTCTGTCTGGACAGAGTCACGCATGAGTCTGTTGAACGGCGGAGCCCAAAGGTGTTTGTTTCCGGCCGAAAACGTGATCCCGTTTTCCGAAAGTGCTTCGGATCAGCCACGACGGCATTTGACGCACAACAGCCTTTCTTTTGACCGGACTGCGTTGCCTGCACCAGTCGGTCTGCTTCAACGTGTCACCAGTTGCAGCGGGGGCCGATCGGTTGGCTGGAAGTGGATTCGAATGTTCTGCAGCGTTCTCGCCAAGCGGTGTACGCCGGTTGGAGTCACGGCTGTTCCACGGACATCCAGCAGTCGCAGTGAGTGGCTGTGTTGCAGCGATTTCAGGCCCTTGTCGCTGATGCGAGTCCCTCGCAGATCAAGCTCGCGCAGTTTCCTGATTGCACTGAGGTGCGTCAGTCCCCGGTCCGTCACTGCTGAACCAGCGAGCTGGAGGTATTCGAGCGAGCGAATCTCCGACAGTTCGGCACAGGCGACATCGCTGACGACGCAACCATCCAGGCTGATGGATTTCAGCGTAGAGCACTGCCGCAACTCCCGCAGACTTCCTGCCCGGAAAGTCGATCCGACAATTGTGACCGACTCCAGATTCTCAATCGTCGCGAGGACTGGCAGGATGTCGACGTCGAGTGTCTCCATCCAGATCGTCACTCCCACCCGCGGCACTTTCGGTCTCCCGTCGACTTGCTCCTGCGGCATGGCCGTGCTGACGGCTCCTGCGAGGACAATCGCGCTGGCGAGAATCTGAATCGCTGAACTCAGTTTCGACATGACGTGGCTCCAGGATGGTTTACTTCAAGAGAAAGAATCGCTCACAGTCGGACACAGTCCGTGGATCACGTGCCCGCAGACTGGCCAGATAAGTCCGGCCTCGTGTGACATGGGCGGGCTCCGCCGTCGCACTGTTTGAAGTGGTCGTCGCTCTCCAGCCAGGTGTTTTGCCGATACTGGCCAGCATGAATCGCACGATGGCACGTTTGATTGCCGGAACCTGAAAGGCCTTCTGGTCGTACATCTGCATCAGACGGGGCTGGATCTCCCAGTCCTGCCAGCGAGACAGATCCGCGATGACCAGGTCCGTCAGTTCCGGACGGTTCAGCAGCAGACGCATTGACTTTCGCAATCGATCGCGGCTGATGACGCCGTCCCCGTGTTTCCATACGAACCGCAGAGCCTGCATCGCCGCGTAGATCTCAGAAAAAGGGGTGTCGTGGCCGGCAAGCCGGGTTCGGTCGATGACGTCCAGTCCACTTTCGCCCGTCAGCAGCAGATAGCCCCCCATCATGCCGTCAATGCCCAGTCGGAAATCGTCGTCCGGCTTCCAGTCATCGATCGTCACTCGCTTGAGCAGGTCGGCGTCGGACGATTTGCCACACAGTCCCAGCAGCATCCCGTACAGCCCGAGGCGTGTCTGAATCGCCCCTCCGCCGGAGAACCGACTGTCGAAAATCCATTGCCTCAAACGCCGCCGCTGCAGTACGTCGCGAATCACCACGATGTCCTCGTACGGTGCGTTGGCGAACTCGCCGTAGGCATCGGCCGCAATGAGTTCGTCCGGGTGCTCCTGATAGCGGAGGAAAAATCGCAGACGGTCCGGAGTCGAGTCGGACCGCGGCGGCATCGCCTTCAGATATCGCCATCCAGACCGCGACACCTTCAACGGCACAGTTGCCTCACCGGTAGACCGTGCGTGTTCGATCACGACAAACAGGTCGCCGGTCTTCCAGCCATCCGTGACCAGAAAACGCAGCGGTGTATCGTTCGACGCAACAACTGGACCCGCTGCTCGATGTTCCTCAGTCTCCGTCGAGTCAGTTTCGCTGACCGCTTTGCCGTCCGACGCCGGAATGAACTCGTCAATCGCACGAAACCGACCCAGCACAGGTGCCGTCAAACTGGCTCGTTTCATCGCCGGGCGGCTTTCGAGTTCGAGCAGTCTGACTCGGGCCGAACGACCGATCTGTTCCGACAGTGTCAGTGACGGTGTCTGACAGAACGGACACGCCAGCACGTGCAGCGGATGCAAGGCTAACAGCGGAACAACGAACATAAGCCTGGCCACGTTCCTGCTGACAGAATTCATCGAACACCTCCGTGTGGTAGTCGTCGCGCTGATCGCCGGTCGATCAAACAGTCCCGTGAGCTCATCCATAAAGTCACCACGGCGGCCGGGCCCCAGCGGCGGAAACGGTCGACGCCGCCAGGAAACTGACCACTTGGGATTACCCGGCTTCAAGAACGCGCGCGTCCACGCCTGTGATACCAAGGTTGCTGCTCATCGTCCCACCGGTGGCGGTGATGTTCAGAGCAATGCCTCCATTGACGTCGGTCGTCTGGACCAGCTTGCCACTTATGATCGGGCCGTTGTCGTCGGCGTGAGCACCTGGCAGTACTCCAGCGACCACGGAAATGAGGTCGTTCGTCTGGTGTCCGAGCAGCGCCGTCGCTGCCAGACAAACCAGAGCGACTCCGCCGATGAGAATGCCGTACTCAACCAGTCCCTGACCCTTACGATTGGTCCGCAATTCGTGAAACTTCTGAAACATGAACGTCATCTCCTGACATGGAGTGATTGTTAAGAATGAAAAAAGTGCCCGTGTCGACCGGCACGGACATGCGGACGGCTGGGCAGCAATTGGATTTCATGGCCGATGTTGTCTTCGCGCCATCGCGGTGAAACTGTGGCGGACCGGACTGCGATGCCCGATCTGTGCCGGGTTTGTGTCGAAGGACGCACGCTGAGACGGCGGCGGACCACGTACGGGCGGGGTCTCTTCGCTGCTTCTGGGCCGACACACGATCGTGACAACGCACTGATTCGCGTCAGTCCGCTCACCGAAGTCGGCCACTGTGACGGCAGCAGGGATGACCTGGCCGGCAATCAGCACATGCCGGCAGACCGGACAGCCGCTGTCATCTGGCGACCGGCGTTGCGGTTCGTGTGGCGTTGACTCCGAAGAAGTGCCGCGTTGGGACGCGGTCACTCGTTCACAGGTTTTAAGACAGTTTGAGCAGCCGCCAGCGACACGCGAGTCAACCGAGTCAAATCGCGGCAAGTGCGGTGGAGCAACAACGATGTGTGCTCCGACAAAGAACGCAAGATTCACGAGTGTGATGCCAGTTCGGCAGTGCCAGCCGCCTGATATCAACGTACGGAGGTCCAGACTGTCGATTATCAACGAGGTCGGAAGGCGAATCAGCCAGGCAGCCCTCGGAGCCAGTCCGTCGCCCGGGGGAGCTACGTCCGACTCCGAGAACCGTGCCTGAGGCCGATGTTTCTGATCTGGCTTCATGCCGGTCTCTCGCAGCAGTCGCAGCAGCGACGATTCAGTAGGTGTGCGGCGACGAGCAGCACACCGCCCGCCGGAGTAATGAGTCGACTTAACCATCCGAGCGGAAATCCGAAGAGGCTCGCTGCAAAAACCGGTGCTCCGGAGTCGGCCGATGTTTCGGGGCAATGCTCACAGCAGGTGTCGTGTGCGGTTTCGGACGTCGCTGAATCTGATGTTTCTGGCACACCATCGGCCGGAGATGCGGAAGCGTGGACGTCCGCCTGGTTCTGCTGACAGCAGTCATCCGGCACGGCAAACGCGCCGGTCGCAAGGACGCTGACACCGGCCAGAGCCAGAACCGGAACGAGCAACTTGCGATGACGCCGGTAACCCGGCAGGACAGCCACGACTGCCAGCAGAA
>CAYSJO010000323.1:0-2689 GCA_964431285.1 uncultured Planctomycetaceae bacterium
TCGACGCCCTTGGCAATGAGCGCGTCGATCAAATTGTGGTAGAACTGGACGCCCGCCTTGTTCACGCCGTCCGCCGCGTGGCCCGTCGGGAAGATCGACGGACACTGTCTCGGTCCAGTCACCAGACTCATCCCGCGACCAGACTGAAAGCCGGGTATCCTGCAAAACCACCAGGTCCAGGTCCAAATCCAGGTCGAAGTCAATGGCGCGAATCGCAACAGCGGACGCGAGATCAGCAGGAGCACTCGTCTGCCGTTCGAGCGTCACTGAAATCTCTGGCGCGAATCTCGGTTTTGGTAACGAAACCTGCTGGTAGTACTGCGGACTGAAATCGTGAACGACGAACTCCAGCAGGTGCCGGTTGACTCGCTTCTCATCGTTCTGCCTGGCAACTTCCGGCTTCAGCACATTGCTGAGGAAAAACGCACTCTGTTTGACGCGTTTCCAGTCGTTCTCGTCCAGCCCGGCAAGTCCGCGGTCAATCAACTCATTCACGTCCAGACGCCCGAAGACACGAATCTTCTCGACAAGCGGAGCGAGCATCGCCCGGGCCGCGTCAAATGTCTGTCGAATCTCCGGGTCTTCCTGCTTCGCCTGCCAGTTGAGCCACTCCTGCATCACATGCAGATTGTCCGGAGCCTGCTGCCAGGTGTTTCTCAATGCGTCTCCGGCCTGACAGCTCAGTTCCTCGTCGTCGGACATGCTCGCCACGCGGTACAGCTCGTACCACAACGCCGAGTCTTTCGTCTCGATTTCGAGAGCTGATTTAATGTTCTCAACAGCCGCGCGATCGTCGCCGACCATCTGCCGAAATCGACTGGCAACCATGAATGCATCCGGCTGGCGAAAACTCTCCGGGCTCTTTGCATCCGTCATGCCTTTCAGAAGCATGGCAACGGCGTCTGCTGTCTGTTGTACGAGCGTTTCCAGGTCTTCCGGCGGCGTCCCGGGCTCGGTATCGCCCGGCGGGTTCTGGCCTGGCGGGGCATCCTGACTGGCTTCAAGCTCGGCCGATCGCAGCAGACGAGCGATCGCCAGGTTCTGGAACCCGAGTAGTTCATCCGGCACGCGACTGGCGATGTCGGCAAACGTCGAATCCGCATCAGTCAGATCCAGATTCTCGAGCATCGCGATGCCCATATTCTTGAGCTCAACGATCTCGCTGAGGTCGGGCGCGATGTCTGGTCCGTTGGGGTTCGGTCCGTTGGCCGGTCGGAATATGAAAAAGAGTGACATGGCTCCGGATAGTGTCAGGAAAAGAAGACCGGCCTTACTTAGAAGCAATGACCGCTGCGGGCGATTTTCCATCTTGGGTCTTTCGTTGCCACGAGTTCGAGTCAGACTGGGGCGGGATTCTGCGAGGCGACCAGAAGGCTGTCAAACTGCCATGACCGAGCCGGAACGAAAGTGATACGTCGATTTGTCATTAGTTATTTGTCAATTCTCAATGGCCATTGCCAGGCTCGTTTCTCGGATGAACGGGAAATCTGCCTATAATGACAACGCTCGAAATTCGACTTCCCTCCCACCGCATGAATGCCCCGCCTGAAATCTCGCAATGCTGCTGACCCGCCTGGCTGTACATCGGCCTGTCACTACGATGATGGCGTCGGTGATTGTTGTCCTGCTTGGCTGGATGGCACTCACGCGGCTGCGCGTCGATCTGATGCCCGACACTGACTGGCCGATTATCTCGGTCACGACGCTTTATCCCGGTGCCGGGCCCGAAGAGATCGAGACTCTGATCACTCGCCCGATGGAACAGGCGATCGGTTCGGTTCAGGGTGTCATTGATCTGTCGAGTCAGAGCATGGAGGGCAGCTCGAATGTACGCGTCGAATTTGCCTGGGGTTCGGAACTCGATCCGGCCGTTGGTGATATTCGGGCTCGACTGGAACGTCTGCGCTCCACTTTGCCGCCCGGCATTGAACCACCGTATATCCGCAAATACGACTCATCCGACGAGTCCATCCTGTACCTCGGCCTGAAGACAGACCTGCCGCCCGTCCAGTCGACGCTGCTGGCCGAGAATCGGATTGCCCCACTGCTCGAACAGGTCGATGGTGTCGCTCGCATCCGCGTGCGAGGCGGGACTCGGCGGGAGATTCAGGTCGACCTCGACCGGCAAAAGCTTGAGTCGCTCGATATGAGCGTCATCGACGTGCTGACGGCCCTGGAATCCGACAATGTTAATCAGCCGGCCGGTGACCTGGACGAAGGACACCTGCGGATGCTGGTCCGCAGTCGTGGCGAATTCACGACGCTCGATCAGATCGCCGACACAGTCGTTCGGCAGCAATCGGGTCGCGTAGTTCGCATCCGTGATATTGGTCTGGTGGTGGACGGTGAGGAAGAACGGACCGAACGCACGCGAGTGAACGGCGTGCCGGGACTGCTGCTGTACGTCAATCGACAGTCAGGATCGAACACGATTGAAGTCAGTGATGGCATCCGGAAAGTGGTCGATGAAATCAATGAGTCGTTTCCGAACATTGAGCTGACCGTCCGCACGGACAAATCGGACTACATTCGACAGGCCATCAGCAACGTCCGCGAGGCCGCATTGCTGGGTACGGGACTGGCCGTGATCGTGTTGCTGGTCGTGAATAGAACTTTTAAAAGCACAGTCCTTGAAACCAAAAAACAACCAGAATATGTTATACAGAAAAATGTGGAAAAAAACATAAAA
>CAYSJO010000324.1:0-4142 GCA_964431285.1 uncultured Planctomycetaceae bacterium
TCAAACTAATGGCCGGCATGGGAGCCTGGCTGGCCAGTGCTCAGCAGACGTTGGAAGCGTTCTGTGTCTCGGCATTCGTGGGAGCCGTCATGGCGGTCATCATGGTCTGGCGAAGTGGCAAATTTGCCGATCACTACGCCAACTTCCACGTGATCCTGAACGAATGGTTGACGATCCGAAACCCGCGTGAACTTTCCCGGATTGCGGCCGAACGAAAGCACACCATGCATCTGTTGCCGTACGGCATACCGATCTGCATTGGATCGATCGCGTATTTCGCCTTCCAGGGCACACTGATCTGAGCCACGGCGATTCTGTTCGAAAGCGAAGGCAACTGGACATCGATGGGCGTGTCGATTGATGACGGGCAGGTCGGGCCAGCATCAGCTGGCTCGACCTCTGCCCATGTCGATAGACAGCGGAATCTACCAGCACCTGACCGCCATAACCGTAAATCACGATTCAACCGGCACGGTCGTTAAACACTGAAGACTTTGACTGACCGCTGCCGACAAACAACTGATGAGGCTCGGTGTTATGAGACTCAAGTCGATGATGTTGCTGGCCCTGGCCGCAGGTTGCGGTCTGGTTGCGATGTTGCTTTTCCAGCAGGCGAAAGACGCCAATGCTCGAGAGGTGACCGAGAAACTCAACATTCTGGTGGCCAAAGCCGAGGTGACTCCCGGTGAGACCCTGGATGAGGAAAACGTCGAATTTCGTGAGTTCCCCGTGTCCTTCGCTCCCGACAACGCGGTCACCGAGCTGGAGGAGTACCAGGAACGATCGATCAAAGTGAAGCTCTTCCCTGGTGATTTTGTCACACTCGACAAACTCACTCGCAAGGGTGAAAAGGGAAGTACCGAAGACATCCCGTCCGGCATGGTGCTGATTTCGATTCCGGTCGACATCACCATGACCAGCAGCGGTCTGCTGCTGCCGGGCGACCGTGTGGACGTTTTTGTGACGTTCACAATGCGAACGCCGTACGGCTCGGGCAAGGTCGTCAAGACCGTGCTGGAGTTTGTTGAGGTGTTTGCAACTGATCATCGGCGAGGAATTGAATCGACCAGCGAGGAGGCGAAGACCAAGACCGTCACTTTGCTGGCGACACCCAATCAGGCGATGCGGGTCAAGCTGGCGGAGGACGTCGGCAAACTCCATCTGGCGATGCTCTCGAAAGAGGATTCAAAAAATCGAGCTGGGGACGACGAACTGTTCAGCCCGGACCTGCTGACGGACTTCGGCAACGACAGTGACGACGACGAGGAAAACACGGACGAAGACGTCGAAGACGACAGTGATCTGGACAGCTTCATTGATGAAAACAGCCAGCCGGTCCCGGAACCGGTTGAAGAGGCGTCGAAGGAAACGATTATTGAAGAACCTGAGCTCCCCACGTGGGAGATCGAGATATTCGCGGGAGAGGAACGGCGTGTGGAATCGGTTCCACTGCCGTTGGGCGACCTGGAATTGATTGAAGAGACACTCCCCGAAGACGATGGGTCAACTGGAAATCCTCTGCTGGACGGCCTGAAAATGCTGTTCGGGAAGAAAGACGACAAGCCGTCCGACGACAGCACACCAACACCAGCAAGCGATGAATCACCAGTGCCAGGATTGCCTGCAAACAGCGGGCTTATCCAGGACGGATATCCGGAACTTGGCGATCAGAATTCTGCAGCAGAGGCGGAAGTGCGAGTGCCGCGGCCGATTGAATTCCCGCAGCTTCCCGCACCGAATTAATACAGACAACCTGAAGATTCACTGAGGCGACGTTGTGTGGCGTCGGTTTCCCATGCGGGAACGAACGCCTGCAGCCAATTGCCTCACCCGGACACCGCGGCGACAGGGACGTCACTTGCGGGAGACTTCATCCTGCGAGCGACCGCGTAAAGCGAGGTGCATGGATGCCGACACGACTGATCACACGGCGAAGCCTGCTTTGCCTGACTTGCCTTGCCGGTCTGCTGGTGCCACAGGGAGCATTCGCGCAGACAGGCGGACCTCCGCTCGGCCCGATTCCGGGACCGGCTCCTACACCCGATCCTCAACCGGCAGCGACTGCGGCGTCCCAAACGCTCGCCCCGAGGAACTCGCTGGAACCTGTCGTCATCGTGACGTCCAGAGATACCGAGGTCGAAGTTGTCGAGCGGCTGTCCAAAGCCATCGAACTCGAAAAACGCATTCTGCGCGTCGACGGATTCGATCCGGAGATCATTGACGTTCAGGCGCTGGCGCCGAACCGAATTCGCGTTCAGGCGTTACTTCAGGGCGTCACCAATCTGGTCCTCACGGACGAGGATGGTGTGACCTGGCAATTGAACATCTTCGTCCAAGGCGATGCCCGGCACCTGCAGGCCATCCTTGATAGCCGGTTCCCGAATTCGGCCATCGAGGCATACAAGGTCCAGGATGCGGTCGCTTTGACAGGCTGGGTCAGTTCGCCGGGCGATATCACTCAGATTGCTGAACTGGCTGAGCAATTCTATCCGCGTGTCCTGAATCACATGAAGGTCGGCGGCGTGCAACAGGTGAAAATGAAAGTCAAGATCATAGAAGTGCAGCGATCCAAGCTGCGGCGAATGGGTTTCGACTTCTTCACTAGCGGGGAAAATAGCTTCCTCTCCAGTAATCCGGCCAACCTATTTACAGCTGAGTCCAGCGCCGGCACCGTTCAGCTTCTGGGTGACGCGCTGAGAGGGACAACGGCTTTTGGCCTGGTAACAGATAACGATGCGTTTTTTGGATTCATCGACGCTCTGCGCGAAGAGGAACTCCTGAAAATCCTCGCCGAACCGATACTCGTTACCACAAACGGTCGGCCTGCCACGATTCACTCCGGCGGTCAGTTTCCGATCCTCGTCCCGCAGGCGTTTGGGACATTGAGCATCGAGTACCGTGACTTCGGTGTCCGCATGGAAGCCGTGCCGATCATCCTGGGCGACGGACGCGTGCGACTGGAAGTCACCGAAATCGATGTGGCCAACTCAGTAACGCTGGCCGGGAACAATGTTCCCGCCGTCACGACTCGCCAGGTCAACACACAGGTGGAATTGAAATTCGGTCAGACGCTGATGCTGGCCGGCCTGATTTCCTCGCGACAGACTGCGTCAACCGCCAAGATTCCGTTCTGCGGTGAAGTCCCATGGGCAGGCGCGCTGTTTCGTCGGACACAGTATGAGGACGTCGAGACCGAACTCGTTGTCCTTGTGACACCGGAACTTGTTTCGCCACTCGATCCGTCTCAGTTTCCGCCCGGCGGTCCCGGTCGCATGACGACCACCCCCAGCGACACCGAATTGTTCTGGGACGGTTACATCGAAGTGCCACGTTACGGCGACGATTGTCACGGTCATGGCGGGACACTGGGACGTGGGCCCTGCACGACCTGTGGACCCAACGCCGTGCGTGGCGGTAACCGTGTCTTCACCATGCCCATCACAGAGCAAACCGTTCCACTGCCGGACCCCGGAGTTCTGTTAGGACCACTCGGGAGTAACGCGAATCAGAACGACCCGCGAGCCGCCGCCACCTGTGGGGCCGCGATTCAACCCCGCAACAGTCGGATTCAGCAACCCGGATTGCCCAGGCGATTCGGTCGCCCGTCGTCTCTGAGACAGGTCGGGTGGCAGACGCAAGTTGTTAATGGAGTTGATCCGGCCGCTCAGCCGACTGGATCGACTCGATCGACGGCTCCCGCGCAACGCACAGTGTTGCCGTCGCGTCCGACCAGCACGCGGCAGCCTGGTCGTTCGACGCCAAATCGAACCAGTCGTCCGGGACTGATTGCTCCCCCATAGTCCTCAAATTCTCGTGTCATTGGGCGAGATACCAGTTGGAGTCATCACCCGCATAACTCTGACTGACTCAGTCAGCAGCTAGGTTTGATCAGACCTGAATTGATGGGTAGAGGCGTTTGAGTCTTGTGCGTGCGTCTTCGGTTGTGAAGTGCCAGTCGACTGTTGCGGCAGAATCGTTTCGGGGCTTTTCCCAAGCTGCGACTTCGCGGGTCAGTGTGGACTGATCTGCGATGCGACGGTTCAGGCATTGCCGCGTCAGAACACTCAACTCCGTTTCCGCCATGTCCAGCCAGCTGCCGTGTTTCGGCGTGTAGTGAATCTCAAGACGTTCGATCAGTCGGC
>CAYSJO010000325.1:0-4426 GCA_964431285.1 uncultured Planctomycetaceae bacterium
CCTCTCCCCCCCCTTCCCCTCCCCTTTTTTTCTTTTTGTGTCCCCCCCGCCGCTTCCGGGCCCGGCCTGTGTCCTTCGGGGGGGCCCCCGCCTTTTTCCCCCCCACGGCTCACTTACCGTGTTTTACCGCGTGAAAATGCTTCACAGCGTTGCCCATACCGGAGCCAACCTGATGCCGAAGTCCGCAGTGCTGAATCCTGTCGTTCTGGCATTCATCGCCGGTGCCGTGATGTCGTGGGGCATGTATGTGCCCACCGTGCACCGGGCGGCCGAGCAGTTGCACAGCAGTCTGCGGGCTTTTCTGTTCGTAGGAGTCGCCTATTTCCTGACCGCTGTGCTCATCCCATTGATACTGATTTTTGTCTTCAAATACGACCCGACAACGAAGGGCCAGACGCCAGTTTTCGCCACAGGACCGATCCTATGGGGCATCGCTGCGGGCGTTGCCGGAGCGGCTGGCGCACTATGCGTTATTTTCGCCGCGACGAATGCCGGCAAGGGTGGCGCGCTGTACGTCGCTCCCCTGGTTTTCGCCGGGGCACCAATCATAAACACGATCGCGACGATGCTGGTCTTCCACCCCACGAAGCAGATGCCACACCCGGCGTTCTTTGCCGGGCTCGTGCTGGCGGCGATCGGAGCCGCGCTCGTCATGCTCTACAAACCCGCGCCCGAACCAGCACATGCGCCGACGGCGACGGTCATGGCCGAACCGCAAACGCCTCCGCCAGACTCCCCTCAGGCCGGCTCCTGACTAGGATCCGCGCCATTCAGCCGCGACGACTCCGATGATCCTCGGCGTGAGAAAACTTCGAACGACAGAAGCAGGCCCAGCGCGCCCAGTGCCAGCAGCACGGTCAGCAGAGTTTCGCCGTCAAGCGCGGTCGGCCAGACATTCTCAATCTGCTTGCACTTGAATTCTGCAATGTCGGGTGTCAGATCCTGCTTGAACGGCCACAGCTTCCGCAGTGAACCCAGCATGAACCCGCACAGCACCGCCAGAGTGATCTGCGGAAACCGGCTCAGCAACCAGCGCAACAGACGGCTGAACGCCAACAGACCAAACAGGCAACCGGCCGAGAACACAGCAACCGCCAGGAAGTTCTCGACTGTCCAGTCGCCCTTCATCAGCCCGCGGATCAACCCGGTTACGTATGAGTAGCGACCCAAAATCAGCAGAATGAAGGCACCGCTGATCCCTGGCAGAATCATGGCACAGATTCCGATCATGCCGCTCAGAAACAGGTACCACAGCCCTTCGGGCGGGTTCTGCAATGTGTCCAGGCCGACGATGAACCACGCGGAACACACGCCGGCGACCAGTGCCGCACAAGTCCGTTGGGACCAGTGATCGACGCTGCGCGCCACCAGAATGCCCGACCCCAGAATCAGGCCGCTGAATACGGCATAAGTGAATTGCAGTTGATGCTCGAGCAGGTAGTGCATCAGAAAGGCCAGGCCGGCGATCCCCGACTCGACTCCTACAGCCAATGAGGCCAGAAACCGCAGATCGCAGTGTTCGGCCGCATCCTTCCACCGACGATCGAGAACGTGCCCTGCGGCCGTGCGGTCGATCCGGCTGATGGCTGTCACCAGGCGGTTATAGATTCCCAGGACCAGTGCCACAGTGCCGCCGGACACTCCCGGCACAATGTCGGCTGCGCCCATCAGCAGGCCTCGTCCAGCATTTTTCGCGTCGTCAATTCGGAGCACGGCAAGTCTCTGCAGTTCGGCGATGAGTAGCTCATTACGACGGACGGACGGCAAATCGATGGCAAATCCGGAACGTGAATTCCTCGGGCTGCCTTACACGCCGTGGTCACGGCACGTTACCTTGCTATCCAGAACCTTGGCCGCAAGATACGTCACGTTCGGCTGAGGGTAGAAGACGAGTCGCTAACGTCCTGACAATCCCAGGAGCATTGCCATCAAAGGTCCGGGTCTGAGAATCGTGCACGATGTCCGTCGTTTCTGGAAATGCCCGGAATGTGATCGGACCCAGCGTTCCCCCGTGGACAAAGTGGAATGCATGTGTACCTGTCGCAAAGGGGGCGTCCGGATGAAGCTGGTTGAACCGGCACCCGCTCCGCTCCCGTTTGAAGTTCCCGTCACGCCGGTGAAGGATGCTCCTGATCCAGAAACGAAGTCCGGCAACCCTGCACATGCGAAGAGCGACAAGAAGAGCGGTCAGGCGAAGCAGCAAAAGCACTCGAAGTCGGACGATCAGAATAAGACGACACAGGTAGAAAAGTCGGAAACCACGGGTGATGGCGGATCAACGGATTCTGCGGGAACCGAGACACCCGTGTCGGCGTCCACCGACCCACCCCCGGTATCCGAGTAACCAATCGTGCGGGCGTTGATCTTTCGCAGCATTCGTGAAGTCACCGCATTTCGTCTACGAACGGACGTCCCGGTGGCGTAGATTTATTTGGTTTGTCTCGCGAGTGTTGCACCTGTCCGGAAGCATCAACCAGGTGGTTTTTGCCCCGGTCGGCTTCAGCCGACCTCGGATTGCCACCAACTTTCAGCTGGTGGTGAGTGGGAGCGTCGACGTGATTTTGAGCCGGCTTCAGCCGGACTTCCTGTCACGACTTCAGTCATCACCAGCAACGTCCGTGGAAGAATCCGTGATGAGAAGTCCGGCTGAAGCCGGCTCAAAACCTTTCCTTTACCCTTTGCCACCGGCTGAAAGCCGGTGGCAAACGAGAGTCGGCTGAGAGCCGACTTCAGTAACATGTGCGTCCCAGACGACTCTCAACACTTGCCACCGGAATTGTCGATAGCGCCACCGCGTGCGCGGGTCAGGCGGGGATTCACGCTGATCGAGTTGCTCGTCGTCATCGCCATCATCGGAACGCTTGTCGCGTTGATCCTGCCTGCTGTTCAACAGGCTCGCGAGCGCGCTCGGGCGACGCAGTGCCTGAATAACCTGAAGCAGCTCGGATTCGCCCTTCACAATTACGAATCAACCCACGGACTGTTCCCGCCGAGCTTCGTACGGCAGGAAGACGGCAACCCGCCGCCACCGCCACCGGCATCAGATCCGCTCCGCTACCGCAGTCACTGGACCGGATTCCACATGCTGCTTCCGTTCCTCGATCAGGAACCGCTGTATCGCAGCTACGACTTCAATGGGACGTGGCTGAGCAGCATGACGAATTCGAACGACCGACGGCACTGGAAGTTCAACTTCACGGTTATCTCGGGATTCATCTGCCCGAGTGTGCCCCGAGGCGACAAAACCGTCGGGGATCCGAGTGCGTCCGGCAGCTCTGCCCACTGGATGGCCAGTGCTGTGACGGATTATTCATTCTGTCACGGACGGGACATCATCAAAGCACTGCCCGGCTCGGCAGAGGCCTCCTGCCCTGGCGGGCTGCGACATTACTGGTCGGACTGGCCGGCAGCGACGCGCGGCGCGTTTGGCTACAACAGCACATGCGGCCTGCACAGAATTCTGGATGGCGCATCAAACACGATTCTGATGGGCGAGAAAGCCGGCGCACGCCTGACGATGGGCGGTGGAGGCGTCGCTTTTCCAAGAGGTCCCGTCGAATATCCGTGGGCGATGGCCGCGGTCCTGTATTTTGCGCCCACCCCGAATGGAACCTGGGTCGCTGGTCCGTACGCCGTGACACGTGACATCCGGCTCCCCAACTGCGCCGACGCCGCGCCGTCTGTGGGAGTGCCGTTTCCGATCAATCCGAAACCGGTTGATTTACCCAGCATCAGTACGGAACGACCAATGTACTCATTCCAGTCCCACCACCCTGGGGGAGCCTACTTCCTGTTCGGCGACGGCAATTCACGGTTCCTCAGTGAGAACCTGGACCAGAATGTCCTGGAAGCTCTGTCGACAATCATGGGTGGAGAGCAGGTTTCGACAGGCGGTTAGTTGCGCGGCGCCATTTCGGTATGGATTGGCCAGGACTACAAGCCCGATGCGATCAACTACTCGGAAAGCACATGAGAGTTGCAACCTTCTTATTGATGTTGACGTGTTTCGGATGCTCGGGGGAATCGAACGCGATTACCGTCTCTGGTCGGCTGCTGCTGGACGGGCTGCCCACCGAAGGCGAAATCCTGATTGAACCCCTCGCATGGAAAGCCGCGAGTGGTCCACCCGTCGCAGTCTTTGCTGATTTCAACGGGCATTTCTCAGCGACGATCGCATACACGGCGGAAGAAGATGGCGGCTTCCCGTGTCGGATCATGCTGCGAGCCTCGCCTCCATCAACAGGAACGATTCCGGCTGCGCTCGACGAAACTGCTCCACCTGAAAAAAATGTGACACTTCACCGCAGACTGCACGATGGAGATGTTCTGACGTTGCTCGTGACACATTAGGCTCTGTTTGAAAACGACGCGTATTAGAAAATGACTCGCATGTACCGCTGAATGAACGCCAGGCGAACGATACCAC
>CAYSJO010000326.1:0-2098 GCA_964431285.1 uncultured Planctomycetaceae bacterium
CTGCCGAATCATCAACGCATCGGTCAAGACACCACAGCAAATGACATATGATTAATGATTAATGACCAATAACTAATGACAAATACTTCTCACCCCGTGAAACCAGCCACCATGTCCCCAAACGTGACACGCGTAGCATTCGTGCTACTGATCGCCAATTTCTCGTCGAGTCTCCAAGCCGAACCACAGCTCGACGCGGAACGGGCTCTCCGCTTGTTTCTGGCAAAGCATTGCATCAGTTGCCACGGCCCGAAGGAGCAAAGTGCAGATCGCCGTTTCGACAATCTGTCCTTTGACTTCTCGACGCCTCGGAATGGAGAGCTGCTGCAGGATGTGCTGGATCAGCTCAATCTCGGACAGATGCCACCGGAGGATGAGCCGCGGCCAACTCGCGAGGAAGTTCGCGGGGCAGTCGGCGTACTGACTGAAGCACTGGCCGAAGCACGTGAGGCCGCGCGGAGCGACTCGGCCGGTCGGGTTGTGCTTCGCAGGCTGAACAGAACGGAGTACCTCAACACGGTCCGCGATCTGTTTCAGCTGAACATGACGGACTTCGATCCAACCGTTGCGTTTCCGGCCGACGACTCGGTTGAAGGATTCGACAACATTGGAGATGGCCTTCTTACATCGGACTTTCTGCTGGCTCAGTATCTGGACGCGGCTGAGCAGGTGGTCGAAAAGGCAATCCGACCGGGAGCTCGACCGAAGATTGAGCACATCGTTGCTGAAGGCGATGCCATCCACGGCGGAGGCCATTCGGACCAACGTGGGTTCAAGCGGGCACTCGTTCGTGATCAGTTCACGCGGGCGTATGTGAAGCGCAAGTACGCCGGCGTTCCGGCCGATGGCGAATACGTGTTGCGAGTCAAAGCCAATACCGTCCGCTGGCGGGACCACAGGTTTGATCTGGAAGGACTCGGCTATGACTCGTCCGAGCCACCGCGAATTCGCGTACTGGTGACGAATCGCCGGCTGGGAGTTGTTTCGACAAGAACATATGGCGAATACGAGATCCGCGACGGAGAACCGGTCGACATCGAGGTGCGTGGCTTTCTACAGAAGGGCTACGAGTTCGCGGTCGAATGGGCGAACGGTCCGCGCGGTTCGCAAAAGCGAATCATGCGCAAGGTCTTTCCGAAGTATCTGCCGGAAGACACGGTGTATCTCGCGCGGAACCCGGTCGAGATGTATATGGGCGCGGCTCCGGAACTGCGGTTGCATCGTCTGGAACTGGAAGGCCCGTTTTACGAGCGGTGGCCTCTGCCCGGATTCGCCCGCTTCTTCCGCGACGTACCAGAGCGACCCGGCAAAGGCGATCTGCACCGTTGCCTGACCCGATTCGCCTCCATCGCCTGGCGAAGTCGAGCAGATCCAGAGTCGCTCAATCGTTACCTGAATCTCGCGACGTCGCGCTTCGAAAAGACCGGAGACTTCTGGCAGTCCGCGAAACTCGCTCTGCGGGCTTTACTTGCGTCGCCGGGTTTTCTGTACCTCGTCGAACCGGAATCCGCGGACGACGATCGAGAGCTGGACGACTACGAACTGGCGACGCGGCTGTCGTACTTCCTGTGGAGTTCAATGCCGGATGAAACACTCCTCGGACTCGCGGCCAGAGGCGAACTGTCGTCTCCAGACGTGCTGGCCGGACAGGTGGATCGAATGCTGGACGATCCCAAAGCAGCCGCATTCTCGGAGAACTTCCCCGGTCAGTGGCTGGGAATGCGGCAACTGGGTGCGATGCCGCCTGACCCCACCGCCAATAAAACCTACTACGCCGACAATCTCGAATCGGCCATGCGGGAAGAAACGCACCGGCTGTTTAATCACCTGCTGAATGAAAACGAGAGTGTGCTCAGGTTCGTCGACGCTGATTACACGTTCGTAAATGTGGCGCTGGCTCGTCACTACGGAATCGAGGGAGTCACTGGCAACGGCTTCCAACAGGTCGCCTTGAAGCCGGAGCATCGCCGTGGCGGTCTCCTCGGTCATGGCAGCATCCTCACGCTCACTTCAAACGGTGTGGAAACGCAACCAGTCGTCCGCGGAATCTGGGTCCTGGAGAATCTGCTGGGCACGCCGCCGTCTCCGCCACCGCCGG
>CAYSJO010000327.1:0-5218 GCA_964431285.1 uncultured Planctomycetaceae bacterium
ACCGCAAACTGGAAGAAGCCCGCCAGCGACGTCAGGACCCAAGGGCAGTTGCCTGACACTCAACTCGATCCCACAATGAACTCAAACTCAACTCGCTAACGCCAGCCTGCTCAAATTCCAGTTCCCGCTGAACCAGCACAAGATGCATCCGCTGCAATCGGTCGAGCAGCCTAGGATGCACCCTGGTGATCTCGACGATCTCCCGCCTCTGCTGAAGAAGAAGACGATTGCCCGAAAGAACCGCGACGACAAAGTCATCCGCGACTTGAAGTCGGGCAGAAAGATGGTGCGGGGCTATCTGGCCGCGCTGTCCTACGCCGACGCCATGGTCGGCCGCGTGCTGGATGCACTCGAAGCCGGGCCCTACTCGGACAACACGATCATCGTGCTGTGGAGCGACAACGGGTATCACCTCGGTGAGAAAGGCTGCTGGGCCAAGCACACGTTGTGGGCGCGAACGTCAAATGTTCCGTTTATCTGGGCCGGACCGGGCGTTGCTAAAGGAGCCACCGTCGATACCACCGTCAGTCTTCTCGATACATATCCGACGTTGCTGGAACTCTGTGGATTGCCGACCAACCCGGCGAACGAAGGCCTCTCGCTGGTCTCAACCCTGAAGAATCCCGACTCCGCAACAGATCGCACGGTCCTCCAGTGCAATCACGACAGCTTCTCACTGATCAATCAGCAGTGGTGTTACACGCGATACGGAAGTGGTGAGGAAGAGCTGTACAACGTCAGTAAAGACCCTCACGAGCACAACAACCTCGCGCAGACCCCAGAGCGTGCCGACATCATCGCAGCATACCGTCAGAAGGTTCCGACAAGGTTGGCGCCGCAGGGGCACAGCCCGAAGAGCGGGACACTGCGTGCCCGATATGAGGGGGATTCGTTCCAGTGGGTTAAGCGGACACCTCGAAAGTAGCCAATGGAACGTACCGGTGCCGCATATCATGTCATGCCAGTCAGCAGGTCAGCCGAAACACAGATTAGAACGACCGCAGAGCGAATTATGGCCAGTGGTCCAGGAAAACGAGTCCTGTTCGTCACTGTTGCTCTGTTGAGCGTTGAAGTGCGCGCCGACGCCGAGCAATGGAAGAAGCACGTTGTCGTGTCCGGCGCAGACAGCATGATCAATTCCGCGGTCGCAAATGACTTTGATGGCGATGGGGCAATCGACATCCTTTCTTCGTACGACGGACACGTTGTTCTCCTTCGAGGTCCGGTCTGGAAACCGCAGACCGTACACGTCTTCGATGCCGGCAACTCTCGCAACAGGCCTCGGACGAGCTGCATCCATAGTTGCCTGATGGATGTCGACACCGACGGTGATCTGGATTTTGCGGATCAAACAACACAGTGTTCTGGCTTGAATGTCCGGACGAGCCAGACGCAAAGGGTCCGTGGACTTATCGAACGATCGACGATGAGATTCTTGGCACGCACTGCCTGATCACCGGTGACGTCGATCGCAATGGCCGAGTTGATCTCATTGCCAACTCCGGTCGTCCTGCCGGAAAGACGGACATTCCGGACTCGCTGACCTGGCTTCAGGTTCCAGAAACTCCTCACTCAGCCAGGAACTGGATCCGGCATGTCTTTGCAGATCGCGACGCACCGGGTGGTTCCCACTACACCGGATTCGGTGACATCAACGGAGACGGCCGGCCGGACATCTCCTGTGCTGCGAAAGGCGGCGATGGATTTCCTGGCGGCCAGTGGTTTGCATGGTGGGAACAGCCCCCGGCCGCCACGGCCGTCTGGAAGAAGCACCTCCTCGCTGACGATCAGCCCGGCGCGACCAATATTCATCCCGTCGATGTCAACGCTGACGGCCATCTCGATTTCGTGGCCACTCGTGGACACGGTAAGGGGGTACTCTGGTTCAAGGCGCCGAAGTTCGAACTCGTCGAGATAGACGCAGAAATTGAAGGCCCGCATTGCCTGGCAACGGTCGATCTGGATAACGATGGCGACACTGATATTGCGACGTGCGGCCGGGATTCGAGCGGAATCGCCGTCTGGTACAAAAACTCCGGCACGGGAGAATTCTCCCGTGATCTGATTGGCATGAACCAAGGCTCGTACGATATCCGTGCAGCGGACATGGACGGCGACAAAGTCCTCGACATTCTGATCGCTGGCGACACCAGCAGGAACATCGTCTGGTACGAGAATCCGACCACTGCCCCGTGAGTGGCGCTCAAAATCGAGAGCAGGACAGTCCGTGGACGGTGTCTCTCCATCGACTGCTGAATCTGCATTCGCGCTGGATTCTCTGAAATCTCAAGAATTCCTGTAATGGATCAGCGGCCGCCGACAATACCCAGGTGTGATGAGTGATTCAGACTCTGTTCAGCGAATGACGATCGAGTGGACACGGGCTCAGCCTTCAGTGGGGCGGTTCGTGAGCAGCTTTCTGCGTGATCGGGTGGAGGCTGCTGATGTGCTGCAGGAAATCGCTCTCGTCATCGTGGAGAAGTTCGAGCAATGGAATCCGGAGCGGCCTTTCATCGGGTGGGCTCTGGGGATTGCTCGGCGTGTCGTGCTGGCTCATCTGCGCGAGAAGTATCGCGACCGCCGAGTTGAGTTCTCGGACGCTATCGATCAGGTGGCGTTGTCGTTTGAGAGACTTGAGCCTCAGGCAAAGCTGATGAAGGACTCGCTGGCCGACTGTCTCGGACAGGTCCGGGGGCAGAGTCGTCAAGTTCTCTCGCTGCGGTACACCGAGGGCTTGGAGCTGAAGCAGATCGCCGGCCGGCTCGGGATGACCGCCAGCAACGTGGGCGTGATGCTGCACAGAGTGCGGGCGGCTCTGCGAAAATGTGTCGACCAGAAACTCAATACGGAGGACCTGGCATGAGCGACATGATTCGCCAGATTGACCGCTATCTTGACGATGATCTCAGCGCCGACGAACTCGCTGAGCTTTTTGAATGGGTTGGAGCCGACGAAGCCAATGCGGATCTCTTTGCCCGGCAGACGCTGCTTGATCAGCACGCGAGTGAACTACTGCAGAATGGCGAGTTTCAACTGAACGTTGAGTCGGTCCGTTCTCAGGCCGGTCGCCATTCCCAAGATCGTATTGTCTGGATCACTGCAGCGCTGGCCACAGTTGCTTTGCTGCTGTTCGTCGTACTTCAGCCCGGTAGCGATCACCAGGCTGTCCAGCCAGAGAACGCGATCGCGACTATTGCCTATGAGTCGCACGCACGCCTGTCAGATCGTGACTGCTCTCAAGGAGATTTCATCGGCGCTGGTTTGCTGAATCTGGAAGTCGGAATCGTTCGCCTTGACTTTGCCAACGGTGCGATGGTGACGCTTCAAGGGCCGGCTCGGTTCGAGATTGTTAGTGAAGAGAGAACGCGACTGGAAAGCGGAATCCTGACGGCGTGCATACCACAGTCTGCTGTTGGCTTCGAAGTGGTGACGCCAGCGGTGGATGTCGGTGATCTGGGGACGGCGTTCGGTGTCTCGGTGGGAGCCGACGGCGAAACCGACGTCTGCGTCTTTGAGGGCGAAGTGGAAGTCAGGCTGGCTGAAAGTGCGGAGACGCCTCAGCTTGTCCGCGAAGGCAACGCCGTCCGGTCTTGGCCGAAAGCCGACTCCATCGATTCGGTGGACTACTCGACGGAGCGTTATGAAGACGCGTGGCCGGTCACGTCTGGTGTGTTGCAGGCGACTGGCCTGATGAAGTTTGTTTCACCCGGCCCCGACTTCGTCCCGGGAAGATACGAGGACAGTGACCGCATTCTGGTATTCCCCGAGCGATCTCATGTTCTGCTGAAATCGGAACTTGAAGTCAACGTGACCGAACCGGGCCAGTACATACGGGTTCGTCGTCAGGACAAGCATCCCATCGCAGCCGGTCAGACCGTTCGAAGCTACCTACTTCAGCTCAATCCGATCGGTGAATTCACTCGAGCAGAGTCCGACGGCGCACGAGTCATCGGTCAGATCACATTCGATCGGCCGATTCTCGGACTGATTGGCAGGACGACGCTGCTGACCAGAACTGACGAACTGCTCGGTCATCCACTGGGCAATTACGGAGACACCCGGCGTGGCATTGAGCCAACCCGCCCGGATGACCTGCCCGATTCAGGTCGAGACAGTGTGACACTCAGCCGGGGCCGCCGGACTTTGTCGCTTGACCTTTCAGCGAGTTCGGCTGTCGATCAGATCCGCGTCGTCGTCTCGGAACAGCAGTAGGTTGCGACTCTTTCCCGACCAGTAGCTGAACTCGTGAGAGTTCAGACGGTCCGGCTGAATTCTCACGAATCCAGCTACAGCAGGTGAATCCTCATCTGCCGCCCGCCTAACAACCTCCCAAAACTAAAACATCATCTCCGACTTGTAATAACGCCAATGACTCCACAACCAATCACATATTGCAGCCTGCTGCTGGGCCTCACCTTCGCAACAATGAATACACGTGCTGACGATCCGGTGGACGCTACCTCGCGAATTGACGCGATCATTCGACTTGATCTGGCGAAGCACGACCTTCAGCCGAATTTCCCGGTCAGCGATGTTCAATTCGTCCGCCGCGTGTATCTGGATGTGATCGGTCTCATTCCGACTGATAAGGAACTTGGAAATTTTCACGCCGACACTCGCGAAGACCGTCGAGCGAGGTTAATTGATACGTTGCTGGAGTCTCCCGGCCACGAGTCTCACATGTTCAACTGGCTGGGAGACATGCTTCGTGTGCAAGATGACTATTACCGAATTGGAAAGACCTATACCTTCCACACATGGCTCAAGTCCCAACTTCGGGAGAATCGTTCATGGGATGAAATTGTCTATGACATGCTCACCGCAGAGGGTCGACTCGGAGAGTATGGTGCTACCGCATACCTTTTACGCGATGCGAGCATGCCACTCGACAGCCTGTCCAATACGCTCACCACATTCCTTGGAGCCAATGTTGCCTGCGCACAATGCCACGACCATCCATTCGCCAATTGGACTCAGCGAGACTTCTACGAAATGGCTTCCTTCTTTGGCTCAACCGACTTTGATCGCGTGGACACGCGAAAGCCGGCGCTAACGCTTCGTGACGACCGTTTCTCGAAGGCGAATCTTGTAACGTTGCTTCAGCCAAACATGGAACGCGTTGCCTTTGACAGTACTCGTTCGACAGTATTCCCTGAGGACTACGCGTATGACGATGCCACGCCCGGCGAGAAGGTTGTTCCAAAGTTTATTACGTGGG
>CAYSJO010000328.1:0-4204 GCA_964431285.1 uncultured Planctomycetaceae bacterium
TAAGCACCTTAGTGAAGGCGGAGTTTCACCTAGGGACTGGTTGCACTTCACACTGGCCACGCTGTGTCATGATATCGGCTACGTCCGAGGAGTCTGTAAGCAGGACGGTGAGAATGTCGTTGCCTCTGGCGTCGATGGCGGCACAATCGAGATTGAACCGACAGGAACGGATGTGGTGTTGACGCCGCATCATGTGGATCGCAGCAAGCTGTTCGTTAGAGAGCGGTTTGGGGAATCTCAACTCGTCGATATCGATGTTGATCGTGTCGCGGACTACATTGAAATGACGCGATTTCCAATCCCAGACGACGAATTCCATCAGGACACGACCAGCCTGGGCGGAATGCTGCGTTCCGCTGACCTGATAGGACAGTTGGGAGACCCCGGATATTTGAGAAAGCTGCCTGCGCTCTATTACGAGTTCCATGAGCTGGGGACGCTGAAGAATATTGGCTGTTCGAGTCCGACAGAAATGCGACACAACTATTCCGGGTTCTATTGGAATGTTGTACGCCCCTATGTGATTGACGCGTTGCGATACTTGAGAGTCACTCAGGAGGGGAAACAGTGGGTGGCAAATATGCATAACCACGTGTTTGACGTGGAACATCGAGAGGTCTGAGACATCCGATGGTGGATACCGAACGCATCGCCGAAAAACGTCAGCTGCATGCAACGATCAATGCATTGCGCGATGAACTTGAGCGACAATCGGATTCAACAAATCAGCAGGTCCTGAGTGCTGTTGCCGGAATGCGAAGCCAACTGAGCCAGCATCAGGAGACCGCGAGTGAACTGCGATCGGAACTGGAAAAAGCGCACCAGGAAAAGCGAAATGCTTTGACGCGGGCATCCGGCGACACTCATCGCGCCATCACTGAGATGCAGGAGGCCATTGCGGCGTTGCGGGACGAGCTGGAACTTGTCCGCGACAAAGCGAACGAACGAACACATGCAGTGCTCAGTGAGAAGAACGGCGAGATCAGGAACCTGCAATCAGCAATTGAAGAACTGCGAGATGAATTGCAAATAGCGGATCAGGAAAAGCAGAACGCATTAACACGCGCATCCGGTGACACACATCGCGCTGCCAGTGAGATGCAGGACGCTATCGCGTCGTTACGGGACGAGATGGAGCGTGTGCGTGAAAAGGCAAACGCGCGCACACAAGCTGTGCTCACCGAAAAAAATGGTGAGATCAGGAATCTGCAGTCAGCGATCGAAGCGCTGCGTGAAGAGCTGGAACTGATGCGTGGTCGCGCCGAAACGTCCGAAGCATCTGAACGCAGCAAGTGGGTCGCTGAGAATGCGACTCTAAAGAAGGCAATTGGAGTCCTGCGCGACGAACTTGACTCCGTCGAAGGAAAACACAGATTTGACCAACGTGCCCTTGAACAGAAACAACGCGAAGAAGTGAAAGTCTATCAGGACATGGTAGCGGCACTTCGAGCCGAGTTAGAGAAAACTCATGGCAACGCAAAGTAAAACAAAATCGTCCGCGAAGAGTCGATCGGCCACGTCAAACGGTGTGGGCCCGGAACTGCTCCTGCATGTCGTGGATTCGCTCGCCGAGCTCCGCACGCTTGACGAACAACTGAAGCGATTGCTGGAGATCATTAACGAGGAAACGGGTGCGGAGCGTGGCACCTTGTTTCTGCACGATTCAGAGAGCAGTGAACTCTATTCCCGCGCTGCACTTGGAGACAAGATTCCAGAAATCCGCGTGTCGGATACTGCTGGTGTAATCGGGCAGGTTTTCTTAAGTGGTGAAGGCGTACTGATCGCCAACGCCTATGCGGATGAAACTTTTAATTCCGCCGTAGACGAGATGACGGGATACAAGACGCGTAACATTATCTGCGCACCCATACGAACCAGATGCGGGAGAGCGCTTGGAGTTGCCCAGGCACTCAACAAAACCAAAGGTCGATTCACCAAAGCAGACCTGGAACTGCTGGAGCTGATCACACTCCAGGCGTCTACCGTGCTACAGGGCTCCCTCTCCGTTTCTCAAATGTTGGAGAACCAGCATAAGGAGGCTGAATTCCTGGACATGGTTGCCAAGATCTCGTCCGAGATTCAGTTGGGTCCGTTGCTGGTCATGATCATGTCAATGATCACCGGCATGTTGAACGCCGAGCGGGCAACGTTGTTCATCAACGACGACAAGACGAACGAGTTATACACCGAGACAAGTGCAGGTGCGGTGGGTCAGCGGGAACGGATTCGTTTTCCGAATGACAAAGGCATCGCTGGTACAGTGTTTCAGACGGGCGAGTCGGTAAGCATTCCGTACGCTTACGCCGATCTTCGCTTTAATCCCGCGTTTGATAAGCAGACAGGCTTTTTCACTCGTTCGTTGCTGTGCGTGCCCCTTGCCAATAAGCAGGGTAAACGAATTGGAGTAACTCAAGTCCTGAATAAGATCGGTGGCACGTTTACAAAAGATGATCAGGTTCGCCTGAAGGCGTTTACCGCGCAAATCACGATCGCGCTGGAAAACGCCAAGTTGTTCGACGACATGCAAAGCATCAAGCAATACAACGAGGGCATCCTTGAGAGTATGTCTAACGGGCTGGTGACGTTTGATGACGAGAAGCAGATCGTAACCTGCAATCAGGCTGGCATGAATATCCTGGGCGTGGCCGCGGAGCAGATCATCGGCAAGTCGGCACAGGAATTCTTTGGTGACGACAACAGTTGGCTCGTCGACAATCTGGAACGAGTGGCAACACAACATGAGTCCATCGTCACGATGGATGCCGAAATCGGGCTTGAGGAGTCAGATAAGAAGTCCGTCAACGTCAACGTCTCGCCATTGACCGGCGGCAAGGGTGAGCATCTCGGGTCGATGGTGTTGCTGGAGGACATCAGCAGCGAAAAACGTATGAAGTCTACCATGTCCCGATACATGGACCCGGCCCTTGCCGATACCGTGCTGGAGGCAGGTGGTGACATTCTGGGTGGCACGCTAAGCGAAGCCACCGTGCTGTTCTCTGATATTCGCGGCTTCACAACCTTGACTGAGGAGCTGGGTGCCAAGGGTACGGTCACGATGCTGAATGAGTACTTCACGGTCATGATCGAGTGCATCACCGAGGAAGGCGGCATCCTGGATAAGTTCATCGGCGACGCGATCATGGCGGTCTTCGGTACGCCAATTTCCCATGGAGACGATCCGGACCGCGGACTGCGCACGGCCATCAAAATGATGACCGACCTGGCAGCCTTTAACATTGTTCGTCAGGAAAAGGGTTTGAAGTCCATCGACATTGGCATCGGGTTGAATACCGATCAGGTGGTATCAGGCAATATCGGCTCTCCCAAACGGCAGGAGTACACCGTTATTGGTGACGGAGTAAACCTTGCGGCCCGCCTGGAAAGTGCCTGCAAACAATATGGGGCCCATCTTCTGATCAGTGAGTTTACGCTCAAGCAGTTGAAGGGCACATACCGGACGAGAGAAGTGGATTCCGTGGTGGTCAAAGGAAAGACAGAACCAGTTCTTATCCACGAAGTGTTGGACTACCACACCGACGAATCGTTTCCATCGATGTCCGATGTCACGAACCATTTCCGTGACGGAATTACCGAGTATCGTGAAGGAAACTGGAGTAAAGC
Source organism: uncultured Planctomycetaceae bacterium (assembly GCA_964431285.1). Classification (GTDB taxonomy): domain Bacteria; phylum Planctomycetota; class Planctomycetia; order Planctomycetales; family Planctomycetaceae; genus CAUZFZ01. Next base: position 3,622 of record CAYSJO010000328.1, read on the forward strand.
CATCAGTGGCTTTAAAGAAGCTCTGGAACTGCATCCCAGCGATAAGGCGTCAAAGCTGTATATTGAGCGTTGTAAGTTCCTGAAGGAGAATCCGCCGGAAGGGGAATGGAAGGGCGTATGGGTGATGACTTCAAAGTAACGTGGGTGACCGAGAATGATCGTCGACGTCCACAGCCACGCGTGGAAGTATTCGCGACATTTTACGGATGATTTCCGGCTGCAGGCGAAACGGGCGCGGGCGGGCGTTGAGGGCGATTTGACTGTTCGGCAATCGGAGTACCAGGCTTCTGCGACACTTGCGGACCGCTCGATTGTTTTCGGAGGCAAAGCCCAGTTGAGTGGGTTGTGGGCGACAGCTATGTCGCTGAATACGTCGCAAATCAATCGGACCGACTCATTGGGTTTCTTTCGCTTGACCCAAGGTGCTGTTTGGCAGCGAGTGAACTTCCCCAGTTTTCGTGTGCGCGGGGTGATGGTTGTATGGGACAGAGCATCTGTGTGATGCAATACGCCCTGGATGATTTGCCTTCGTCGGAGCCGGTCGTCGGTCACTCGTTCGAATTGTGAGTGACGACCGGGGACA
>CAYSJO010000329.1:0-21199 GCA_964431285.1 uncultured Planctomycetaceae bacterium
CCCAGCCGACGAAACGGCACCGCTCAGGGAAGTCGACACGGTCCCGAACAGCTCGTTGAGCGAGGCACCAGAGCTCGTGACGGCTCCGATGACGACCAGCGACAGCAATCCGACGATCAGGCCGTACTCGACCATCGTGGCACCGTTTTCGCTTGCAGCAAACTTCCGCAGTGATTTGAGCAGTGTCATGGTTCTCTCCTAAAAGTTTCGAGTGTTTCGGGGTTCCGGTCAGTTGTGTCTGACCCGCGTTACCAGTTGATTCGTGTTGATCCCTGCCGCGGACACAAGGAAGCATGTTTTTCCAGAAAAAGCTCGATTCCCCCGCGTTGGCATCAGCGCATGCAAAAACGGTGGCTGACGGTCGCCGGACGTACCGGACAACCGCCAGCCACCGTTTCGGGCAGCAGACGTGGCGTGACGCGGATCAGACTCCGCGTCGGCCGCCAGATTAACTTCCAGACCCGGCTTGCGAAGCGGCACCGCTCAGCGAAGTCGACACGGTCCCGAACAGCTCGGTGAGCGCGGCACCAGAGCTCGTGACGGCTCCGATGACGACCAGCGACAGCAATCCGACGATCAGGCCGTACTCGACCATCGTGGCGCCATTTTCGCTTGCAGCAAACTTCCGCAGTGATTTGAGCAGTGTCATGGTTCTCTCCTGAAAGTTTCGAGTGTTTCGGGGTTCAGGTCAGTTGAGTCTGACCCGCGTTACCTGTTGATTCGTGTTGATCCCTGCCGCGGACACAAGGAAGCATGTTTTTTCAGAAAAAGCTCGATTCCCCCACGTTGGCATCAGCGCATGCAAAAACGGTGGCTGACAGCTGCCAGCCACCGTTTCGGATAGACACGACGAGTCCATGTGTCAGCAGGCAGGTGCGGTAGTCAACGTCACTCCTTGCCGAAGTTCAGTACGCATTGTCCGCGTATGGCTTCGATGATGGTCGGCTCAACCTGCGCGACGTGTTGAAACCAGGACTCGTCAATCAGGTTCGGGGCACGGTCAGCCCACTTCGCAATTTCCGCGAGGTCAACTTCGCGCATGTCGGGATCCTGCTGCAGACTCTGACGGAGAAACTCATAGAAATCCTCGTCAGGGACTGTGGGAATGTCCTCGCGGGCCGGCAGAGTCCAGTTGGACCGTTTTGCGAACAGCAGTAGCACGTTGTCGGCCTTGAACACTGGTTGTCCCGTCAGCAGTTCCAGTGCCAGGGAACCCAATCCGTACACGTCGGCTCGGTCAGTAACCTTGCCGTTGGAGATAATCTCCGGAGCCATATACGCCGGAGTCCCAATCAGCATTCCCTCGGATGTCAGTTGGGAATCCGATGGGGCTGATGCCAGACCGAAGTCGGCCAGCCGCACGTCTCCGTCGATTGTCACCATGACGTTCGCTGGTTTGACATCACGATGAATGATGTCGTTCTGGTGAGCGTGTATGAGTCCAGCAGCAACCTGTCCAACAATTCCTCGTGCCGTTTTTTCTTCCAGAGGTCCCGAACGCTCGATCACTTCGCACAGCGGCCGTCCGGGACAGTACTCCTGCACGATGAAGCGCGTTCCAAACGCTGAAAACGAACCCAGCGCGCGAATGATGTTTTCATGCGAAAGCTGGCGTCCGACATTGACTTCGCGTCGAAATCGCTGCACGGCTCGATGATCGGCTGTCAGTCGATGATTGAGCATCTTGAGTGCGACCGACGTGCCGTCTTCGTCGTCGGATTCGCCGCGGTAAACGATGCCCATGCCGCCTCTGCCCAAGCATTCGCAGATGCGGAAATTCCCGGCTTTTCGCCCGTAAAGTATGTCCTGCCTCCCCTGGTCCTTCATGCGGGACGACACCAGATCGAGCAGTGCAGACCGGAATGAGGCGACGCGGTCGATCACGGAAAGCACTTCGTCGCGCTCGACGACACAACAGACGAGGTCACCGCAGGCCACGACGTCGGCCGTGCACACCGTGTTCATCAGAATGCTCATCTCACCAACGACATCGCCGGGGCTGACCTGCGAGACGACGCGGGCATAACCGTCAGAAACGTGAATGACCTGAGCAACACCTTCCACAATCAAAAGCATTGCGCGAGCGGGTTGACCCTGCATCAGCAGGAACTCTCCGTGCGACCAGCTTGCGGTCGTGGCATTCTCCAGTAGCAGCGACAGAGCCTCCGGGTCCGTTTCGGAAAACGGCGGAAGTCCCTTAAACAGGTCCCGAACGTGAGGGAACTTCCGGAGTGGATGCTCCGGACTCAGGTTCTCATCGTGACGATCGGATGCGACTTCAAAGATACTCCGGATGCCATCGGCATAGTCCGGAAAGCGCTGGATGTAGCCATCAGCTTCGGGTGACTCGCCGCGCCTACGTCGGAACTCAAGTTCAATCTGTATGAGTTCATTGAGACCCTCGGTCCAGTCGGGCTCGCGGAAACTGCCGAGGCACTCTTCGATATCAACGGGCTCACCGTCGATCCACGATTGCTCGAATTGCTCGCAGACTGAGTCGAGATTTCGCAGACGTTCGATCTCAGAAAGTGCCTGTCCGCTCATCACGCTGGCCCTGCCACCTGATTGACTGAGATCGAAACGACTTCGAGTCTATCAATCGCAGCGGCGCGAATCCAGAAACGCACGACATCAGTGTGAACACGATCCAGACCGATCCAGAAGCAAACGAGCTCGTACAGCCAGCGACGGATTGTGGACGCTGACATCGCAGGACGTGCGTTTATCCCGGTAAGTCAGGTTACGGATCGACGCTGGCCACACTTGCTTCGGTCAGCATATACACGACCTCACGCTGACCGGCCTTCGCTGTTTCGGACTGCGGATCGAGCTGCAAGGCGGTTTCGTAATGCTCGAGAGCCCGTGCTAGTGCACCACGCAGGCAATCAGCATAAGCAACATTGGCGTGCGCCTGGGACGGCGTGCAGCCAGCTCTCCGAAACTCGGCGAGTGCTTCGTCACTTTGACCATTCCGAGCCAGTACCAGCCCAAGGTTGGTTCGAGCGCGACGGTGATCAGGGTTCAGACGGAGACATTCACGCAATTGCGCTTCGGATTCATCCCAGCGGTTCTGAAAGTACAGGCTATAACCAAAGTCGCAGCGCAGGTCCGTCAGCCTGGGTGCAAACTCAATGGCAGCAAGGTAGAGCGGCTCTGACTTGTCGAACGCATCCTGCAGGTCGTGCAGAACGGCCAGTCGCCACATGGCTTCGGCGCAGCCTGGGGAGCGTTCGAGGACTTCTCGATACACGTGCATCGCTTGCGAAGTCTGGCCGTTCTGCTCATGCAGCCGAGCGACAGCGAGCTGCACGCTGGATTTGCCCTCGGCCGTAATCACGCTCGACGTGTCCTCGACTTCCGGTTGCGGCGTCGAGGGAACCGATGGATGGCTTCGATCGGCCTGACTCTCTTCAATTGAATGGCAGCCAGCCGCAAGTACGCACATCGCGAGTGTGAGACCAACTCGTATCATTCCCTGCTCCTCAAAACTGCTGATTGAATCGCACTAAGACAGACTCGCAAGAATCTGCTGTCTCATTGATCCGCCACAAATCGCTCACCCACCAGTTTGAAACGACCCGGGACTGAGTGTTGGTACCCGTGGACCTGGCGCCGGTGCCGGAGGGGCTCCAGGAGAACCCGGAGTCTGCGGAAGTGCCGGAATCTGCGGTGCGACTGGATTCGGTGGTACGGCGGGGGCTGGTGGTGTTGCTGGAGCGGTGCTCGAATTCCGAGGTACGAATCGCACCGGTTGGATGGCCCGTTTGGCACGCACTAGCGGACGACCCACCATGACAAAGTCGGCCGCGTTCGTGATTCCGACCTCCAGCAGTTGAACGACGACAGTCTGTTTGCGAGCGGTCGCCAGTTTGGGCGACCTGGGAGTGTGTTCGACAACCACTTGAACGCCAGATTCCATAACCCAGTCTGCAAACGTCTGCAGCTTCTCCTGACCTCGCTGCCTGAGTTCACTGGATCCCGGCTGAAAGTCATAGTCATACAACAGGGCCCGCGCTGCCCGGCCTCGAAGTCGATGCAGCGTCACGTGTTCTCGTAGCGAAGACCCGATCGGTGGTGAGAAGAGTCGTTCCCGTCGTTCGAAACCGAAGAAATATGCGAGACGGTCTATAAACCCGAGATCAGGTTCCGGCGAACGGTATTCCGTGACCACGGGGGCATACACGACCTCGGGTTCTTCCGAGCGTGCTCCAGTTGGCGCAGTCGTTGCGGAATCCGCGACCACTGGCGGGCTACTGGTGTCTTCGGATTGACCGAAAGCAGATTCGCTGCCTGGGAACATCAAAAACACGAGTCCGATCGCAACCGATGCTCTCAGATTCTGATGCAGGGACGAGCCCACTTTATTACACACCATCGTCAGTCTCCGGGTCACACCCGCTATGGGCGCACTCTGACAGGGAATCAGTATTGACCGAACGTTGCCCGGGCGGGCTGCTTGAAACGTAACCATCGATTCAGCGGCAGTTGTCGCAGTTCGAGTAGCCATGCGGCCCTTGCACAAAGCGACTTTCGATCCGAATCATCTCACGGCAGCGCGGGTAGTCCGTCGTACTGCGAAAACCGGCGGCACAACTCTCGATGCGCCCATACAGGAAGAACTCTCGTTCATTGGCTTCATTAATATCGTCTCCAGGCAATGCAGGCGCGTCCTCTTCGTCGACCGCATCGACGATGTACGGCGTCACCATCACGACCAGTTCTTTTTCGACGTTGCGCGACGTGCTGTTCCGGAAGAAACTGCCCAGTACGGGCATGTCGCCGAGTCCGGGAACGCGTTGCGTCTGGGCAGAGATTTCAACCTGCAGCAGACCAGCCATCATCAACGTTTGTCCTTCGCGCAGTTCGACAGTTGTGTCGGCACTGCGAGAGTTCAGACCCGGAATCGGCGACGCTCCCGGTGACAGCGTGACACCGATCGAGAAGTCCAGAGAACTCACCTCTGGTGCGACTCTCAATCGAATCGTGTCGTCTGGATAAATCGTCGGCGTGAAGTCGAGATTGACGCCAAACCTTCGAAACTCAACGGTATTAACTCCGTTCTGCTGCGGCACGGCGATGGGAAATTCACCACCAGCAAGAAAAGATGCATCCTCGCCATTGATGGCAACCAGATTCGGCTCAGCCAGGATTCTCATGAACGCGTTGTCTCGCAACGCCCGGAACAGCACTGCGAAATTGGACGCATCGAAGATTCCGATGGCAGTCGCGGTCGCACCAGGAAGAGTTGTGAGCATGGAAGAAAGGCCGTTCGCGGCGAGAGTGCTGCTGTCCTGCACGCCCGGTGCGATTTGCAATGCACCACCGACCGGTGACGTGATAATCGAGTTGCTGTCGCTGAACAGAAAGCTGGCCCCGATTTCACGCATCGCAGTGCGGTTCAGTTCGGCCACCTGGACACGCAGCATGACTTGCTGAGCGCCTGGAATCTGCAGCCGATTCAGGACCCGAAAATCTTCAGTCTCGACTTTCGGTATCAGCGAGAGCATTGTCTCTTCGAGTTCGTACGCCAGTGCCGTACTTCTCACCTGGCCGGTCAGAAGAACGTCATCAATATGCTGTGTGATAGAAACCGTCGCATCCGGAAACAGCTCACGGATTCTCTCGTTAACGTGATCCAGGTCATATCGGATGCTCAGTTCATTCAGAATCCGAAGGTCGGCACTCTGTGGTGCCGGCAGCAGTGTCTCAACAGACTGAACAATTCTTGAGGACTGACGGGAACTGACTGCTTCTCCGGTCAGCACAACGTTCTCACGAACCTGTGTGACTCGGACGGAGGCGTCGGGATACAACTGAGCGATCGTCGCCGTAATGGCGTCCAGGTCATAAACGACTTCCAGCAGATTGACGATCCGAACCTCAATCTCATCGTCCGGTTTGCCTGCGCCACCCTCAACAACGCGTTCGGGCGTTTTTGAGGGGATGAGATCGCCCACGGTCTTATCGATCTCCTCGGACTGCACTGTGCTGCGCGCCTGGCCGGTGAGGATAAGATGCTCACGGAGCTGGTTGATCGAGACTGCCGCCGTCGGAAACTGCTCTTTGACGGTCGCTCTGATGACGTCCAGGTCAAAGACGACGTTTACCAGAAAACTGTAGGTTTCACCGTCAGAAGTGGTGATCGACAGGTCCGAGTTGCCCGGTCGCAGACCCAGTAGCCGCAACATGCGACTGTTGGGAAGAAGTTCGAAGTCAGCGATGCGCGAGTCCGAAAAGGCGATGACAGGATTGTCACCGCCTGGTTTGGCCAGAGGCTGCTTGAAGGTCAACAGCCGACTGCTTCCCAATCGGATTTCGATCGCGGCATCGTTTGTTCGCGACGATCCTTCGATAAACGCATTGACCTCGGCGATTGGTCGAGGTGGTCTTTCGCTGATAAATGGGCTCTGGGCCGCAGGACTCTCCACCTGCGGTGGTTTGCCGTCATCGGCCGGTGGGGCCTGTGCCTGAGTTGCCGCGATGATGGCCAGAGGCAGCAATAGACCGGTGCAGGTCAGGATGACCGGTCTCAAATGCGATTTTGAATGCACGAGCAGCCCACCAGTTCGGGAATGAGCGGTCGCGCGCTGAGCTGGGATTGGCCCATAGACGTTGGCGGCAGGCACTGAACCAACCACTTCAGCTCCTGAACCGTACCTTCCCCGAAGCCCAACACGCGTGACGATGTTGTCGATACTGACGGCATTCTTCGTCATTCCGCATGTACCGCTTTAGCTGCATCAATCGACCGCAGATGGCCAGTGCTCGCAATGTTCCGATTGCGTCGTCATTCGGCTAATGGAGATGGCTGGTAATGTCTGCCGATTATGCGGGTTGGATGCCCATACGGTGTTTGCCTCTGCCAGCTTCTCCACTCGCTATCGAGACGAGTTAATGATGGTCTCGTAGAAAGTCACTCCGACAGGTCCCAGTACAACAACCAGGATCATTGGAAAGATGCAGAATGCGGTCGGCAGCAGAATCTTAACGGCGGCCTGTTGGGCCAGAATCTCTGCCTTTTGAGTGCGTTCCTCGCGAAACGTCTGGCCCAGGTTTCTCAGGCTCCCGGCCATGGAACCGCCGAGCCGTTCGGCTTCACCCACGACACTGGCCAGTGTGCGGAGTTCTTCCATGTCGACGCGTTCCCCCAGTTCTCTCAGAGCCTCGCCTGTCTGGCGGCCCATCTGAATACTGCGGTCGACGATTTTCATTTCGAACGCGAGGGCGGGGTGAGCCGTGGCCAGGGAATCGGAAACTCGCTGCAATGCTGCGGTGAGAGCCAATCCACCTTCGAGACAGACGACAGTCAAATCCATGACATCCGGCAGTGCCCGGTGAAATGCCAACTGGCGTGCCTTCGTCTTGTGCTGCATGAACTTGCTCGGCAGGAGGATACCGGCAATTCCACCGACAACACCCAGGCCCGTTCCGTATTTTGAGTACTCGGGAAGCAACATCATGCACAGCAGCGCACCGACGATGGGCACAAAGGTTGCCAGCGCCTTGACCGCCAGGAAAATGTAGCCCGCCTGGGGATGATAGAACCCGGCCCGGATCATCTGAGATCGCAGTCGGGTACGTTCCTCGTCACTCTTGGGCTGAACTGCCTCGCCGACCTTGCTCATCTGCCGAGCAAACTGGTTGAACGTCGGTACGACGGCGTCACTTTGTCCGGCTTTGTCCCGGCCTGTCGCCCGATCGATTCGAGCCTGCATTTTAGAGCGATGGCTCATTACCTGAGTGATCACAAGGAAGACCACTGTCGCCACGACGGGGACGACCCAGGTTGTCCATTCGAATGAAGTCCAATCAACAGGCATTGCTAAGCTCCAGATTCGTGAACGCGATCTACTGCCGGGTAATCCGCATCAATAGTCGAGAGAGACAATTTTTCTGATCCAAACTGCCCCAATCGCCTCCATCAGGAGGATGCCACCGATGAAGATGCCGTTCTGGAACTCGAACAGCGTCTGGACGTGCTGGAAGTTCATCAGAGCAATAATGGCTCCGAGGCCCGGCGGGAGTGCCAGCAGCACGGCAGCCTGCATCCGACCTTCCGAGGTCAGCGTCTTGATCTTCCCGCGGATCCGGAATCGTTCACGAACCACGTCGCGCAGACTGTCCAGAATCTCACTCAGGTTTCCGCCTGTCTGCTGCTGAACAGTGACGGCTTCCACAAGAATCCTCGTCTCGACCAGGCCGCTGCGTCGTGCAAACTCCCGCAGCGCTGTATCCGCCGGCACGCCCAGATTCTGCAACTGATGGCAGTACGCCATCTCAGTACCCAGTGGCGCTTCAAATTCCTTCGAGACCGACAGGACTGCCTTCCAGAATGTGTGGCCAGCCCGTAGCGTGCGTCCCATCAGGTCGAATGCATCGCTCAGCTGCGAGAGCATCTTTTCACGACGCTGGTTGCATTTGCGTCGGATGTAAAGGACGGGCAACAGTGCCCCGGCAACGGCAGCGGGAATTGCGAACAGGAATCCCCCAAGAGTGGCATAGCCCACGCCGGCTGCAGCGATTGCCGCCACACTCGTCAGAGCCCAGAACCGGTTCGGAGTCAGTTCCAGTCCGGACTGTTCGATCAGAAGCTCGATTTTCTGGCTGAAGTCCGGCTTCAGTTCATCGCTGACCTGTTTTCCGAGATTCCGAAGCAGCGACGACGCCTGGGCTTTTTGCTTCAGTTTGCCCTTGAGTCGTTCGTTGACACGGGTATCGATTCTCGCCCGGTCCTTCCAGAACAGGTCAAACAGGATCGACGATCCGGTGAAAGCGGCGGCTGAGCCGGTGAAAAACAGCAGAATGGTTGAGCTGGTCATTGGCCCCTGACTCCTGTGGATACAGACGCATTTGTCAGGGAATCCGTTTTCTGCGGCCCATCGGACATTGTCTCCCCACGTACGGTGGTTTGGGTCTTTATTGATCCGACTGATACATACACGTATGAATTTATAAGAACTTATATATATCAATTAATACATAAGTGTCGTATTTCAACCTTCTGTCAGACTCTTGAAAGTTCTCAGTGTCTCTGTGTTTCAAACTGGCTGACATGTCGCCGGACTCGCAAGAGTTCGGGAAGTCGGAAGTCTTGCGACCCCTGTTTCGTGGGACAGCCCTGGCCTTCAATTGCCGTTCCCTCGTGACGACGATCGGGACTAAACTCCCGCCCCCCGACTGGAAGCCAGTCGATCAGGCGTGTTTGCATGGCAATACAGGCCTGATCAACTCCTTGTCTTCCGCCCCAATCAATTCACTTTGCCCGTTCGGGCACGCGGTCCCTCCCCGTCACACTTTTCCCGCACGTGCCACGATTTCTCCAGCAGTCGATGCGCTTTTCCAGCGCTTCGTCACGGAGTCATTCGTCGTCGTTGCGGTTCCGATGAAGGTCGTTTCCATGAATATGGACGGAACCGTCGGCCGCACGCTTCGTCAATTCGTCTTCGGTCTGCTGATCGTGGTGCCCATCCAAATGGCCCACGGTCAGGAGCTGCTCGACGTGCTGATGGAGGACGTTGGAGATGCGTCCGAGAGCGTCACGAATTCGTTCGATCGCGCCGTCGATCAGGCTGCGGAAGCTTCGAGCGGCGGTCCATTTGATCTGCGGGCGCGAACCGGACACCTGGCCATGGAGACGTTCGGCCGCAATGGTTCGATCACGCACTTCGAACTCCTTCCAATCGTGCCGATGGACGACTCAGTGCTGTTCGGTGATCTGCGGATGTTTGTCGACAATTTCGGCGAGGTTGGCGCCAACGCGGGTCTCGGTTACCGGGCTTATCTGGAAGAGTGGGATCGCGTGATCGGAGTCAGTGCCTGGTACGACGCCGATCACTCGACCGGTGAGCTGTTTCATCAGGCCGGTGTCTCACTTGAGATGTGGATCAACCATGTCGACCTGCTGGCCAATATTTACGTGCCGGTTTCCGACCGCGACACAGTGTTTTCGCGTCAATTGACCAATGAGCGGTTTTCCGGCAACCGGCTTCTGTTTGACGAAGTCCGCAGTGTCGGCGAGGCCATGCCGGGCATCGATCTGACACTCGGACTGGTGCTACCTGGTGATTTCGCAGCCGAGCACGACCTGCGAGTTTACGCGGGCTGGTATCATTTTGAAGGTGACACACTGGAAACGATCGACGGATACCGGTTGCGAGCCCGTGGCTACATCAACGATCAGATCAGTGCGCAGGTTGAGTTTACTGACGACAACACGTTCGGCTCGAATGTGATCATCGGTGGGTCAATTGTGCTGCCTAGCAGTGTGCGGACACGAGGTCCGCGTGGTTCGTCACGGCAGTTCCTGAAGCGGTTCCCGCAGCGCAACTACAACATCATCGTGCCTCGCGGAACGCTCGTTCAGTCCGGCATTGCCGCCGTGAATGCCGCAACGGGCTTGCCGTTTACGGTGCAACACGTATCAAGCAGTGGCAATGCGGGAACGGCCGGTACGGGCGTGGCTCCGCTGTCAACGTTTGCTGAAGCTCAAGCTGCCTTGCCAGACATCCTGTTCGTACACGCGGACAGCACATTCACGGAGGGCATCACATTGCAGGATGGTCAATTCCTGCTGGCCGAAACGGCAGCCGGTGAACTGGTCGCATCGGGATTCGGCACGATTCAGGTTCCCACGGTCACGACCGGGACGGTCGCCCCCATCCTTACCGGAGACCCGATCACACTTGCGTCAAACACGCGAGTGTCTGGATTCACAATCAACAACCCGACCGGCAACGGAATCACCGGCATTGGTGTCGGCAACATCGACATTCGTAACACGTCCGTACAAAACGCTGGTGGCGATGGAGTCTTTCTGCAGAATCTGACCGGACCGGCAACGTTATCAGGCGTCACGCTGGCGGACGCCACTGGTGCCTCACTGCATGTGGACGGGACGGCGGCCAATGTGACAGCCAGCGGTACAATCTCGAATACGACTGGTCGGTCCGTGCTGATCGAGGACACGTCCGACGACACGCTTGTCGATCTGTCAGGCGCGACGATTCAGGACAGCGGTCAGGGGCTGCTGATCTCCAACGTAGACGGTGACGTTCGACTCAACAATGTGGGTGTCACGGCCAGCACAGGATCCGGCGTCACGGTCAGCGGCGGAACTGGCGACGTGACGTTCAACGGATTGACGAGCGTCAACACGACTGCCGGTCCAGGCATTGATATTCAGAATGCTCAGGGCACGGTGTTCTTCGACAATATCGATGTCACGACTGACGCACAGACAGGTCTGTTCGCTCGCACCAACACGAATCTGCTGATTGCCAATGGCTCGATCAACGCGACGAACGGCGGGGCGGCAATCGATATCGAGGATTCAGCAATCGACATCCGACTCGCCAGCATTTTTAGTGACAAAGCGACATTCGGTCTGCGGTCGGTTAATAACACCGGAACTCTTGGCGTGCTGGGTACTGGAGTGGTCGGCTCTGGCGGCTCAATTCAGAACGCGACAACCGGTGTCGTGCTGGAGAACGCCGGCACTACTGTGCTGCAGAGCGTTGACTTCGACGCGAACGGCGCGGTGCTCACCGACTCGGGCAGCGACCGCGTTTCTGTCGCCGGTCTGCGGGTGACCGGTACAACTGGAGCCGCAGTATTCGCCACCAATAATACGGGGCTGCTGGAGATTGTGAATTCGACGTTCGCGACGGGAACAGGTGTCGTACTTGCCGCGACCGCCGATACGGTCGACAGCTACACACATCTGATCTCAGGAAACGTCGTGACAGATTCCGCGGCCGATGCCTTCCAGATCACGTCGCTCGCCGGCGCGGAAGGCTCGTCACTGGACCTTCAAATTCTGAATAACAACGTCAGTCTTGCCGCGGCGAATTCCTTTGCCGCCGACGTGAACTGGAATGGAACCCTGGCCGCAACCGTCAGCGGGAACACGTTCGCGGGTGCGGCAGACATGAATCAGGCGTTGAGGTTCACAACTCCGTCCACAACAGACCTCGCGTCTATCACCGTAAGGAACAACTTCTTCCAGCTTGATGGCAATTCGTCGGTCGGCGTCGGTTTCGTGTCATCGGGACCGGCAGTGCTTACAGTCGAATCGAACACGTTTGATTTCAACGGCGACGACGGAACGGGAATGCTGTTCACACTCAACAACGAAGCGGCAACAGTCACAGTTTCGTCGAACGTGCTGACCGACGACGGAGCAGGTACGACGGCTGTTGACTTCACCACGATTCCTGATCTGTCGAGCGTTGCCCTGTTCAACAACCTGTTCCAGTTCAATGGGACAGGTATTGATCAAGGCATATTCTTCAGCGCGATCGAGGCGGGCGGAACGATCACCCTGTCAGGCAACGTCGACAACGTCATCACGGGAGCGACGACGCCGTTCTTCGTACCGGCCGGGCAGTCCACGGGTCAATTCCCGGTCAACGGCGTGCTCGTGCCATAAAGTTGGCGGGTCGGACGCCTCGTCCGACCCACCGGCCTGACTTTGCTGGCGACGCTCCTGCCCTCCCAAACCAGAAGTCACGGAGTGCTGGTGCCGAAAGACTATTCTGATTCAGCGACGGCTGCGGCCATCGTCGATGAGCTTGCTTAGCTGCGCCACGAGGCGCGTCGCCACATCGGGATGTTCTTCGATGACGTTCTGCTTCTCTCCGGGGTCTGTCGTCAGGTCGAACAGCTGGTAGCGGGGCACCGGCGTATTGACGAGTCGGAGTTCGACGTTGCGGGCTTTCTTCGAATCGTGCCGCTGCAGTTTCCAGTCGCCGACACGCAGGCCGTAGTTGTTGCCTCGGCCGTTGTCCTGCTGCACGAGATGGTCGCGTCCGGTGACATCGTCCTCGCCCAACAGTGCCCCGATAACATTGAAGCTGTCGATGCACGCGTCCTCTGCGAGTTTCACACCAGTCAGCGCGGCGAAGCTGGCGGCGAAGTCGATTGTGCAGACGAGTTCGTCAGACTCGCCGGATGGAATGCGGCCCTTCCAGCGAGTGATGAACGGCGTTCGGGTGCCACCTTCCAGAACGCTGTACTTGCCACCGCTGTAAGGACCGGCCGGCTTGTGAGTGCCGTTCTTCTCGATCGCACCGTCTTTGTAGCCATCATCGAGAACCGGGCCATTGTCCGAGCAGAAGCCCACCAGCGTGTTGTCTGCCAGTTCGAGTCGATCCAGCGTCTTCATCAATTCGCCCACGCACCAGTCGAGCTGCACAATCGCGTCACCTCGGAAGCCCAGCGATGTCTTTCCCTGAAACCGCTCGTGCGGGATGCGCGGCACGTGCAGATCGTGCGAGGAGAAGAACAGGAAGAACGGTTGGTCTTTGTTGGCCTCGATCCATTTCACTGACTGCTTGACCCATTCGTCAGCCAGGTCCTCGTCGCGGAATCGAGCGGCGTGACCACCGGTGTAGAAACCAATGCGGCTGATGCCGTTGTGAATTGTCGAGTTGTGGCCGTGCGACCAGTCCATCTTCAGCGTGTCGCGATGTGTCAGTCCGGTTGGGTGATCCTTGCTGGGTTTTTTATTCCCGACCCACAGAGGGTCTTTTGGATCGAGATTCAGGACACGGTGGTTCTGGACGTAGACCTGAGGAACGCGGTCGTTTGTTGTGGGCAACAGGAAGTTGAAACCGAATCCAATCTCTTGCGGTCCAGGCTTCAGATCGCCATTCCAGTCGGGACCGTCGGGTCCACCAAGTCCCAGGTGCCACTTCCCAATGACAGCGGTCTGATAGCCGGCCTTCTGCAACAGAGACGCAACGGTTTCCGTGCCCGGCTGAATGATGGCCGGACTGTTGGGCGGTGCAATCCCAGTGCCCTTGCGACGGAACGCGTAGTTTCCCGTCAGGAAGGAATATCGAGTTGGCGTGCAGGTTGACGCAGAGCAGTATCCGCTGGTGAATCGCTGCCCTTCCGCAGCCAGGCGATCGATGTTCGGCGTCTTCAGGCGGGTGGCGCCGTAGCACGACACGTCTCCATAGCCCATGTCATCAGCCATGATGACAACGATGTTCGGCTTTTCCGCCGCAGACCCCGTTGGAATAAAAATCAGACCGGTCAGCAGCGAGAAAACAGTACTTCGTAGAGTCATTCCAGGGTCGTCCTCTGTTCAATTTGTGGAGTGGTGAGGCGCATGGTAACGGACGCAACTCAGGAATCCCTGCGAACACGACACAGCGCAGCGTCGACTTCCTGAAGCACTGGGGTCGATGATTCGACTTGTTGACGATTCGTGAGTGTTGCTTCGACCGACGCTCCACCAAGTCGACCCAGTGCCCACGCGGCTGCACCGCGAATCAGTTCTTCGTGATCGGCCGCAACCTGTGTCAGTGCGGAGATCAGGGATCGATCTCCCGAATTCCCGGCCGCGATCGCGGCATTGCGCAGCAGACCGGAGCGGCCCGTGCGGTATTGAGGAGTGCCTCGGAACCGCTGTCGGAACGCGTCGTCGTCCAGTGACAGAATCCAGGTAAGGTCGGCTGGCGTGAGGTCATTGAGTGGTTCGAATTCCTCGACAGATGATGCGGGGGCTTTGCGATTCCACGGACAGACGTCCTGGCAGATATCACAGCCGAAGACCCAGTTACCTATGCCCTCGCGCAGATCCTGGGGGATTGGTTGATCGCGGAGTTCGATGGTCAGATACGAGATGCAGCGCCGCGCGTCGAGAACTCCCGGTTCAGGAAATGCATCTGTCGGGCAGGCTTCCAGGCAGCGAGTGCAGGTGCCGCAGTGGGACGATGCATGCGGCGCATCCGGAGTCAGCTCGGCGTCCGTTAAGAGTGCCCCCAGAAAGAACCAGCTCCCGATTCGCTTATTGATCAGCATCGTGTTCTTGCCGAACCAGCCCAGTCCGGCGAGCACCGCGAAATCCCGTTCCAGTAACGGAGCCGTGTCGACCACCGATCGCGTGCGGCATTCAGGCATTTCGTCCTGAAGAAATCGGCCCAGTTGTTTCAGACGCGATTTAAGGACGTCGTGATAGTCAGTCCTGCCAACCGCATAGCGGGCGATTCGGCCGCTGGCCTGTGACGAAGTTGCTTCGTCCTGTTTGGCTTCGTAATCCGCATCGAAATAGTTCAGGCCTACGACGACCAAGCTGCGCACTTCGGGAAACACACCGGAGGGATGCTGGTACGCATCCTCTCGCCGAGGCATGTAGCTCATTTCCCCTGCGTATCCGCGACGCAACCATTCCTGCAGATGGTCGAATCCTGTCGGTGCCACCGCAGGAGCGATCCCTGCCAGATCGAATCCAAGCCGAGTGGCCTGGGCTCGAACTGCATCGGCGAGTTGGTTGGGATCGGGCATCTGCGACATACTCTGCAAGTCTCTCGTCAGGAATCGAGCTGATCAGTGTATCGGGCGACGACGTGTGCCCGCGCAGTCATTCGCTCATCGTTAACAGGGTCCGCCGAAAGAGCTTGAGCTGCATGTCCGATCTGTCGGAAGTACCGATTGTTGTTCCGGAACTGGGCAACGGCGACCTTGCCGTTCGCCTAGGCTGCTGGCTGGTGGACGTTGGCGACGAAATCACTCAGGGAGACAGACTGGCCGAGTTGATTTTGCCCGGGACGATCTTCGAACTGACAGCTACGGCGTCCGGCCGACTGACGCGCATGGAACGGGCGAATGGCGCGGCGGTCGAGTGTGGTACGGTTCTTGGCATACTCGTTCCAGACACTCCGGAGACTGCCGACGATTCCTGACCGTGCCTCAGGTCGTTGGACCCTCCAAAACGGGCGACTTGTCCGGCGGACAGGACATTTCTATCCTTCGCCCCTCGCAGTCCCTGCCCAGGTGGCGGAATTGGCAGACGCGCTAGGTTCAGGTCCTAGTGGGATATTATTTCCCGTGGAGGTTCGAGTCCTCTCCTGGGCACTGCGGTTTAAACCTGTGTCGGACCGACGCAGGTTTCTTTTTTGCGCTGAACATCGTTCGTAATAGCCGGACTTGTCCGGCTGATCGGAACCCGGTTGAGCATAAATACGGTTACTACGAAGTGAGGTGTCCCATGAGCGACAAAGTCCGCATTGGAATCGTCGGTGCCGGAGCCGTTTCCGACTATCACCATGTCCCTGGAATCAACATCGATCCGCGTTGTGAACTTGTTGCGATCTGCGATCCCAACGAAGCGCTGCTGGAACAGCGGCAAACCGACTGGGGCACGTCGAAGAAGTCGACCAACTACGAGGACATTGCCAACGACCCCGACATTGATGCTGTCATCGTCGCGACGCCTAACTTCACGCATAAGGAAATCTCGCTGGCGTGCATTGCGAATGGCAAGCACGTGATGTGTGAAAAACCGCTCGGTCTGAACTTCCAGGAATCGGCTGAGATGTATCGGGCGGCGCGCGACAAGGATGTGCGACACATGACCGCGTTTACATACCGGTTTGCTCCCTCGATGCGCTATGTGCGGCATCTGGTCCGGACGGGAGCCCTGGGCGAGCCGCGACATTTCCGCAGTCAGAGGTTTCTGGACTGGCCGGAAACCAGCTGGGGCTGGCGGCAATACAAGGAACTGGCCGGAGCGGGTGACCTGTTCGACATGACGATCCATCGCATTGACTTCGCCCAGGACCTGATGGGCCCTATCAAGTCGATCTGCGGAGCGATTGCTCAGTTTGCTCCACGTGACCGCACGGATTCCGGAGAAGAATGCAAACCGTCAGAGGTCGATGACTGGTCGTCGCTGATCGGCCTGTTCGAGAGCGGCGCCACCGGGCTGTGGGAAGGCAGCACGCTGATGAAAGGGCACCACAACAATGGCTTCGGCTACGAATGGGCCGAGGTGAATGGTTCAGAAGGATCGGCCGCCTATCAGCTCACCGATCCCAACAACGTCATCATCGGCAAACATGGCGGCACGATGGAAAAGCAGCCCGTGCCGGATGAATTCCTTGTCATCGAAGGTAGCCCGCGTGACGGCCACGAAGGCGTGCCCAGCACCGTCTTCCGTTACGATCTGGTGTACGAATTTGTGTCCTCGATCGTCGAAGGTCGCGATGCCTTGCCGGGATTCGAACACGGTGCGATCGCTCAGACCGTGGCCGATTCGGTTCTGGTCTCGTTTGAGAAAAAAGCGTGGGTCGATGTCGCCTCCGATCTCGGCTGAGTAGGGACGAAATGTCCTCCCGCGCCTGTAGCAGCTTTCCCTGATCAGGATCAACGATGGATTCCAGTCGCGCTTCAGACACTGCCGGTGACGGCACGGTGTCGGATTCGCGAGAG
This sequence comes from uncultured Planctomycetaceae bacterium, assembly GCA_964431285.1. Classification (GTDB taxonomy): domain Bacteria; phylum Planctomycetota; class Planctomycetia; order Planctomycetales; family Planctomycetaceae; genus CAUZFZ01. The sequence goes on from CAYSJO010000329.1 coordinate 17,218, forward strand.
CAACAGATCGTCGACGACGAGCCGCGGAATCTGCTGACACTGGCCGGGTTCAACGTCGTCCTGAGATTCTCCTGGATCTTCAAGACCGAAAGCGTGCTGATCCCGCGCTTTCTGGATTTGATCAGTGGGTCCGGGTTTGTCCGCGGCTGGCTGCCGATCCTCAGTCGCACGGCGCAGAGTGTTGTGCCGCTGATGCTCGCTGATCGCCTGCGACGTCAGCCGCTCAAGAAACGCAGTCTACTCATCAGCTCGACGCTGATGGGCCTTTGTTTTCTGACCCTGGCACTGGTCTGGTTCCTCTTAGGTGAACCGGTCGAGGGCGCTGTTCCGTGGTGGATGGCTCCGACCTTCCTCGCGATCTACGCGGCGTTTTTTGTCGTCAGTGGGATGAATCAACTCGGTCTGGGCACGGTTCAGGGCAAGCTGATTCGACCGAACCGTCGTGGTCGTTTGCTTGCCATCGCTGGGATCACGGGATCAGTCGTCTCAATCACGCTGGCGTGGTTCGTGCTGCAACGATGGCTCGAACCGCCGATGCGGCTCCCGGCCAGTGGATTCGTGCTGATCTTCGGATTCGCAGGCTTCGGGTTCGTACTGGCAGGTTTACTGTCGTTGGCGCTCCGCGAACCCCGTGATGATGAGTCGTCCCGGCCGGTGCGTCCGGTCAGGCAGGCATTCACCGACGCGTGGGATATCTTTCTGCACGATATCGCTTTTCGTCGAGCTGCGATCGTCGCGATGCTGTTTATCTCGGTGCAGTTGCTGTTTCCGCACTTCCAGTCACTTGGTCGCCGGAATCTGGGATCCGATGCCGAAGGCCATCACCTGATCCTGTGGATCATCGCTCAGAATGCCGCGGTCGGTATCTTCAGCTGGCTGTCGGGAACGATCGCCGATCGCACGGGATACCGCCTGGCCATCCGGATTCAGGTCTTCGCGTCCTGCGTGACTCCATTGCTGGCACTGCTGCTGACGAGCACCGTCCTGGAACACGGCGAACAATGGTTCTGGGCTGCGTTCGTCTTCCTCGGTCTGGTGCCGGTGACCATGAAGAGTTTCGTTAACTACGCCCTGGAACTCACCGACCCGTCGAATCACCCGCGATACGTAAGCACGATGACATTGTGCTTTGCAGTTCCGTTCGTGTTGTCCCCGCTGGTTGGCTGGCTGATCGACCTTGTGGGATACGAGCCGATGTTCATCGCCATCAGCGTAGCCATGGGTCTCGGCGGGTTGTTGACGTTTCGTATGGCCGAGCCGCGAACGGGGCAGAACGCTGAGAACTGAGGGGCTGCTGTTCGTGAGTCAGTGACTATCGATCTCGCGTACCAGCATGAAACTCTCAGCCGCATCGCGTGCGATGGTGGCGCCGCGGAACTGGGCCAGAGCCTCGATCGTCCGCAATGAGCGTGCGCTCGGTGGCAGATGCACTTGCGTCTCGAAGCAGGACATGGCCTGCAGTTTTGTGGCGAGATGTTCGGAGATGTCGATGAACACCGTCGGAATGAACGCGGCGTCCGGGCGAGGTGGAGCCCACTCGGTCTCTGAGATTGTTTCGTAGGTCAGTATGCGTCGCACGGGACAGTCGGCGAGTGGCCGCGCGGCGACCAGGGCCGCGTGGTACAGGTGACCGTGATCACTGTGAATGTCCCCGTGATGCGGCAGATACAGCACCTGGATATCCAGTTCACCGATGACGTTGGCGAGTGCCGATGCAATCTGATAGCGGGGCACGGTGTCGAGTGCCGGAGCGGGAAACTCGAGAAACCGTGTCTCCGCGACGCCCAGCAGTGCGTGAGCTTTCTTAGCTTCTGCCCGAGTTCGGGCGACGGCTTCGTCGGTGTAGAGTTCCGGTGTTCCGCGGGTGGCAACGAGGACCGTCACTCGATCTCCATCTGCAACATGACGGCAGATGGTGCCTCCACAGCCGAGCACCTCGTCATCCGGATGCGGAGCGATTACCAGGACATTCATAGGCCGGGAGTCCGTTCAGGCCGCTTGTCGGGACGACGGTCGACCCAGTAGCTCAGCCAGTTTTTCCTGATCGCTGCGAAAATACTCTTCCAGTTCGGCGCGGTACGAGTCGGACAACATGGCGCGTTCATCCGATCGGGTTGTCAGTGTCTCCGCCATGCGCCAGGTGCGCCGCGGACCGACCGCTCGGTGCAGAGTCCACCGAACTCCGAATTTGAGATAGTTCAATGGGAAGGGCGGGCGTTTGATGACTCGGGCCAGGCCGCTCTGCGGACGCACACGGTGTGCGTTGACCTTTGGAAAACTGGATCGCCCGTCATGTGGTAAGTGCAGAAACTGCAGAATATCCCGGTACACGCTCTGTGGAGACTGGACGAAGTCATCGAAGAAGTGAATGCGGAGCTGCTCGCGCGGAACTGTGTTGAGTACCCGTTCTACCTGCTGGCCCAGCAGACACTGCCGGCCATACTGCAGCATGGCCGGCTCCGGACAGAAGCGGTCCGACGGCAATTGTTGCCCGCTGGCGCGAGACGACTGCAGACGCCAGGCCTTCTCAAAATCGGGCTCATTCTCGATGCATTCTTTGAGCCAGGTCGAGTGCAGCGCGTGTGCCATGTCGACTGGATCGCGGAGCATCACGACGAACTTTGCGTCCGGGTTGTATTCCAGGATGTTCCAAACGGCGACTTCTGAGAAGAGGTACATGACGGAGGCATCACCGTAGACCGTCTTGACCGGCGACACGTCGGTATACAGCTCGAGGTAGTCATCGAGTGCCAGTTCACGGCCGAATCGTTCCACTCCGTTGACCCAGCCGCAGCCGAAGCGCGGCAGATCCCGGCTGAAGTAGTGTGGCTCTTTGGTCTCAGGGAAGTAGATCTGCGGATGAGTACTCAGGTAGTCATACAGTGCCGTCGTGCCGCATTTGGGAGCACCGACAATAAAGAAGCCAGGTTTGCGAGTCATCCCTGATCACCGGCAATTCGAGGAGCGTGTCAACGCGCGAGGTTCTATCACACGCACACCGGTTCGTAGTAGCCGGATTTATCCGGCGGCTGGCCGATCAGTTGATTCATCCGATTGTCGAACTGCCGGTGGACGGTTACTGCAAACGGACGAAAACGTCGCATCGCTGCGACTGAGTCCCTGCAGGATGCGAGCTAATGTCAGAATGGCATCACAGGCGGGAAACGACTCGCGGAACCAGTATCGATCTGAACTGCCTCCCGCAAACCGGGCGCTACTTTCGCGCATCGCCGCACTCACACTTCCGAGCGAATCGCCGCCGTCTGTGATCTCCTCAATACCTGTTAGTTCGCGAAACTGATCGATGGCCGAGTTCTCGACAACGACAGCAGCGTGCGGTTGTTCGGATCGAATGACTGTTGCCAGAAATGCACTCAACGCGATCGGGTCGATTCGGTGAGCTCGCTCATCAATGAAGACACATCGAGCGCCGTCATCGTCAATCATTAACCCAAGATGAGCCTGCTTCCCGAGCACACTCTCGGTGATACGCTTCTCCAGAACTTCGGCGCGGAACGGAGCGTTCACGCCCGCATCGGCAGGGACTTCGAACAGCTCGCAGGGAATGCGGGCAAACAGTCGCCGGAGAGTGCGTCGTACCGGTCGTGGTCGAGCCGCACAGACAACACGTAGCGGCCGGAGTGCATGAAAGTGTTTCCACAGCCCGGTTTCATAAGGGACACCCGCCTGAAAACTCTGCTGAAACGCCGCTCGGCGAGTCGGACGCGTCTGCCCCGATTCCAGCCGCCGTTCCACAGCATTCAGTCCGGTCCCGGCCGACAACGGCACGGCTCCTTCGCCGACCAGATCGAGTCCTGTCCACGAGGCATCGCCACCTGCGCCGGTGACAAATACGCCGCCTGCCGCCTGCACATGATCGACAGCAAAGGCGAAACACGGACGGGACACCAGTCCCAAATCGATCACGGGACAACCCATCAACCGCAACTGGTCGGTGACAGACGACAGGACTGCTGGCGAC
>CAYSJO010000330.1:0-14414 GCA_964431285.1 uncultured Planctomycetaceae bacterium
CCATTGGTAGCCGCAGCACAGATAACACGTTCCTTGATAATCGCATCCTCGCCAACGCCTCACATGGAATCGAGTTTCGCAACGAACCGGCCGACACGGGTGCCCATCGCAATCGCTTCGAGCGAAACGTCGTATTGAACAACGGCCCCAGTGACAAAAAGGAACAAGCCGCCATCGTCATTCGCGGCCACCATCACGACGTCATCTTCCGCCAGAACACCGTCGGTCACGAAGAACCAACAGGTAAGCAAAACGTCGGCATACTGGTCAGCCGCCATGCCACCCGTTTTCAATCCGCCGACAACCAATTCCAGCACGTCGAACGCGGCATGCAAAGGAATTCAAATTAACACGAACGCTCTGAAAATGTTGACTCCCGATAATCTCGACCGTCGCACTTGCCTGAAAGGCGTGTCGCTCGACGCCGGAGCGGTCGTGTTGCAGCCGTTCGTCAATGCTCTGGCTGCTGAGGCCGCGGGCGACGAACCGCCGCTGCGGGTCGTCTTCGTGATGCAGGGAAACGGTCTCTGGCTGCATCATGTTCAACCCAAAGGGGTCGACCGGCATAAGGCTGATGGGCTTGTCGATCTGCCGCTCGCAGACTTGGAGCTGCCCGAACCGATTGCGGCGCTGGAGCCGTTCAAGGATCGGCTGGGGATCATCCAGAAGCTGTCGCACAAGATCTCCGGCGGCGGGGACCATGGAAAGAAGTACGGCGCACTGGGGTGCTTCAACTGGCTGCGTCCGGCAGTTCACAACACGACACGAGTGCCGCCCGGTGACGTCGACCTCGACTTCGCGTTGACTGACATGGTTCCATTATGTCGATGAATTTGCCCCAGCCATTCCAGTTGTCCAGAGTGCGGCATGCCGAAGATTGGTTCCGAATTGTTGGTTTCAACTGACTGGCAGATCGCGGAGAGCAAGCCAATTCAGCAGTTCACCGGACGCAACAAAACGGAAGTGGAGATTCGGCACTTGGGCGCCGAGGCTATTAACGTCCCTGGACCCGCGAAGGGGTGGGGGGGTCGGGTCCGGTTTCGTCACGGCAAGCTTCGAACTTCGGTCGACGGCAACGCCACGATTGTCGGCATGGCAACTCGTAACGCGGTCGCCTCCCGCTGCCTGTGCTGGCAAGAGGCTCCCACGTCACCCGTGCAGCGTTGGAATCCTCAGGACGGTCTCGATTGTCATCCCGAACCCTCGAAGCCTTAGAAGCGATGCTGCAAGTGACAGCAGATGACAGGAGCCACGACCGACGTCACTGCACCGTCAGAATCCCCGTGGTTGCGATGGTGGCAATGGTGGTGATGATCAACACCGCGTCAGGGTAAGCAGACGTTGAATCACCCACTCGCGGTCATCTGGAGACAGCTTGTCCAGCTCGGATAGAACCACCCGTAGAACCACATCCGGCGAAATATCCGTATTTCCCGAGGATTCGAGCCGGGGTTCGAGTCCCTCCAAGAACAGAACAGAAAGCCCGGGTGTTTAGAGAACCACTCAACGAACTCACCCAGAACGTGTTTGCATTCTGGCGCCGCATTCACCTCGGATTGCGTGATTCCGGTCAGCTTGCGACAGAAGTCCGTCAGGAGCGGATTACGGACGGGGCGAACAAAGCTCTGAAACTCGGACACTGAGTCGAGCGTCCGACCGTGAATCATGAGAGCGCCGATTTCGATGATCTCCATTTCGTCGCGCGGCACCGCGATGCCATCGTCCGAGCAGGTCGCCTCCAGGTCGACGACGAGAAAATACGGCGGCCGCGAGTTGTCATCGAACATGTCTGGGCGAACCGACGACTACGAACCAATGGCAATGTGATCGGCCTGCCCGGGATCGATTGCCGGATAATCGCTGCGGGCGTGAACTCCGCGACTCTCCGTTCGCTCCTCCGCCGCCGTGGTCATCGTGCGGGCAATCAGCAACTGGTTTTGAAGCTCCCAGCCTTGAGGTGTCCCGAATTCAAGCTGGGACACGTATCTCTCCCAGAAACTCAGTTGGGTCTGAGCCTGCTGCAGACCATCCTCATTCCTCTGGATGCCTGCGTTGCGCCACATCAGTGAATTGAGCGAGTTACCGACGTCGACAATGTCCAGCTCCTCAAGATCCCGGTCGGGACGTTCCCAGTCGGATTCCAACGGCACTGCCTGATACGTATCTGAAATTCCCATCGCCTGTTCAGACGCCGCGCGGCCAGCGCGCAAGCCAAAGACCAGACCTTCGAGCAGACTGTTTGATCCCAGCCGATTCGCTCCGTGCAGACCAGTGGCGCTCACTTCACCTGCGGCGAGTAACCCCGGCAGAGTTGTCTCGCCATTCAGGTTCACGCTGAGTCCGCCGATCATGTAGTGAGCACCGGGTCTCACGGGGATTCGATCGTTGGCCAGTTCCAGACCAAAACGGGAACACACGCGACTGATATGCGGAAACCGACGAGCGACCAGGGTGGCATCCATGTGGCTCAGATCCAGGTACACACACGGATGCTGTGTCTTCGACATCTGCTCGGTAATCGCCTGGCTGACGACATCTCGGGGAGCCAGTTCCACAGCCTCATGATAGTCCGGCATGAAACGCTGGCCGCTTGCGTCCAGCAGATACGCGCCCTCACCGCGTACCGCTTCCGAAATCAAATGCCGCGCGCTGCCCGCGATGTACAACACCGTGGGATGAAACTGCATGAATTCCATGTCTCGCAGTTCTGCTCCCGCGCGGAACGCGGTCGCGTGACCGTCGGCAGTGGCGATCTCGGGATTGGTCGTCTCGCGGAACAGGCGCCCGGCTCCGCCCGTCGCCAGGATCACTCGCCTGGCCCACACAATCGTCTTGCCGTGAGCCTCGTTCCAGACGATTGCACCAACGCACTGACCCTCGTGAGTCAGTAGATCGATTGTGAAAGTTCGTTCCCAGACGCTGGACGTATTGCGTGAGCGAATCTGTTCGATCATCGCCCGCATCACTTCCTTGCCGGTCGCATCGCCGAGCGCATGTGCCACACGCGGGAAGCTGTGGCCACCTTCCTTTGTCAGAGCAATCTGTCCCTCGTGCGTGTCAAAGTCGGCTCCGAAATCGATCAGCTCGCGAATACGATCCGGCGCTTCACGAACGACCAGATTGACGACATCCTCATCGCACAGTCCCTTGCCGGCGGCGATGGTATCGGCCGCATGGTTCGCTACGTCGTCGAGTGGATCGAGCACGCCCGCGATTCCGCCTTGAGCCCACGCGCTGTTGGACAGATCAAGGACATCCTTGGTCACGACGATTGTCTGCAGTGACGGGTCGACTTCCAGGGCTGCGCGAATCCCGGCAATCCCGCCGCCAATGACCAGAACATCAGCAAACATGTGGGGAACACTCTTGGGATTGAACCGGACAAGGTACCTTCGTCCTGGTTGCAGCCTCAGTTTTCTCACGTTGATTCCGGTCGCGAATGCTGGAATGACTGATCAGGATGGCCGGCTCACAGCGAGCAGCGTCAGTCCGGTAGTATCCTGACAGACAGAGTTCACGCAAAGCCGCGAGGACCCAAAGAGTTTCTCTTTCCAACTTTGCGTCTTCGCGGCTTTGCGTGAGACCCGACAGCACCCACCCACTGACCCGATATTTTCAATGCCACAGTTCAATGCCGTCGTCGTGGGAACAGGATTCATTGGCCCGGTCCACGTGGAAGGCCTGCGCCGGGCCGGTGTCGACGTTGTCGGCATCCTCGGTTCGACTCGGGCAAAGTCTGCTCAGGCTGCTACGGCTCTGCGAATCCCCTGCGGTTACGAGACATTCGACGATGTCCTCTCAGACGAGAATGTCGACTCGGTCCATCTGACAACTCCAAATCGTCTTCACTTCGAACAGGCCGCGGCGTGCATCGCGGCAGGCAAGCATGTGATGTGCGAGAAACCGCTTGCCATGAATTCGCGCGAGTCGGCTGAGCTTGTGCGACTGGCGCAGTCCGCCGATGTCGCGTGCGGCGTCAACTACAACATTCGCTATTACCCGTTGTGTCTGGAAGCGGGTGATTGGGCGAGGAGCGGTCGACTCGGCGATGTCTATCACGTCACTGGCAACTACGTGCAGGACTGGTTGTTTCACGAAACCGATTTCAACTGGCGTGTACTGGCGGACGAAGGCGGCGAATTGCGCGCGGTGTCCGACATCGGTACGCACTGGCTCGATCTGATTCAGTCGATCACCGGGCTGGATGTCGAAGCTGTGTGTGCCGACCTGCTGACCGTTTTTCCGGAGCGGCATCGGCCCGTCGGTGGCGTCGAGACGTTCAGCGGCAAATTGAACGAATCCCAGGCGACAGAATCTGTCGCCATCACAACAGACGATTACGGCAACATCCTGCTACGGTTTGTCGGCGGAGCTCGCGGGTCTGTGCATGTCTCGCAGGTCACAGCGGGACGCAAGAATTGCCTGAGATTCGAGATTGCCGGATCAAAGCAAGCACTCGCCTGGAACAGCGAAACGCCAAATGATCTGTGGATCGGTCATCGCGACCGCCCGAACGAATCACTGATCCGCGATCCCGCTCTGGTTGGCGATTCAGCGCGGACTTTCATTCAATATCCGGGCGGTCACAATGAGGGCTTCCCGGATACGTTCAAGCAGTGTTTCCGAGCATTCTACGGAGCGATCGAGGCAGGCGACCTGTCCGGTGCTGGAGCCTTTCCAACGTTCGCAGACGGACATCGCGAGATTGTACTGTGTGATGCCATTCTGAAGAGCCACCGCGAAGGGCGATGGGTGAATATCGATGAAGAATCTGATGTGTGAATACAGGAGTTTGCGACCGTGCGAAAAACACTGATTGCCGATTGTGTTCGTGTTGTTGTCTGCAGCCTGGCGTTGACCGGAGTTTCTCTGACGGGTGGTTGCACCAAACCGCCACAGGCTCCTCCGGCGATTCCCGTTGCAGCATCTCCCATGCAGCCGACCGTGGATTCGATTGACGGGCCGGGCCCATCCACCACCTCAACGGGAACCGGAAAGCGGCGGGAGTACACAGGGATCAGTTTCGAAATCCCTGGGAACTGGACGGACAAGGCGGCTCAAATGGTCGACTCAAAGTATGTCACATCAACAGAACACGGTGACATCGAGATTACGCTCACGTCGATGGGTGGCGGCATCGAATCCAATCTGGACCGCTGGGTGAAACAGGTTCGTCGCGAAACCAACGACGAGCCGACCTGGTCGACAGTCGACATCGCTGGAGTCGAAGCGAAGCAAGTGGACGTCCGCGGCAAATACGCCAGCGGAGTTGGAACAGACAAAGGCACGCGCCAGGAAACTCGGTTGATTGGTATTGCCGTCCCGCTGCCACTACGAGACTTCTTCATCAAACTCGTTGGTCCGCGCGAAGCTATGGTCGAGTTTGACGAGGAACTTAAGAGCTTCCTGAAGACGGCTCAGGTCGACAACTGATCGCCCTGGTCAGTTTGGCGAGCGGTGAGCGTTAGAACCGGCTTGGAAATAACTTTCGGATAGCGGAGCGGCGCAAGCTGCCCGGTCGTCGCAACACCGGACGGCTTGCGCCGTTCCGCTACAGTCAAACGAGACACTTATTTCCAGGACGATCCTTAGCTCTCAGGCATACCGAGTGCGGGCGAGAGCCGGCAGCTACACTGACCGGTCGCTGATTCCGTGCGTTCCAACCCGGCAACCGGGGATTGCCCTCATCCAAGGCATCTCGCATAATCCGCGCGATCTTGACGTTGTCAGCGTCATCATGAAGGACGCAACTCGAATCGAGTCCCGCAACGAGAGGGTAGGAGCCCCACATGCCAGTCTTCAACGACAATTCTCTGTCTATCGGCCGTACCCCGCTGGTTCGTATCAATCGCCTGTCGGAAGGCTGCAACGCCACCGTGCTGGCGAAGATCGAGGGACGCAACCCGGCGTACAGCGTCAAGTGCCGCATCGGCGCAGCCATGATCTGGGACGCCGAAGAATCGGGGAATCTCAAAGCCGGCATGGAAGTCGTCGAACCGACCAGTGGGAATACGGGAATCGCGCTGGCCTACGTGTGTGCCGCGCGGGGATACAAGCTGACGCTGACCATGCCGGACACCATGTCCGTCGAGCGTCGTCAGATGCTGCGGGCATTTGGAGCCAACGTTGTTCTGACACCGGGCGCCGAGGGCATGCCGGGAGCGATCCGTAAAGCCGAAGAGCTGGCGGCGGGTAACAACTTCTTCATGCCGCAGCAGTTCAAGAATCCCGCCAACCCGGCGATTCACTTCAAGACAACAGGACCGGAGATCTGGGAAGATACCGAGGGGAATGTCGACATTCTGATCTCGGGCGTCGGGACTGGAGGGACGATTACTGGCGTGTCGCAATTCATCAAACAAGAGAAGGGTCACGCCCTGACATCGATCGCCGTGGAACCTGTCGAAAGTCCTGTTCTCTCGGGGGGGGGACCGGGGAACCATCGCATTCAGGGCATCGGGGCCGGATACCAACCCGATATTCTGGATATGTCCCTCGTGGATGAAGTTGTCCAGGTTTCCAGTGACGAAGCCTTCGAGATGGCTCCCAGACTGGCCATCGAAGAAGGCATCATTGGCGGCATCAGTTGCGGTGCCGCGATCGTCGCCGCTTTGAAAGTTGCCCAACGACCGGAATCCGCGGGCAAGACAATCGTCACGATTCTGCCGGATTCCGGTGAGCGATATCTGTCGACACCATTGTTCGAATACGCCAAAGAACCGGCGTGATTCGGCCGGAGTCGCATCTGCTTCTTTTCGCCGTCAGCCGGAGAGGCATCCTGTTGTGCAGCCGGTGCTGATCCTCGGAGCCGGAATCAACGGTGCCGCCGTTGCTCGCGATCTGGCGATCAACGGCGTACCGGTCTGCATTGTCGACACGAACGACATCGCCTTTGGTGCCACGTCGCGTTCGTCGCGACTGATTCACGGTGGATTGCGCTATCTCGAATATCGCGACATCGATCTTGTCCGTGAGTCGCTGGACGAGCGCGAGCGGCTGCTGCGTCTGGCTCCTCAGTTCGTCACGCCTCTCCGTCTGTCGATTCCTGTCGCGCAGCGGATGGGAGGCCTGCGCACAGGAGCCGTTCGCTTTTCCGGACTTGCCCGCACGGGAGTGGGTGACTGGTTGCATCCGCGACAGGATCAATCACGCGGTTTGTACGCCGTACAGTTTGGACTCAGTCTGTACGACCGGCTCAGTGGAAGTACGGGACTGCCGGGGCATTCGATTCATCGCGTCAGTCGGTTTTCCGAACGGCCGAAAGTTGATCCCCACAGGTTTCACTGGCTGTGCGAATACTCCGACGCACAGCTCATTTTTCCCGAACGGTTCGTGCTCGCCCTGCTCCACGACGCACAACAGGCGGCTGCACAAACAGGTCAGTCGTTCGACGTTCTGCCTCGTCACTCAGCCAGTCTGACTGACCGGCAGGTCGTAGTCCGCAAGCAGTGCATGGATGAGTCCGACGAGATCGTTCGTGAACTGACCCCCGAACTCATCATCAACGCCACGGGCGCCTGGGGTGATCGCACTCTCGAAATACTCGGTCTGCGGGAATCGACGCCAAAGTTGTTCGCAGGAACTAAGGGCAGTCATCTCTTCACGACGCACGAACCGCTCAAGAGTGCGTTGGGTGGTCAGGGAATCTATGCCGAGGCATCCGACGGACGTCTTGTGTTCATTCTGCCCTGTGCCGGCGGCGTGCTGATCGGTACGACCGACGAACCGTTTGACGATTCACCGGACGATGCGGTCGCTTCTGACACGGAGATCGCTTACCTCGTGCGGATGGTGAATGAGGTCTTTCCGCAGGCGGCTCTGGAACGGGCGCATGTCGAGATGCACCATGCCGGAGTTCGTCCACTTCCCAACGTCCAGACTGAGACCGCGGCGGCAATACCTCGCGGACATTCGATCGCTGAGACGACCGTCAATGGCGTTTCAATTCTGACGCTGGTCGGGGGCAAGCTGACGACCTGCCGCGCTCTGGCGGAAGAAGTGACGGATCGCGCACTGCCTCACGTTGGCTTGCCTCGACGTGAATCGACGGGTGACCGTTTTGTGCCCGGAGGCCAGCCAGCCGCCGATATCAACGATGCGCGATCCAACAACGCGCGTCTGGCGGCGAAATCGTTCGGGCTGAATCCAGCGCAGGCCGACACGGTCTGGAGCCTGGTGGGGAATCGGTTTGACGAAGTCTTCAATTCATCCGTTGTCGATTCGCAAACGTCCGTCACCGGCACAGACATTCCGATTGATTTCGTGCGCTGGAGCATTCGAAACGAATGGGTCACGAACCTTGACGACCTGGTCGAACGCCGACTGATGCTGACGTTCGCACCGGCTCTTCATCGCAGCACTCTGGCGGAATTGGCGGTGCTGATGACCGAGCAGCAATGCCATGTCGAATCCGAAGAAGACGACGTGGTCGACAAGACAATTACCCGACTCGGCCAGCACTATGGAAAGTCGGTCTTGTCCGACTGACACGCTTCGGCCAGATTGTCCGTGTCACCAGGTTGCTGCCCTCAAACGGACGCTCGAATGTCGTTGATCAACACGGACTGGAACCCGACTCCAAAAGACCTGACCGTCTTTTCGCTGTTGCTGATCGGCTTCGGCCCAATCGTCGGATTCTTTGTCGAATACAAGACCGGTTCGCTCACACTGGCCTTGTGGATCGCTGGTATCTGCGCAACGGTCGGTGTGGCGGGACTCGCATTTCCGCCGTTTATTCGTGTGGTCTACGTCATGTGGATGACGGCCGTCAGCCCGATCGGAATCGTCGTTTCCACGCTGATCCTGGCACTCACGTTCTACGGAGTCATCTGGCCAATCGGAGCCATCATGCGACTGGGTGGCCGGGACGCGCTGAAACTGCGACTCGATCGCGACGCGAAGACCTACTGGCAGAAACGTGAGCAGACGACTGACCCGCGACGCTACTTTCGCCAATTTTGACGCCCGCTATTTTCGGCGTTGCTCGAACATCCACGGCACGACACCGTCTTTGTCCGCATAAAACGGTGTCCACGAGTTGTGTCCGACGCCGGGATACTCCGTGTACTTGATCTTGCCGCCAGCTTTGCGAATTGCCTCGACCATCCGCTGCGATCGGATTGGCCACACGACTCGGTCCGCATCTCCGTGAGCTGTCCAGATGGGGATGTCCTTCAGGCGATCGGTCTTCGATTCATCCCCTCCGCCGCAGACCGGAGCGACCGCCGCAAACAGCTTCGGGCGTCGCATCGCCAGTTCCCACGAACCGAATCCTCCCATCGACAACCCGGTCAAGTAGATGCGGGTGTGATCGACATGCGGGTTCTTCAGCGATGTTTCCAGGATTGAAATTGCCATCGCCATTTGAGCGTTCGGCTCCTCATCGAGTGGTTTGAACTCTTTCTCGCTCCACGGCTGATTCATCCACAGTTTGCCGCTTCGGCACTGCGGCATCACTAGGAAGCACGGGTACTTCTCACGCCACACGGCTGTGGCCATCTGGACGGGAAAGTGTCGCAGTAGTTTCTTCGGATCGCTGCCGCGTTCTCCGGCGCCGTGCATGAAGTAGCCCAGCGGATATTTCTTGCCTGCCTCGATCTGCGGAGGCTTCAGGACCATGTAACGAAACTCTTCGTCCTTGTACTCACCGCCAGTGAAGACGTGCACACGCTCTTCATACGTGCCATCATCGGCGGCTACGGTCAAAGAGAGAGCAGCGAACAGGGCGGCTGATGTCGGAAGAGAATGAAACATGCTCGCGTCTTTCCTGTATTCCAGTTCGGTGTTACGGATCAAATATGGTCGCGGATGATGCTGATTTGGTGGATGAAACTGGATCAGCGAACATCCGTTGAATCCGCGACATCCGCGTCCCATTACCAACCATCGCCGGTCACTGAAAAGCCGACGCCACGATGTTCGACAGATGAACCAGACGCCATGGAGCCCGGGACCGGATCGCCGACGTAAACAGCAGACAGAAGCCGTCGCGTTCGGGATCCATCCAGCACATTGTGCCGGTCGCCCCCGTATGGCCAAAAGTGCGGCGGCCAAGTAGATCGCCCCAGCTGCCCTTCGTGCCTGGCTGGTTCAATCGCCAGCCCAGTCCCCACGGCCTCGAGCGACGGTCGCCTTCGGGAACATCGGGCAGATCGGCCAGGCGGTTTGTTGTCATCGCCTCGACAGATGCAGGTGAAATCAGTTGCCCACCTTCGGCGGTCCCGCCGTTCAGCAATGTCTGGCACAGAATTGCGAAGTCTTCCGGTGCGCTGAACATGCCACCCCAGGGAACTCCCAGCTGTTGCCAGTACGTGCTGTTCCAGCCGAAGTCGCTGCCAATCTGGTATTCGGGGATCTCGACACGAACGAGCCGCCGACGGTCGAAGCCCTTTGATCCAAGTCCTGTCGAATCCATGCCGAGTGGTTTCAGTACTTCATCGCGAACGAAATCGTGAATCGACTGACCGGAGATCCGCTGCACGATCTCCGCCACAGTCAGCGTGCCCATGCTCTGGTAACTCAGGCCCGTCCCGGCCGGAAACTTTGGCATCGCATTGATTGCGCCTTCGATGAATCGTGACAGCGGTGCTTTCTGCTTTCGCAGCTCGGCGTTGTCTGGCAGCATGTCCGGCATACCGGACGTGTGTGTGAACAGGTGAATGACGAGCGTGTCTTCTTTGTGATTGGCCGCGAAGTCCGGGATGTACCGCATGACGGGATCGGACAGGTTCAGCAACCCGCGTTCGACCAGTTTCATAGCCGACAGATACACGACCGGCTTTGTTATGGATGCCAGCAGAAACATGCCATCACGTCGGATCGGCTCAGCCCCGGCTTCGGGTCCCTGACGCCCAAAGAACCTGGGCTCGACCATCTTGCCGTGCCGGCTCACGACGATAGAGGCTCCGGGAATGACGCGTTCGTCGTCGGTCCATTTACGCAGCAGCGCGTAAGCTTCATCAAGACGGGACGCATCGAGTGCCAGTTCGGACGGTTTCGCGTAACGGAGTCCGGCCATTGGTGTCATCTCCTGCAGATTGATGCTCGTTGTGCGGCCAAAGGATGACGCACGATAGGCGTCTCAGCCAGTTTGCGTCAGTGGCTTGCCGAATTCTGGTCGCCGTATCTTTGCCACTGGAACCGACGGGACTGGGCCCGAAGTACCTTTCGCGTTTGCTACTGCGAGGACTTCCGACCTTCCGGCACTGTCAGTATAAACCTGCCTCGGGTTCATCACATTGCCCGAGCGGCGTGGAACAGTTCTCTCGCGTCAGGCTTCGTTGGCTCCGACTACGTAGGCTGGGACTCTCGCGGTATCATTGCGGCATGAAGACGGCTCTATTCATCGTCCTCGCTCTCCTCTGCTTCGGCGTGCCTGTTGGTGGTGCCGAGCCAGCGTTGAAGAACGTGGACAGTGTGGCTTTCTTCGAAAGTAAAGTCCGGCCGCTGCTGATTCGCCGATGTGGCGACTGTCATGATGTGGAAGACCCGGAAAGCCGACTCGTCCTGACAACGGTGAATGGAATCGCCACAGGAGGGAAGTCCGGTCCTGCAATCGTTCCCGGAAAGCCGGATCAGAGTCGGCTGATACAGGCCATTCGGTTCACCTCGAAGCCGAAAATGCCGCCTGACCGCAAGCTTCCCGACGCCGAGATCAAAGTACTTGAATCGTGGGTGCGATCCGGGGCCATCTTGCCGGATGTGACGATTCCGATCCGACGGACTCAATCGTCCGGTGAGATGCAATTCACGGACGATGATCTCAATTGGTGGTCATTTCAGCCGATTCGGGATCGCCGGTCGCCGCATGTCGCCGGTGAAGAGCGCGTCCGTACGACGGTGGACTGTTTCATCCTGGAGAAGCTCGAGCACGAGGGACTGACGCATTCTGCAGAAGCTGGTCGTGGCACGTTGCTGCGGCGCGTGACATTCAATTTGACCGGGTTGCCACCCACTGTTGCTGAGCTTGACAATTTCAGGAGTGATTCCCGGCCTGATGCGTACGAGCGAATGGTGGACCGGCTGCTTGCATCGCCGCGATACGGTGAGCGCTGGGGGCGTCACTGGCTGGACGTGGCACGCTATGCCGATACCAACGGCGGCGGATTCGATTACGTCTATCCCAACGCGTGGCACTATCGGGACTATGTTGTTCGCGCATTCAATGAAGACAAACCGTACGACCAGTTTCTGATCGAACAGCTTGCCGGCGACTTGCTGCCAGTAATTAACGACGACGATTCATACGCTGAGCAACTCAAGGCGACGGGACTGCTGACTCTGGCTCCAAAGGGGCTGGGCATGCAGGACAAGGAGCAGATGGCGCTGGATGTCGTTGATGACCAGATCGACGTGCTGGGCCGCTCGTTGATCGGACTAACGCTGTCTTGCGCTCGCTGTCACGATCACAAGTTCGATCCGATTTCGACGCGCGACTATTACTCGCTGGCCGGAACCTTTCGCAGCACGGTCAGCCTGACTGACGTTAACAAGAACCCATCGTACTGGCCGGAAAGACCGCTGGAGCATCCGGTGAAGACGCAGGCTCGTAAGCAATACAAAGCAAGGTTGGCGGCGAATCAAAAGGCGATTGCTGACGTCATCCACAAGGCGAACAGTCTGCTGAGCGAGAACGCCCGAAATCGGTTGGACGAATACCTGCTGGCGGCCGTGCGAATTCATCGGGACTCGACCAGCGACCCGGCCATCGCGCATTGGACATTCGATGAGGTTCCGGACGGTCGCGTTCCATCAGCCGCGGGTCCTGCGGGGCGGTTGGCGAATCTGAGTCCAGACACCGATGGACCGTTGCCTCAACTGACGGCCGGTCGAATCGGTAAAGCCATCAGATTCAGTGGTCGGCGTGACGTGGTCTCCTTCGATGGCGCTGACACGGCAGTGCTCGACTTTGGCAAATCTACAGACTTCACTGTGTCACTCTGGCTGAAGGCGGCTGACGGGTATTCGCCACAAACTGCTGACACGATCCTCACTGCCCGGTATCCCTCGGCAATGTGGTTCATTGCTCTGCGCCCGGGCGGGTACAACGGCATCTATTTGCGGCACTACGACGGCAAGCGGATTGTCGATCTAAAGCCGGCGGCGAATCAAACACCGAAGCTCACTGATGGAAAGTGGCATCACATCGCCGTGACATCGGATCGCGACGGAATCGCACGAATCTGGATTGATGGTGAGAAATCGGGCGAGGTGTCGATCTCGGCCATCAGCAGTGCTGCAGACTTCAATAAAGCGACAGAGTTTTTCATCGGCGCGTCAAACAATGCGTTTCGCGGCAGTCTGGATGACGTCGCCATCTGGAATCGGTTGTTGAACCCACAAGAGATAACACGGCTCTTTCGGCTCGGGACAGACGCTGAACCGCTCGACGTTGCCGCAATTGAAAATCAGTTCGGCCCGAAGCAAAGCTCAGACGAGAAACCGTTCACAATCGAAACGGCTGCGAAACAGGGCTTTGTCCCGCAGATACTCCGTGCGCTGGTGACGCAACTGCGGGGCGCCACAACGTCGTCGCCGTTTCGCGAGATCGTTGCATCACTGCCGGCGTCAGTCGATCAGGCAAGGACCGCAATTGATCAAGCTGGACCTGCCCTGCAGAAACTTCTTGACGATGAAAAATCGACTCCATTGAAGATCGAAGGTGACGCGTCCGAATTCTATCCGACTGAGACACAGCAACAGTTATCGAACCTGCGTGAAGAACAGGCACAGATTGAGACGGCAAAAGTACCGGACGAAATCGTGGGGATGGTCGCCTATGACTCCGGTCAGCCCACCGACCTGAAAGTTGCGATTGCTGGAGACTACAGGAACTCTGGTGATGTGGCTCCACGCGGATTCCCGAAAGTGCCTGGCATCTCTGCGATGTCCGCTCGTGATGTGGAGCCCGTGCCAACGGATCAGAGCGGACGTCTGCAACTGGCTCGCTGGCTGACTCGTCCTGATCATCCTCTGACGGCGCGCGTCATCGTAAATCGTATCTGGCAGCATCACTTCGGAGCTGGACTTGTTCCGACGCCCGATAACTTCGGGCGACTGGGTGAACCGCCGTCGCATCCGGAACTGCTCGCCTGGCTCGCGTCTCGGCTGATCGATGACGGCTGGTCGATCAAGCGGCTGCATCGACAGATCGTTTTGTCATCAACGTATCGCCAGACGTCATCATCGAATCAGGGCGAGGCCATCGATTCCAACAATCAATGGCTGTGGAAAATGAATCGCAGGCGTCTGGAGGTTGAGGCGATTCGTGATGCGATGCTCGCCATCAGTGGGTCACTCGATGAGCAATCAGGCGGCACCGTCAACAGTAGCTGGAAAGCCAGAATGTTCAGCGTGGATGATGGCAACGTCGAAACCGCGAACTACAAGACGAACCGCCGCAGCATCTACCTGCC
>CAYSJO010000331.1:0-9532 GCA_964431285.1 uncultured Planctomycetaceae bacterium
GGGGGGGTTTCTGGTTGTCTCGGGCTTTGTCTTCCCTTACTCCTCCTCTGTTGTTTATCCTCCCCACCGCGCCGCGAACTCGACCGGGGTCATCATAAGACCTCCTTTGATCGCCCACGAGCCGTGGGGAAGTCCAGTAAACCACTGCATCGGTTTCAAGGACTCAAGGGCTCGGTCAATGCCGTGACGTTCAGCCCCGAGGGTAGATTTGCAATCTCCGGTGCTGAAGACGGCATTCAAACTGGACCAGTGAAACCGGAAGTGAGCCATTGTCGGTTCTCTTCCCCATCTCAAACTGAGAGAGGTGAGCCTTACAGACGAGCCGTGACTTCCGACAGCTGAACATCGGCGGCATCCCATTGCTCCCTGTCGACCGGTTCGTAGCGTTTGAGTTGCGAGGACGCTCGGACGACGCTGCGGATGTCGGCCAACGAACCAATCTCGCCAGCCGTGCGGGCCTGAATCAGTATGTTGCCCAGTGCCGTCCCTTCGACCGGGCCCGTGACGACGGGACAGCCGCACGCATTTGAGGTCAACTGATTGAGCAACTCATTCTTCGTCCCGCCACCGACGATGTGCAGGACTTCGACAGACTCACCGCTGAGTTCTTCCAGCCAGCCGAGCACTCGGCGGTATTTCAGGGCTAGGCTTTCGATGCAGCAGCGGATGAACTGACCCGGAGTCTCGGGTTCCGGCTGACCAGTATCGCGACACCAGCTGGCGACGGCTGAGGCCATGTCGTCGGGGGCCAGGAAACGCGAGTCGTCGGGTTCGATCAAGGATCGGAACGGATCGGCATCGGTCGCCAGCTGGGCCAGTTCGGCATAATCAAGCGACTGTCCGCCGCGCTCGAACGACGATCGACACTGCTGGACGAGCCACAGACCCATGATGTTCTTCAGCAGTCGATATGTCCCGTCGACGCCGCCTTCGTTGGTGACATTCAGCTCCAGGGCGCGTGGCGTGAGGATGGCGTTGGGCACTTCAAGACCCATCAGCGACCACGTTCCCGAGCTGACATACGCCCACTTCGCCGAACCGGTCATATCTGTTGGCACGGCAACAACGGCTGAGCCCGTGTCGTGGGTCGCCGGCGCCACCACACTGATGCGGCCAGCACCAGCCTGCCGCGCGACGTCTTCACGCAGTGTTCCCAGTTTGGTCCCGGGATCGACGACGGACGGAAACATCCGACTCGGCAGCCCGAGTCTGGCCAACATATCGAAGGCCCAGTCCCGCGTGGTCGCATTGAAGCACTGCGAGGTCGTCGCGTTTGTGAACTCAACAATTTTGCTGCCACACAGCAGCCAGTTGATGGCGTCGGGAATCATCAGAAACGTCGCGGCCTGCTCCATCAGCGCCGGGTTCTGTTGCTGCATGGCGACGAGCTGATACAGCGTGTTGATCTCCATGAACTGCAGACCAGTCTGCGCGAAAATCTCTTCGCGCGGCACCTGCGTCAGGGTGTGGTTCAGCAGACCTTCCGTGCGGGCATCGCGATAGCAGTACGGTAGGCCAAGCAGCTCCTCGGTATCCGAAAGCAGCACATAGTCGACGCCCCAGGTATCGACACCGATCGAGCAGATCGAATCACCAAACTGAGCGGCTCCCTTGGCGATGCCCGTCTGAATCTCGCGCCACAGGTTGACGAGGTCCCATCTCAGAGTCCCTGCCACAGACACAGGACCATTGTGAAAGCGATGCAACTCCTGCAGTTCGACGCGCGAACCATCAAATAGCCCGGCCACCACGCGGCCGCTTTCCGCACCAAGGTCGATCGTCAGGTAGCACTGCATTGGGAAGACTGAAGGCGAAGGCTGAAGGCTGAAGGCTCGCGGCGAGCCTGGTTATGGCCGGCAGTCTCTCCACAGATCGCCGCGGATTCAATGCGGGAAGTGGTCGGAATCATCCGGGAACTGTGGTCAACCCCGTTTCCATGACGGGCATCTGCGATCTGAGATTTGTAATCTGCTCCCTGTTTCCTATTCCCCGTTCGCTGTTCTCTGAACGATTTCCAACTGCACTATCAAATCCCGAGCCAGCTTGCGATGTCCTGCAGCCGACGCGACCGTGCCAGCGGCGTCCAGCAGCTCGACCGTCTTGCCCGTTTGCGTCTGATGCCTGCACCACAGTGAGTAATGGTCGATAAAGACCGCCTGGCAGCGCTGCGCGACACTCTGCAGAGTGTCGAGCAGCGGTTTCATTTGTTCCTGCGTCGTGCCGGCCGCCAGCGGCGGCGAGCATAGAACCACGGCGCAGCCTTCGTCGTGCAGAAACTCGGTCAGCTCCGTCATCGCTGCCTGCAACGACTCGCGGCTGTACCCTGCTCGTAACACATCATCCGGTCCGGCACTGATGATGACGACATCTGGCTGAAAGCGCAAGACTTTCCAGTCGAGATTTCGCAACAGGCCCGCGAAAGTGCTGCGGCCAGTGGACGTGTCCAGCACAACGTCTTCCCCTCGTGCCAGCCGTCCACGGATGACGTCCGTGAAATGCTCGGTCCAGCTTCGTTGTGCCAGTCGTGTTTCGAAGCCGAAGGCATCCCCCGTAAAGACCCATGTGCGGGGGATTGTGTCGTCAACCAGCTCGCGAATTCGGGCGATCGCCGCAGCAGTTCCGACCTCGTTCGACAACTGTGACGCCGCCGTCGGACGAGACGCCGTGGTCTCGTCGGACGGTTGTTGCGCTTCTGTGTTCGCCAACTGCATAGCAAGCATGCGACGTCGACGGCCACTTCGGCTGGCCGAGACGGGATATGAAGAATTCAGATCAGGAGGAGCCACGGGGCACCTGTTCTCAGTTCCTGGACGGGATGACGACTGCGACCAGTGCTCTGTCAGGCTGACCCCACTTTTCAGCTTTGACAGAGCGCCAGCCTGATTGTGCCAACGTACGATGAGCGTGCTCGACCAATCGTAAGTCGCAGACTTCCACAGTCCAGTCGTGAGTCGCCCGAATTCGGCGGTTGTACCTGTCAGACGCCTGCACGCCTCACGACCGAAGCAGTCGAACTTTCGGGCGCGACTCTCACGATCAGTACGTCTACCCGACCCTCACGTTTCGTATGCAACCCGCGCTCAGACCGTTCGCAGCCAGCGTTGCATAAGTGGAACTCGCAGTTTCCAGTGGTCTCTGTCTTCTACAACCAGCAGACGCCGCCGCAACGAATCGTAGACGGCATCGTCCAAGGGCGGTGTCCGAGCGACGGAATCCCGTCAGGTATTCCCATTCACCGTCAAGCGTGCATTCGTTCCGCATCAGTAGTGTGAGTACCATTTCCCCGTCACACCACGGATCCAGTGACGTGAACAGGTCCGGCAAACTCGTGCCGACATGCTTCGCTGTCAAAGTAGGCCGGCGACAACACGAGTACCTGACGATCGGCTTCCGCCTGAGCCTGATCAGACTGAGCATGTGGCCCGGCTTTGGTGTCACCGAGAGTCGGACCGCCCATCACGGCTTCACGCAAGCGGTCGACGGAAGTCAACGGAGCCTCCCGATTCGCAGGCATCCCGGATAGATTGAGGCCGCCGTTGCTCATTTCACCTGACCCGAAACGAAAGTGTCGTCGTGTCTGCTGCCGAGCTGTCTGGAATCCTGATCGCATCAGCCGGAATCTATCTGGCCCTTAGTTCGCCGGCCGGAGACCGCGCGCTCCAATGGGGACCGCTGCGGCTGACGACAGGAGTTTCAGCGGGCATCCTGGCGGTCACCGGCTTGTCGATTCTGCTTGGAGCTTATTCGTATCCAGCCGCCTGGTGGGAACGCCGGCCTGGCGCTGTGGAAACAGGTATCTTCTGGCTGGCAGCCATCGCGGCACTAAGTGGGGCATTCGGAACGTTACGAGCCCGATCGACGACGGCGCTCATGCAGTCAGTCGTTGTTCTGGCGGCCGGTGCCACGGGCCTGTTCGGAAATATGGGAGACGTTCTGGCAGCCTCGACCTGCCTGGTCGTGGTCGGTCTGGTGGGATGGAAACTTCAGTTGATGACGCCCCAGCCACAGACCGACGAACAGCCTGAGTCGGCTGCTCAGTCAGACGTCGACCCACATGATTCAACGCCCGTCCTGCCGGAGACTGCCCGCCAGGAACCGCTGCTGGTAACGTCGGCCGTCATGCTGCTTGTCCTGCTGTTGGGTTCTGCCATGCACTCGGCCGTGACCACCGAGGCGCGTCCGCCAACGCGATCCCAGAATCCCCGAGCCCTTCCCCGCCCCTTCCTGCGCAATCCGACCGTCGATCATCCCCAAGCCGACGTTGTGGCAATTGACGAGTCCTGGCTGACGGCCAGTGCCATTGGACTGCTGACAATCGCTGCCGGTCTTGCAGTGGTCCCACGGCGTCGCGGCCAATCGAACCCAGACGACCTCTCCGAAGAACCGATACAGGTGACCTGATGATTTCTCCTCGAGACAACGTCCGCGAGATTGACCATCCGCTGGTGCAGTTGCACCTGACGCGTCTGCGAGACGTCAACACGTCCCCCGCAGAATTTCGTTCTCTGGTGCGGCGCGTGGCAACAATTCTTGCAGCGGCTGCGACCGATGACCTGCGACTCAAGAAGACAACCGTGCAAACGCCACTGGCCACCGCACCAGGTTACGAACTGGCCGAACGAATCTCACTCGTACCAATCCTGCGGGCAGGCCTGGGCCTGGTCGATCCACTACTCGATCTGATTCCGGACGCCGAGGTCTGGCACCTCGGCCTGTTCCGCGACGAAGAGACGGCGCGTCCCGTCGAGTACTACCAGAAACTGCCGGCCTCCGATCCGCCGGATGTCGCACTGGTGGTTGACCCCATGCTCGCGACCGGCGGGTCCGCCACACTGGCACTGGACGTCCTTAAGCGCTGGGGCGTACCGCGTACTCGACTGGTGGTCCTGATCGCTGCTCCGGAAGGGATCGCGGCCGTTCGAGAGAAATTCCCCGAGACAGAGATCATCACGGCCCAGGTCGACGAGTATCTGAACGACCAAAAATTCATCGTCCCCGGCCTGGGCGATGCTGGCGATCGACTGTTCAACACGGAGCCCTCCTGAGTCTTTCGTTCCAGCCAGGTTTTCCGATTGCTGAAGACGCCGTGCTGTGTTCCAAGACTGCATCGTGGTGAGCAACGTCCAGCATCTCTCAGCCTTCAAACGCAGAGAACCAGCTTGCCTTCTACGAGAGCATTTTCAGAGTTGGTCTTCACTATAGATCCATTCGACTCGAAAACCCCTCCCCAGCGAGGACGTGCCGGGTCCAAGTCTCGGCGCCAGATCGACCTGTCGTGCGGTCGAGACACAACGTCAGCAACTGCCTGCTTCCATCGTCGTCAACTTCCGCAGTGACAAACACACGGTCGTTGAATACGACCGGCGAGCCGTACGTCGGGGTTGTATTGCATCACCGGATCGGCCGCGTGGACGTCGTGTTGGCAGCATCCCGGCAGACACCCGAGCATCAGTATGAGCGGGGGCACACAGTCTGATGTGGCAGTGCTGTTATTCACAATCATCGCCCGCCTGCTCGATTTCGCCACCAGCGGATTTCGTTCGATCCCCGCTCTGCTCCGGCGGCGATGTCGATGCGTCCGTCACCGTCAAAGTCAGCGGTTATGACTTGATTCGCCCGTCGCCACGGTTGCCGAATGACACGCTGCGTCCACGTCTTCTGAAGATCGTTCGGGTTCTCGAACCACAACACCGCGCCGTCACCATTCCAGATCGTCAGCACGATGTCCAGGTCGTTGTCTCCATCGAAGTCGCCCGTTACAGCCTCAAATGCTCCGGTGAGATCGTCCTTGATTACGTGCTTCGTCCATGTGCCCTCGCGCGGGCTGCCGTCGTTCTCGTACCACGCCAGTTGTTCCGCCTCTGGTTTCCCGGAAAACCCCATGCCGAACGCCATAACGAGATCGAAATCACCGTCACGGTTCAGGTCGACAATCTCTCCATGGATGGGCTGCACGGACACGCCGTCAATAACGTGCTTTGTCCAGCCTTTCATAGCGGGATCGCCAGAGTTCTCGTACCACACGACAAGCGGTTGCTCGCGCGCTGATCCAACCAGATCAGGATCGCCGTCCCCATCGATATCGGCCGCGCGAATCATTCGGGTTTCACGGACATCTGCTTCAACGATCCGCATCGTCCATTCACCGTCGGCCGGCGAGCCATCATTCTCGAACCAGACAAAGTTATTGCTCAGGCGCCAGCTCGAAGCCGCGACATCCAGATCACCGTCGCCGTCGTAATCGGCCAGTGCGACGTCATAGGCACCACGAAGTTGTCCCTTCGTAATCTCATGGCGTTTCCACAACATGCCGTCTTTGGGAGTGCCGCTGTTGCGGAACCACAGCACGTCGCCGAACAGGTTTTTCACGATGACAACGTCCAGCCGCCCGTCTCCGTCGACATCGCCGATCGCGTGTCGCTCCAGTCGTTCGGGATCATTCTTCTGGATGAAGCGTTTGGCGAAAACTCCCTTCCCCTCGTTCTCAAACCAGTACAGTGAATTGTTCGGAAGCGCGTCGGCGATGGTCAGGTCGAGGTCACCGTCACCGTCGATGTCCGCCGCGGCGATCCCGAAAGAATATGTATAGCCATCGGCGATCAGGTGATCGTCAAACACTATCGACGGCACGTCAGCGGCAAGACCGAGGCCGGTCAGTGTGATCAGACAGAGGGCGATGAGCCGGCGGGAGGAGAGGACCATAGGTGCTCCAGAACCAGTAGTCAGTGAATTCATCCTCGCAATTTTGTCGGGCGGTCGCCGGGGGTGATCGCCGGCGCCCCATCGTAAGAAGTATTGGAGAAATCACGAGGAGCCATGGCGATCTGGTTCGTTCCGGTTCGACCCGCCACACTGGAGCTTCTCGCTCCGACAACAATCGCATCTTCCGCGGGACAACTCGCATGTTGACAATCTCTGGAAGCCCTCGCCGGTGCTGTGATGGACTGACCCGTCGTGAAACGCTCAAGGCCGGAGCCCTGTCGACTCTTGGTGGATTTGGTCTGCCGCAGTTTCTGCAGGCCGAGGAAGCAGGCCACGTCGAAGGCGGGAAGGCGAAGAGCGTGATCCTGCTCTATCTACTTGGTGGAGCAGCGACGCAGGACATGTTCGATTTGAAGCCCGATGCACCGGCCGAAGTCCGCAGTCAGTTCAAACCCATTGCCACTTCTGCTCCCGGCATTGACGTGTGCGAGCACCTGCCGCAGATGGCTGGCTGGATGCATCGCGCGGCAGTTGTCCGGTCGGTGAATCATCGAGCTGGTTGCCACAACACGCTGCCGAGTTACACCGGTCACGAGGTGATGCTCAGCAATATCACCAGCACGAAGAACAGTTATCCCCCAAGCATGGGCTCGGTGTGCGAATACATTCGACAGCAGAGTGGCGACCGCAGCAGCTTTCCCGATTACGTCTACATGCCGTGCTATCTGGGTTGGGGTCAGAACATTCGCCGCCCGGGACCGTATGCGGGATTTCTCGGCCGTCGGCACGATGCTTTGGGGACCGAATGCAGCCCGACGGCGCCACCAGGAGCGGCACCGGCACGGCCCGGAACTCCACGAACCGTTTTGGGTACTCCGCGGCTGGAAGCCAGCGAGCTGGCCGATGGGATTACGGTTGATCGACTCAACGCGCGGCGGTCTCTGCTGTCTCAAGTGGATGCCGGACTCCGAACACTCGAAGCCGGCCGAGCCGTCGAATCGTTCGGCCGCAGTGAGCAACGGGCGTTCGATATTCTGACATCATCAGACATCCGCACGTCGTTCGATCTTGAAGGTGAGAGTCCTGAACTCGTCGAGCGGTACGGCCGCACGCTGTTCGGCAACAGCACACTCATTGCGCGGCGACTAGTGGAAAACGGAGTCCGTTTTGTGAACGTCACCTGGGACCTGTTCTGGGATCGTGTGAAGATCGACTACGACGCCTGGGACACTCACCGATCGAACTTTCCAATTTTGAAGGACAACAAGCTGCCGGGCCTTGATCAGACGTATTCGGCGCTGATGGAAGACCTGAATGCGCGAGGTTTGCTGGATGAAACGCTGGTCGTCGTCATGAGCGAAATGGGCCGCACGCCGAAGATCAACGCCAACGGCGGCCGCGATCACTGGACATCGTGCTACAGCGTTCTGTTCGCCGGAGCGGGCATACGCGGCGGCACGGTCTACGGCGAATCCGACAGCCAGGCAGCGTACGTCAAGAACCTCCCGGTCAGTACGTCAGACATCTGCGCGACCGTTTACAAGTGTCTTGGAATCGATCCTGAATTCCGCGTGCCCGACCAGACCGGACGCCCGGTCGAGATCGCACACGGGGGCCATCCGATTCACGACATCCTCGCGTAAAGCGCACGCATGGGATTGAAACCGATGCCGGATGTTGAAGTTCTCGGAACCGGGCGACTGGACGATCGTGACTCCGCCTTTCCAATGGCAGTCCAGTTGGCCAGCGGTGACATCGTCTGTTCCTACGGAGTGGGTGGTGGAGCGCACGTCACTGGGGGAACCGATTGGTCACGGTCCACCGACAACGGGGCAACGTGGCAGATTGAAGGCACAATTCTTCCGAAGGACGAGGCTCGTAATCGGGCTAACTTTCGGAAGCTGACGCGTCGCCCGACGGCCGGACAGTTTACGCATACGGCCAGTGGATCGATGCCAATATCGATCAACAGTTTGGAGCGCGCGATTCCGGAACTCTGCTGTGTCGGTCGACCGACGGCGCCCGATCGTGGAGCGAGCCCGAATCCGTGCCTATGCCCGCCGGACCACTGGAAGTTTCACACGGACTTCTGCCACTCAAATCCGGACGTCTGCTGGCTCCGGCGGCGACACTGTTTCATCCGGATGAACTGGGCCGCCAGGTGATCACTGCACTCTCTGATGACGACGGCCAGAGTTGGTCGCATTCCGTGCCTTTTGAAGATCCGGACAGACGATGCGGATACTTCGAACAGAAGTTCCTTGAGCTGGATGACAACCGAGTTATGGGGGTCGCGTGGACCGTGACGCTGGGCGATTATTCGGACCTGGAAAACAGCTTCGTCGTCTCCAGTGATGGTGGAACGAACTGGGGCCCGATTCACTCAACCGGTATCCGAGGTCAGACGATGACGCCGGTCTACCTGGGACAGGACCGTCTGCTGGTCCTGTATAATCAGCGGCACGGAAAGCAGGCGATCAAAATGTGCCTGGTTACGCTCTCCGACGATCGGTGGACTGTCGAGCACGAATCGATCATGTACGACACCAGCACGGTTTACGAACGGTCTGCATCCGTTGAATCGGGTATCGACGAGCTGGGCGATTTCTCATTTGGCTTCCCCACCGCCATTCCTTTGCAGGACGGTTCGTTTCTCGCCACGCACTGGTGCGTCGAAGGTGGCCGTTTTGGAATCCTATGGACCCGCCTGAAGATTCACTGGAATTAGAATCTTGAAAAGCATCGGCGTCGGAATGATTTGAAGCGGCTTCATGGTCCTGACCTTTGGCAATTTCGTGTAAGCTCTTTTCGATTTTGCCCTCCTTTTTGG
>CAYSJO010000332.1:0-6889 GCA_964431285.1 uncultured Planctomycetaceae bacterium
GGATGGTCTTCTTCGGACGCAAGTCACTGGAGAACGCCGTGCGGGAATACGTCGAGCATTACCACGCCGAACGAAACCATCAGGGACTGGGCAATGAGTTGATTGAGCCAGTCAATGATGCTGATTCCGTCGCTGGCAGAATCGAATGCCGAGAGCGGCTCGGTGGCATGCTCAAGTACTACCACCGTCGGGCTGCCTGACGATGCCTGTCACGAGTCTGACGTGAACATCCTGCGATGAAGGTACGCGCCGATTCTGAAAAACATCCCAATCCGAGAGCCGTCCGTCGTGTTCGCGAGAGACTCTCGCCTGAAATTGAGGCTCTTCTCTATCGATAACACCTGATTGTCAAAGAGCATTCAGGTCGGTTCAGTTTTTTGACCCTACGGCCTCACAGGTGTGAGACTTACGCTCTTCCCGATTCTACTCAGTGGCGCTCTCACCACCATCTTCATACCAGTACGTGCCGGAGCCGACGCCAGTTTTCAAATCTCTCACATTTCCATAATACATTGCTTTGAGATGTCCGCGTAAGAAACCGGGCCCGTGAGGACGCGAAGGCGTGGTTGGAGTTAGTACTCCGATCTTCTCGCCTGTCGATTTTAGAAAGACCGTTCCAGTATGAGGGCGTCCATCAATATATATAGACGGATATTCAATTGTAATGTCGTCGTCAACGACTAATATATAGCGCGTGTTGGAGTATCGTGATTTCCGATACTCATGTTTCGTATCGAACGTCCATCGGCACAATCTTTCGAATTCTTTTCGGGGCACTATGGCTCCACGCGTCGTATAAAGGATGTAGGGCGCCCAGCCGCCGACGCGGGTAAAAGACGGGAACTCAGTCGCAAACCACTGTCGGAAACGTTCTGTCCGCTCTGCGTTATGTGAAGTGATGCCGTGCACGAAATTATATATCCCATAAGCTGCAAACAGACAAATCAGAACACTCCCCAGCCGTACGAACGGTGCGGGAATCGGTGTGGTAAGGAGTCGCTTCAACAGTGTGTTACCACCAGGTAGTCGCATGGATTGCGATTCGCAGGATGACTCAAATAGGTCTGTGAAACGATCGATCACCTTGCTTTCCTGTTTGGAAAAATTCCCATCAGAAGCTGCAACGGCACTAAGAGCGTGAAGCAGTTGTTGATGTATTCCGAGGACTTTGAGTTCACTTGCATTGTGGAGTGTGGCTTCCAGTCTCTGGACGTAGCCACTGTGCTTCATGAGTTGCAGAAAAGACTTGATTGATCTGATCACATCCTCACGTGAATGAGAGGGACTCCAATCCGCCATGGCGTCACAAATGTGCTTCGTCTCTATTCTCGATGCAGTACGGTCGGCAGCCATTACGCAGCACAAAGCATCAATAACGATACGGTAAAGCCCCGCATCATCCCTACTGATGGCCTGCACCTTCAAATCATCTCGATCTCTGAGTAACCCGCGTGCTTCGTATTCGGACGAGGCTACGATGACTCCAGTGAGATTGCTCAAGTCTTTGCCTGAGGCCTCGTAACTGAAGATTGGCACTGTTATTTCCCGGTTGGCGAGTGCGTGTGACGACGGCCTGGGCTAGCCCAAGCCTTTCCTGATCGGTCTCACGGACCACGAGTCTACATCTCCTGCATGGCGCCCCGAAACCATGCCGACTGCGGCGGCAGCTATTGCCACGCCGTTCTGAGCGGTGAGATCGTCACTTCCGCAGCCTGCTGGCACAGTTCGGGCTGACGCCGAAGGCAAAACGCGGGCTGGCTGCGAGTGATGCGGTGGAAGCACACCAAGCCGCTCGCTGGGTTGTGACAGAGTGGCGAAGGATCAACCGGCTGAGATTACGATGTTTCAGATTTCGGAAGTGCAGGAATCGCCTGCATGTAACGGTCGGCGGAGTTTTTTGACCCTACGGGGAATTGAGCCTGTTCCATCAGCAAAGCTGGCACCATTCGCAAGAATCGATGCTGTGAGCGCATTGTGAGCGCCGTTGGCAATGCGAGTGCAGTCCAAGTAAACTCCTAACCCAGTACGATTCGTGCTGCAATTACCGTGAAATCTGGGAGTCAAACGCAGACTCGACTCCACCTCAATGCAATCACAAAACGACGACGTCTAGGTTCGGCTTCTGGAAGGGTGCAGCAGGCTCATCGCTCGCCACTGAGAGTGGTGCCGCGCAGGATAGTAAGAGTGCAATTAGAAGTGGATTGATCCAGCGTTGATGATCCATTTTGGACTTTTTCTTTGAGCTCTTCGAATTTGATGTTTTGCGGCGACCCATGAAAAACGGACAGGGACGGATTTGGTTTTAGACGGCAGTCACGGTTGTGCTGTTATCTGCGATATCACCTTTTGCTCATTGCATCGTAAATCGCGGTTGATATTTGGCCGGGATTGCAGCCTTGAGTATTACACATCACAACGATGCCGTGCTTTTGGTTGGGGTAAACGACCATGCGAGTCCGCGTTTCATCCTGTGATCCGTTGTGCGATATCTTCAAGCTCTGTCCTTTGCTCGAAACCACCACTCCGAGACCGTAGATTGAACTGGCTCCATCGCTTGTTGTTTGAGGAGTCCACATCTGGATAGTCGTTTTTTCGTCAATTAATTCCATATTGGCAACAGCGGCAGCAAACCTCGCAAAGTCGGTGACGTTCGACTTGTAACCGCCAGCTCCGTGTTTCCAGAAATGGGCGTAGTCTGGAACTTCTTCTGGTATTCCATTCTTGATCTTGAAGGCAGTTACCCAACTGCGTTGGCGTTTGAATGGCATATCCAGTTGAAAAGTTTTGAGACCGATTGGTTTTACGATTCGGATCAATAGTTGTTGGTCTATGGGTTTCTTACCTGCTGCCTGAACAACTGCGGTTAGTAAGACGTAAGCGTATGACGAGTACTCGGTTTTCGATCCTGGCACAAATACCAACGGAGACATCACGAAGCGCTGCAAGCTGTTCAATGGATCGAGTTCTTCACGTGGACTGACTTTTTTGCCCGAGGGGATAACTTCTCCGTTTGTGTAATGAGGGATACCGCTTTGATGGCATAGCAACTGCCTCGTTGTGATGTGTTTCAAATGATTTGGCAGACTCGAAATATATGTTCCGATTGTCGTGTCGAGGTCAAGTTGAGCGTTCTGGACGAGTTGCATGGCTGCGATGGCGATCAATGGCTTCGAGTTGGATGCCCAATTGAATATCGTGTCCCGCGTAACGGGAGTACGAGTCCGTAAATTTGCGAGTCCGTAACCTTTCGTGTAGACGACCTTTGAATTACGAATGATCCCGATCGCAACGCCTACGGCTTGCAGTTTCTCCATTTCGGCGATAACGGCGCGATCAACCGCCTGAGATTTGACAAATACACCCTGCGCCGCGACTCCCGTTGACAAGAAAACAAGCAGGATCAGCACAACGAAGCCGCGAGTCTGGAGTAAGGACTTGAACATATTTTGTTTTCTTGTTGACGGCAGGTAACGTCTGTCATAACTGGGCCGCCGCGGTTGATGTTCCATTCTTAAACGCGCGATCGGCGGCTACGCGTTCATGCCATTGTTATCCGCCATTCGTTGAAGGAGCGGATTTGGGTACTAGGCCGAACCGGCCAACGATGAGTTCGTTGAGACCATCGTCAGCATCTGGGTTCCCAGTCGTAAATTGATCACATCTGCACGTCGGCTTCTCCATGGCGGGAGGCTCAATTAGGTGACTGCACCGGGGATTCAGAACGGCATCCGCTCAACAGTGCTGACGGATCGGCGGTTCGTAGTACGAAACGCTACATACTGATACGTCGCGTTGCCACCGCCACGACACAGATCACCATCCGTGGGATTCACGGGGGCAGGCCAGAAGAACAGCATCGGTATGCATTTTGTGCCGATCACTTCCCGACGCGCCACAGGATTATGTTCTGACCACTGTCGGCGGAGTTTTTTGACCCTACGGGCTGACGCCGAAGTCCAGACGCGGGCTGGCTGCGAGTGATCCGGTGTGAGCGGAGATTGCCGGGGCAGGTGTGGGCGCGCGCTGGCAGATCGCTTTCCCGGGGGCAGGTCCTGAAGTAACCACTCTAGAAGTGGTCGTTCAAGAACTGGTCCCGGTTTTACTTAAGAGGAGGGGGATCCACCTGCATACCTGCCTGACTGCGTGTGTCTTCGACATCCAGGATCTGGATCAGCCTCTGCTGGGGGACCCATTGCGTGTAAGGGCCAGCGGGCCCGTCGCATTTAATAATGGCAAATCGATCTGTGAGCGTCACATGAAAACCGGAATCTACAGTTATGGTTTTAAGTGTCCCGGTGGCATCCTCAAAATCGACTTGTATCGCTTCAAACTCGACGGTGGTCGACGACCCACCGTCAGCCCCATCCTGGTCTCCCGACGACACGCTCTTCCCAAAGGTCGAGATAACTGATGCAACGACGATGGATGCGCCAAGAAGGCACGCGGTTCCAGTATTCATTTGAACGACCCCAGTACTATGTTTGTGTGTGTTCACTAGTCTTGGTCAGACTAATGGGATTCAAGGTCCGATGTCACTCAATTGAATCACAACTGAAAACCGGTGCCATTCACGACAATCCATGATACGGACAAGCGAAAACAACGCCCCGAAGTCTACATCCCCTGCATGTCACCCCGAAACCATGCCGACTGCGACGCCGTTCTGAGCCGTCACTCCCGCAGCCTGCTGGCAAAGTTCGGGCTGACGCGGAAGTCCAGACGCGGGCTGGCTTCGAGTGAGGCGGGGGACGCACACCAAGCCGCTCGCTGCGTTGTGACAGATTGGCGAAGGATCAACGGGCTGAGATTACGATGTTTCAGATTTCGGAAGTGCAGGAATCGCCTGCATGTAACGGTCGGCGGAGTTTATGGACCCTACGCGGTCTCCGCTGGCAGAGTAAAACAGGGCACAGACGGACTGGTATTCTGTCCCGCCATCGGAAATCAGCCACAGAATGCGAGCAGTTCGGGCAGGACAATCTTTTCCGGGTTCGCCGGATCAAACAGAACAACGACCTGCCGATCCACCGCGGCAGACCGTGTGAGTGCACCGGCCCGAGCAGCACTGACAAACAGGCTCCATTTTGCCGTGTGAGTCGCTCCTAGAGCGCTGTAAGTAACCTGCACCCGATACAGACGGGCATCATTTTCTCGGTTGTCGTGCCGTTCTGTGAAATGATCCACGGTTCCGGATGCCACTTCACCGATTTTCAACAGCCTGCGATTCCTGCGGTGTTGCCACCAGTATCGCCAATAAAAATGCAACACAAACAATCCCAACAAGAGGCCTGCAAATACGATTATCCAAACATCCTTGAGTACGATCCCGGTGATCTTCCTAATGTATTCACCAATGAATTCAGCGATCTCTCCGATACAAATCGTC
The DNA here is from genome assembly GCA_964431285.1 of uncultured Planctomycetaceae bacterium. Taxonomy (GTDB): domain Bacteria; phylum Planctomycetota; class Planctomycetia; order Planctomycetales; family Planctomycetaceae; genus CAUZFZ01. The sequence continues at coordinate 5,387 of CAYSJO010000332.1, forward strand.
AGCAGGAAAACAATCACCACCATCTTGCCCGGCTCAACACGCGTCTTTTTCCACCAGTACGGAGTCAGGTCGCGGATGGGAACCTGGTCGAGCAGTTGGTCCCGTTCTGTCCTGGCAACGTGCCCTTCCTGCGGGAACCAGTCTGCGTCTGAGGGTGGCCTTTCAGAGTCTTTCACATGCGGACCGTTGATGGTCATCCCGGCCTCGGCCCGGAGTCCGGCAAACACCTGCATCTCGGAAACAAACGGTCCATACTTTTCTATTTCATAAGCAGTTCCGGCACGAAAAATCAGGGTGCGTTTTCCGAAGTCAAACACCGTCCATGGTCGCATCTTTGACCAGCGTGAATGCCGCCCCAGCCACTCGCGCATGTCCGGGGTCAGAAACTCAGGCAGACCGGATTCCTCGTCTGAGACCGCGTCATACCAGAGATGAAAACCGGACGTTTCCGATCGGTTGAACCAGGTGGACAGGCTTCGGAACAGCATCCTCGCGACGCTGTTGTGGGGTCCGAGTTGAAATGGATGTGCGAAGTCCGGCTGCTCCCCGTTGTTCTCAAACAGGCAGACGGTGGATGTTCTGCTGTCCTCTGCATCCCGGTCAAGAGTCTCCCTCACTTCAGCGATCCAGCACTGCACATCCGGCAGGATGGCTCTGGTTCCCAGGACTGTCACATTTGTGCGGGCATCGAACATGGCCTCAATTTCGGCAGCGATGTCCCGGTTCTCTTCCGGTTCGGCCAGAGGAAATCCCAGGCCGGCAAACGTCTCCCGTTTCTCAACGATGTCCTTCCAGTGCAGCCAGACACAATAACCCATGATCGTGATGACGGCTGGCGGTCCAATCACCCACGGCAGGTTGTACAGGCCGTCATCCGTGAAAGTCACCACCAGCCAGCCAGCGACAGCCGTGACTGTCCAGGCAGCCAGTAGAATCCAGGTCACTCTGGCTTTGACCTCATTGAACCGTCTGCGTGATTCCTGTGAATGATCATCTACCGCATTAAGCATCTGGGAGTCCTGTTCGCCGATCGTGTCTGTGTCGTCAAATCGAAACCTGATTCACGAAAAGAACTGTACTCCAATTCCTATACTTAAGTTTCCTTACCTGGGTCCCACCCTCGAAGCCTACATCCCCTGCATGGCACTCGAAACCATGCAGCATGCGTCGGCAACTACTGCGACGCCGTTCTGAGCGTCACTTCCGCAGCCTGCTGGCACAGTTCGGGCTGACGCCGAAGTCAAAACGCGGGCTGGCTGCGAGGGAGGCGGGTGAGGCGGTGGATCCGTTGCAAGAATCGCCTGCATTTAACGGTCGGCGGAGTTTTTTGGCCCTACGGGATTCGTCTCGGGAGGCCGGTAGGAACCGGCCCTACTCGGTACACGTCGGCCGGAACGTTGGGTCTATGGTGACTCACCGGAATACTTCAGCGAATAGAGATCGGCTCCGTACATCGAGAGCTTCGGTATTGGCGCGGCTGTGTTTGTCGAATTACGGCTTTGG
>CAYSJO010000333.1:0-3209 GCA_964431285.1 uncultured Planctomycetaceae bacterium
AGGTCTGGATCAACTCCCGGCCCATGTCCGCCGTCTCCCCCGAGTCCGCCAGTTCGTCAACGCCAAGCTGATCCTCAACGGATTCCGTATCCTCAAAAACAAAAACCAGTTACAGCTCCAAGCCCCATGAATAAAGTTCCCTACGGGGAGAGGGGTTTTGTTTGGGACGGATCAGTCAGCGCATCAGACGTTTCAGTGTTGCGAAGTCCTTTTCGATCGCTGCCAGGTGCTGTGGGACAAGTTCCGGCTTGCGGTGGTCGAGGTACTCTTCGTGCAGAGAAATCGGTCCGTCAAATTTCGACTCTGCCAGCATACTAAAGAACTCCGGGCTGATCTGCCCTTCGCCGAGCGGAACGTTGCGTGGCTTTCCCTCGACCCACTGAAAGTCTTTTACGTAAACGGTTTCGATGTGTGGGCGAATTCTATGAAACGTAACCGGCCAGCTCATGCCGGCTTCGACGGTCGCGTGCCGAATGTCGTACGCCACGCCGATCTCGTCGACCGCGATCCCAGCCAGGATGCGCCCCAGGTCCCACAGTGAAGCTCCTAGGTAGTTGCGTCCGGCGTGGTTCTGGTACACGGCCGTGATACCGATCTCGCGGTTGAGGGCGGCCAGGTCCAGAAACTGCCGCCGCCACTGGTCCATCTGGCTGAGAATCGGTTTGTTCAGGTCGTATTTGAGGTACTTCATGCGGTAACGGCGGATACCGAGTTTCGCGGCCGTGCGCAACACTGATTCGGTCAGTGGATCATGCGGGTCGTTGATGCTTGAAGTCATCACCGTGACACCCAGATCCCGCTTCCGTAGAGCTTCCACCATCTTCGGTAGCTCGTCGGGGACTTGTTCGGGTTCGATGTGCCCTCCGACACGAATCGGCGCCTCGATACCGTCGAAGCCAAGTTCTGCGATGTGATCGGACAGCTTGTCGTAGGTCAGCGACTGAAACGGTTTGGTGAAGACACAGATCGAACGGTCAGTCCGGGCCTTCGGCGCACCGGTCGCAACTTGAGTGGTGGCAAGACTCGACGCGGCGGCAAGAAGAAACTGACGTCGTCGCAGGGGTCGATTGAGCATCGTGTATCCCATTGAATGAAGAATTGGTACGCCGATGACAAGGCAGAGCGGCAGGCAGGGATGATATCTTTCTGCCCGGTCGAGTTTCTTCTGTTACCAGAATCTGAACACGCGAATGTGCGGTGGAGTCCTGATGAGCATTTACCGAAACCTGGGTGTCGAGCCAATCATCAATGCGTGTGGAACCGTCACACGGCTTGGCGGGGCTCCGATGGACAGTGCCGTTCTCACGGCCTTTCGAGATGCTGCGGAAGAGTGGGTGCCACTGGAGCAGCTTCAGGCGGCCGCGTGTCGAAAGATCGCTGACGTGACTGGAGCAGAGGCCGGACTTGTGACCGCTGGCTCAGCGGCGGGGCTCACACTGGGAACGGCTGCGATTCTGACGGGGAACGATCTGGGCCGGATGGAGAAACTGCCGCACTCAGATGGGTTTCCGAACGAAATCCTGATTGCGCGCGAACAGCGAAGCGGGTACGACCATGCGATCCGCGCCGCGGGAGCCCGACTGGTGGAAGTCGGTTTCAACGAGATCACATCGAATGCCGGAGTTAGACGTGCCGAAGCCTGGGAGTACGAAGCAGCGATTACGCCCCAGACGGCCGGCATCGCGTACGTCCTCGGTCCCGGAGCGTGTCCGCCGCTGGAGGATGTCGTCGCCCTCGCGCACAGCCATGATTTGCCGGTCATTGTTGATGCCGCCGGCGAGTTGCCGCCTCGGGCAAATCTGAAGCGCATTCCGGCGACGGGTGCGGACCTGGTCTCTTTCAGCGGCGGTAAGTCGATCCGTGGACCGCAATCGACGGGAGTTCTATGCGGACGTCGTGAGTTTATCGCCTCGGCGGCCCTGCAGATGCTCGACATGGATGACCACCTCGAACTGTGGGACCCGCCGGCTGAGTTGATTGATCGGTCGCGGCTGAAGGGCATTCCGCGGCACGGTATCGGTCGGGCACTGAAGGTCTCCAAGGAGGAAATTGCGGCGTTACTGACAGCTCTCGAACTGTTTGCATCCGGTGCCTACGACGAAGAACTACCGCGCATGCGGTCGAATCTGGAGACGATTGTCGAGGAGCTTCAGGGGACTCATGCAACGTGCCGGATCGTCGAGCCAGCGATGCCTGATCGCTGGGCAACGCTTGAGATTCAGCTCGACGAGCGGGCGCTCGGGCGAACGGCGTTCGACGTTTGTCTGAGTCTGCGAAATGGATCGCCGCCGGTATACGTCGGCCACGGACAACTTCGGGACGGTGTGTTTGTAATCAATCCGCTGTGTCTGGATGACGACCTGACCGCGGCACTCGCGCGACGATTGCGAGAAGAGTTGAGCGGTTCGTAGTAGCCGCACTTGTGCGGCTCTCGGCACTGAACCGCATAAATGCGTTTACTGCGAACGATCACGGCAACATGACGCGGCCGCCGCTGGCGACGATGGTCTGGCCTGTCATGAATCGGGAGTCTTCCGACAACAGGAACCGAACGACTTCTGAGATGTCATCCGGCTTGCCGATGCGGCGCAGTGGAGTCGCCGCAACCAGCTCGTCGAGTTTCTCCTGCGGGACTCCGTCCAGGATGTCGGTCTCGATCAGTCCGGGTGCGACGGCGTTGATCCGCACGTTGTGCGGTGCAAGAGCCTCAGCGGTGCTTTTCGTGAATCCCACGACACCGGCTTTGGTCGCCGCGTAGGCAATTGATTGTGGCCGGGCACGCAGCGCCGAGACCGACGCCAGATTAACGATGCGTCCGAAGCCCCGCTCGACCATACCGTCCTTGACTGCCCAGGTGGTGAGAAAGACTCCGGTCAGATTGCACGCCAGCGTTGCGTTCCAGATTTCCAGTGTCGTGGCTGAATGCGACACAAACGGAAAGATACCCGCGTTGTTGACGAGCAGATCGACCGGACCTCGTGGACCGTCAGGTCTCAATTTTCGGGTAGAGGCGTTTGAGTTTTGTTCTGGCTTTGGCAGTCGTGAACTGCCAGTCCACTCCGGTCTGAGCTTTGTTGCGTTCTTCGGCCCAGGGCGTGGCGTGGGACTGGACTTTCGACTCGCTTTCCAGGCGGTCGGACATCGACTGGCGAGTCAACACGCTCAGCTCGCATTCGGCGATGTTCAGCCAGCTGCCGTGTTTCGGTGTG
>CAYSJO010000334.1:0-6465 GCA_964431285.1 uncultured Planctomycetaceae bacterium
GCGATTTCGCCGGCAGAAACGCGGACGACCAGTTCTTCGGACCGTTACTGGCATAACCGCGATGATCGGGAAGAACGACAAACGTGGGCAGGTTTTCATTCAGCGAGCCGAGTCCGTAGCTGATCCAGGCACCCATGCCGGGAAATCCTGGACGCTGAAATCCGGTCGCCTGCAGATAGGTTGCTTGGCTGTGGACGCCCGTCTTTCCGATCAGATTGTGCACAAACGCCATGTCATCAACGCAGTCCCGCAGTGGACCCACGGCGTCACTGATCTGCTTGCCACATTGACCCGACGGCTCGAACTTGAAGGGCGACTTCATCCACGGCCCAAGACCATTCTGAAACGCCTCGACGTGCTCGCCAAAGTCCGACTTCTCGCCATGGTGTTTTTCGAGCGCCGGTTTGTAATCCCACAAATCGAGATGACTGGCCGCCCCGCCCATAAACAACTGCACAACCCGCTTCGCTTTGGGCGGATGATGCAGCGCATCGACAACACCGCCGCTGCCGGAATTCTCTGACGCGACCGCCTCTTCAGCACGCAGCATTGCCGCAAGGGCCAAGGCTCCGAATCCGTGTCCGGTGCTCGTCAGGAATTCGCGTCTCGTACTCATGCTGCCAATTCTCCGCCGACTTGTAATTCGCTGATGTAACTGAAGGCCGCAAAGACCGAAGGGCTGCGTTGGTCTTTTTCTTCTGTTCAATCAACAAAAACGAATTCACTCAGGTTGAACAACACCCGACAGCAATTCGCCAGTCCATGCTTCCGAGAGTAGTCCGTAAACGCATGAAGTTCATATGGCGAAGGTGGTCGCCCGATCGCAAGCTGGAACGCTCGGGCAATCTTGTCAATCGGATCGGACCGCTCGACCTCAAGCCGTGAAGCGAAGTTTGCAGCCATTAACAGAGTGAACCTGTTATTCAGCATCGAGAGCGCCTGGAGCGATGTCAGCGTTTCGTTACGTCGCGGCGTGCTTTGTGACGAATCCGCGCAGTCGAGAGTCGTCATGAACGGGTCTGGCTGGGACCGCACGATGAAGCGGTACACCGATCGGCGATAGGAATCGATATCTGTGTGATCAAACTTGTGATACTCGTAATGCGGCGAGTGCGCTGTTTTCTCCAAAGAAAACAGGTAATAGCCTGACCCGTGCATTGCCCCGTTCAAACTTCCGCTGACAGACAGAATCGAATCGCGGATTTCCTCAGCTTCCAGCCGGCGTCGGCTCATTCGCCAAAGAAATCGATTGCTGCCATCGATCTTCGCGTTCAATTCGTTGTGGGCACTCGATTGTCGGTATGTCGAGCTGGTCACGATCAGCCTGTGCAGCTTCTTGAAGGACTGACCGTTGTCGCGGAACTCGGTCGCCAGCCAGTCGAGCAGTTCCGGATGGGTCGGTTGCTGGCCCATCCGGCCGAAGTCGTTGGGCGACGCGACGATGCCCTGTCCAAAGTGGTACTGCCAGATGCGATTTACAATCGATCGCCATGTGAGCGGGTGATCGTGTCGCGTCAGCCAGCGGGCAAGAGCGGCCCGGCGATCGCCCTCGGAATGATCTGCGGGCAGATCAAGGTGCCATTTTGTTCCACGAATGACCGGTACTGTACCTGGCCGGACTTCGTCGCGTGGCTGCTGGATGTTCCCTCGATGCAGCACTTTGACGACTCGCGGTTTGCCCATGGTTGGCTTGAAGTTGCCTTGCGCCGCGAACGTTGTCGCCGCGGCATACACCATCCGACCCTTCGGTAAACCACTCATCTCATTCTTTGTCGCAGCGAGGTCTTTTTCGATCCGTGATTTCCGCGTCTGTCGTTCGGGCGTATTGATCTTTGCCAGCAGCGCTGTGTGCTGCCTCTGCACTTCAGCGAGTTCCACCAGAGCTGATTCGTCCTGAGCTTCCGGCCAGATGCCGTCCGTAAGATTCTTCCTCGCCCAGCGAACAGGAGCCTGGATCGAATCGGCCGAAGTGACTTTGGCATTCAACGCAACATTGTTTCCCTTGCCATCGAATATCTGCAGTTCTGAAACAGCAAGGATGAAATCGTTCTTGCGTTCGAACAGCTTTGTGGCAGTGATCCTTACAAAGCGTGTCTTTGTGAGGTCGACTTCGATCGTGTATGCAGCGAGGCCCGGGTTGGGAAAGTCGCTGGATGTCTCGTCACCCAAAGTGACGGAGCCCGACTTACTCAAGTCCCCGTCGCGGAGTGCAGCATCGACTTTGAATCGGACCGGAAACCCGAAGCCGGCTCCGATTCCGGCGAACTCATCGTGGCAGGGCCGGATGATAATCTTCGCAATCTCGATCTCGCGGCCGAGGTCGACCTGCACCCATTTCTCGATATCGGGCTTCGGTAAAATCTGACTGTGGTAGCCATACTCGGGACGCTTTGGTTTAAGGTTGGATTTCGACTTAAGCTCCTTCACGCGTTGGCTGACGGCTGCGAGTTCCTCGCCTCCAGCTTTCCGAATCTCGTCCATCAGAACTTTTTGCTCAGCCTGCAGCCCCGCGAGTCGTCCCGTGAGCTGCCGGCGGCGCCTTTCGACGCGTGGGTCGACTCCGTATGGTCGTTCCGCCCGGTCGACTGCCGCGAAGACCGACTGCAGGCTGTAGTAGTGCTCCTGAGTGAAGGGATCGAACTTGTGGTTGTGGCAGCGGGCGCATTGGATCGTCACGCTGCAAAACGTGTTGAGCGTATTGCTGACCATCTCGTCCCGGTCGATGTGCCGCGCAACGCGACCGTCGATTTTCGTCTCTGGCACTTCGACGTGACCGATAAAGTCCCACGGCCCGGCAGCAATGAATCCAAGCCCAAGAATCCCATCTGCTGTCCCGGGAAACAGAACATCGCCAGCAAGCTGTTCCTGTACGAAACGCGTATACGGTTTGTCCTGGTTGATCGATCGGATGACGTAATCACGATAAGGCCATGCATTGGGACGTAACTTGTCTTTGTCGTAACCGCAGGTGTCGGCGTACTTGACGACATCCAGCCAGTGTCGCGCCCAGCGTTCTCCGTAATGCGGAGAATTGAGTAACCGATCGACGAGCCGCTCATAGGCCAGTGGATCGGTACTGTTAACAAACTGGTCAATCTCGGCCGGAGTCGGCGGCAAACCTATCAGGTCGAATGTCAGTCGTCTGATAAGAGTCTTGCGATCGGCCTCACCCGAATGCTGAAGTTTGTGCTCCTGCGTTCTTGCCCGCACGAATGCGTCAATCGGATTTCGCAGCCACTCTGCGTCGCTGGAATTCGCGGAGAACTGAGGCACCGGCAACCGTTGCACCGGTTTCAGCGACCACCAGTCATAGTTGTCAACGACTGGTTCTTCAATACGAAAGTTGTCTGGCCACTCGGCACCGGCAGCAATCCATTTGCGGATGGCGGACAGCTCTTTCTCAGTTAGCGGCGTGTCGTTCTTCGGCATGGCTGCGCGATTGCCATCAGTCGAACGCAACGCATCAAGTAATGCGCTCTCGTTGGGAACGCCGGGTTCGACAAGCCCGCTGTCGCGCAGCTCGTCGCGCGTCTGCAGAGAGAAGTCACCTTTGTGGTCTAGGCTGTTGTGACAGTTCAAACAACGGTGCTGCAGAATCGGAACGATACGATCGCGGAACAAATCACCCGACGCAGCCTCATCGGCCTGCGTCACGTTGCAGAGCACGAATGCAATCGTCAGTCCGACAAGAACTCGCATCTATGAGTATTCCCGCTGCAGTGACGCGAAATGACAGCTCACACATCGTTTTGTAGGGAAGTTTGACAAAATCATTCGGGACAGTCTCGTACCCACTCGACACTAGGCATCGTCGTCCTGCTGACGTTTGCGTTTCATCGCCAGTAGTTTGCCGGTTGTTGTTCCAGTCGCCGCAGGTGTCGGGGCCGATTCATTTGTGGCTGGTTTCTTTGCCGGACGGGCGCGTGATTTCATGCCGGGTATGGGTGTTGCCGGACGGGACGCCTTGCTCGCTGCCGTGCGGTCGACTCCGGATCGGGCCGCGTCCAGGCGGCTGCCGATGTCCTGCTTGCGCTGCAGCAACGTACCCATCGTGGCTGTCGCCGGGCCGGCGTGCTGCTTCGACTGAAACAGACTGCTGATCACGTACCAGTCGATCTGGATGCGTCGGATCGCAACGTCCAGTGGAATCAGGATCGCCAGTGCGATCAGGAACCAATCGAAAATCGGACTGGAACTCTGCTTCGGGTCCCGTCGACCGAAAATGGTTTCGGCTGTCGTGTCGGCCGTCAGTAACTCGCCACCCGTCTTCTCGCGAATCTCTTCGAGGATGACTGGGTTTGAGCGGAATCGCAGATACTCAGGTGAGTAGGGCACGATGAATCCACCGGCTTTGACTTCGTCGCGTCCGTCGCCCTGTCCGCGAATGATGACCTGATATCGCCCCTGACCCCAAAGAGGCACGCGGGCCTGATAGCGGCGCGGTGTGACCTGACGCAACGGGATGGTTTCAGATAGATCGTCCGGGCCGTTGATGACGGCGGCGATTTCCAGGAATGAATAGTCGGGGTGGAAATCTTCAACCATGACGACTCCGTCACCGCCGGACGCATAAGTCCAGAGCCGCAATCGACCGGGTTCGCGGACGCGCGAAATGTCCGTCATCAACTGCTTGACGATCGGCTTGAATTTGTCCCAGCCAAGCCAGTTCTTTCCCCAGCGCGTGCTGAGATCGGAAGTAAATGCGGCACTGCTGCCCAGTCCATATCTCCATCTGGCCAGAATCGGGTCGATTTCATCATGTCCCTCTTCTTCGCTCGTCGGAGTTTCCAGAATGGCCTCTGCCCCGGGCTTGAGCGACGTCAGCACGTAACCGTCCAGGGCTGCGATGGACTCAACGCCTTTCAGAATCGGAGAGATGATGCCGGGTTGCGGGAAGATCTCCCTCTCCTGGATCATCGTGCGTTTCAATGTTTTGGCTTCTTTGATGAAGATTGACGGCAGCATGTTGGGATCGTCGGGAATGTAGTAGTTGCCGCCGGTCGACTGCGCGATGTACTTGAGCGTCGAAATCTCGACGCCGCCGTGAGGAAAGATGGCGACAGTCGAAATGGTCATCTGGAGCTTCTTGAATTCCGCCAGCACTGCCGGAGCCGGGGGAGAAGGGTCGCCATCGGAAATAATGATGACATGTTTCGCGGCCGCGTCGCTTTTCTTCAGCTCGGTCAGAGCCATCTGCATTGTCGGCGCGAAACTGGGCATGTCTCCGATCTGAGCGTTGTTGATCTTCGGTACCATCTTGTCGTAGTCAGACGCTGGAGTCAGCTTGAAGAGCCACTCCTCGCCGTTTCCGTAAACAAGTACGCCGACCTCATCCTGTCCGGTAAGTACCTTGATGGCCTGCTTCGTAATCCGCTTGCCCCACGTGTTGCCTTCCGGGAATTCGCATGTGTGCAGCACGATGCACAACGCGCCCTTGGGGAGCACCTTCTTCTGCGAGACGTCCATGGAAACCGGCAGGGCCTTTTCGACGGACGTGCGGTGATAACCGCCAGGGCCGAAGCTGTTCGGTCCTCCTACCATCAGGAAGCCAGTGCCCAGATCACGCACGGCGTCGTGAATGGCGTCCATCTGAGCTTCGTCGAATGAGTCCGAAGGTGTGTTGACCCACACCACGCAGTCGTAGGGCATCAGCGAAAGCGTGTCGTGCGGGAACTCGAACGCCGTGATGCGCTCGACCAGGCGATCGGTTTCCTCAATCGCCTTGACCAGACCGTCGGCGTCCCGCTCGTCTCCGGCAGGGTCAGTCACGACCAGAACTTTTCCCTCGCCGTCGACGAAGAGAAAGTTGAGCACCGTATTGTTCTGTCGCAGGTTATCCTGCCCGGGAGCCACCTCAATCGTTGCCTGGTATTCGTAGTAACCGGCACGCGGCAGACGGATGGGCACCTGGTACTGGTTCTTACCGGCATTGAACGTGACGGTTTCCTCGGTAATGACCTGTCCGTTCTCGCGCAGGATCAGTTTGCCGGTACCGGGCTGCAGGGACGAGAGGATCGCCGTGACTGCGTAATCCTGTCCCAGTTTGATGTACTGTGGCAGTTCAAGTCGCTCGATCCAGACTTCGCGGTCGTACTGATACTCGATCGGGAGAACATCCACGCTGACACCGCGCGACTTCAGTTCGTCGGTCAACTGGGTGAGGTTTCCGCCCGTCGAAGTCCCGTCACTGATGAGCACAATGCGTCCGCGGTTCTCTTCGGGAAGCATTGCCGCGGCGAGCGACAGCGACTGCTCGATGTTGGTCGCATCGCGCTGCACGCGCGAGGCGACCACTCCTTCAAATGGGAAACTCGTGCGAGGCGGCAGTTCAACGGCGGCAGTTCCGCCGAAGACGACCAGGCCGGCTTCGTCCTCGTCCGGCTTGTCCTGTACCTGTTTGGCAACGAACTCGAGGGCCGCGTCCACCGACGCATCACCGATCGAATCGGAGACGTCAAGAGCGTA
>CAYSJO010000335.1:0-7391 GCA_964431285.1 uncultured Planctomycetaceae bacterium
GCAATTGATCCGCGACTTTCGACTCGCCAGCAGGGACGCCCGCCCGAAAGTGCCAATATGGCTGGAGTGCAAGCAAACGATCATTAACATCTCGAATAAACGACGCGACTTCTGTCACTGGGGCCGGTCGTTCTCTCCGAGTGGTGGAATCTGTGTGATTCCGCTCAAGGGCCAAAGTCGTTTTCCCAGTAAGTACGCGATGTACGAAGACCGTGGCATTATCAATGCTGGTAATAAAGACGACCTGATCCGCGAGCGCGACGGTTTCCTGGAGATTCTGGCTCCACCACGCAAGCCCAAGCTGGGATTCGACACAACCGCTGGCTGGCTGGCCTACCTGATGCCGTCCGGGCACGCATTCGTGAAGCGCTACGCAACTTACCCGGACCGCGCCTACAACGAGGCAGCAGGCCTGACTCTGTCGGTCTGGTACCCGGAAGGCGCCCGCATCGAACTGGAGCCGATCGGCCCCCGCGAATCACTCGGTCCCGGTGAATCAGCCAACTTCACCGAAAACTGGTGGTTGCTGCCTCATCCGTATCCGGAACAAGGTGAGGATGTCGATCTGTCACGTTTGCAGTCGCTCGTCGAGCGACAGACGGTCGACAGCAACGACTGAGTAGAGTCACGTCCGTCAGGAGCTTCTCCGTAGACGTCTTGTCGGGAATCGCAAATGACAGGGACGCTATCCTCGGTGAATTGCTGTTGATGAACGTACGAAAACTGCGTTTTTCAGTTGTCGTACAACTGTGAGAAGCAGGAGACAGCAGACCGTGCATCATCACCGTCGGGCCACCAGGCTGCTGACTACAGTAGTCACTACGATTCTGTTTGTGCCGGACGTCCCGCTCTATGCCGGCGAGACGCATCAGGAGGCAGCGGCGCAGATCACTTTCGTCTCTGGGGCTGCCGCAATCAGTTCTTTCAGCGGGGACTGAAAACTCGCGTTCGCTGGTAATCGCGTCCCGATGACGGCAGGGCTCCGTACCGGCAATGGCTCCACGCTGCACCTGACCAGCGCGGCAGCGCGTCTGACGGTACAGGGCACGTCTGCCGCGGTCTTGGATGCCCAGACGAGGCACCTCGCCGTCTCCCGGGGGCGCGTCGTACTGAGTCCTGTTGGCGGGACGTTCGTGTTGGCGATCTCCCCTCAAATGCCGTCGGCTGGTCCCGGCGGAGGTTCGTTCCGATCTGAGGATGTCGGAAACCAACGGATTGTCTGCGCCAAAGGCAGCCGGATTGATCTCCAGGCGAATGGCGACGCCTTCGAGGCTCGGTGCCTGAACGGGATGATGACTCTGCAGACCAGGGACGCCCCTGATCAAGTATTCGCATCCGCGACTCGGATCACGACAATAGGTGTCGCATCGAAGATCGAGAACGTTGATCCGTCTGTGCTCGAGGGATGGCAACAGGAGGCCGATGACCTTGAGCAGCCGCGCCAGTCACTTGGACCAGGTCAACTCATTGTTGATTCGCAATCAGGCAGTCGGCAGCGGGTGCATATCGCTCGGTATCACGTCAACGTCGTACTGCGTCCGCCGGTCGCGCTCGTTCAGATTGACCAGACATTTTACAACCCGGGCAGTGGACAGGCCGAAGGGACGTTTGTCTTCAATTTGCCGCAAGGCTCATCGGTCAGCCGGTTTGCAATGTTCGTCACTCCGTCGCATGTGACACCGCAACGGCTGATCGAAGGCGAGCTGATTGAACGCAATCGGGCCGATCAGATCTACACGTCGATCGTCCGGCGACGCCGCGATCCCGCAATTCTGGAACAGATCGGCGACAACCTGTTCCGCATGCGCGTTTTCCCGGTATTCGGCCGCGACTTTAAACGCGTGTTGCTCGATTACACGTTGCCGCTCGTACCCGAGGACAAGCAATACCGCTTCGCGCTTCCACTTCTCTCGGACCGGGATCCCATCTGGCAATTTAAGTTGACCGGCTCGCTGAGTGGGCCAATCGATCTGAAGTCGCTGCACTCGCCGAGTCACCCGAACATGGAGTACTTGTTCCCGCGTGGCAACAACTCGTTCCAACGCGTTGAAACGAAACCGGATGTTGGTGATGAACCGGGCGGACGCAGTGAACCATCCACCGCGACGTTCGAATATGCGGCCGAACAGTACCGGCCCGGGGGCGACTTCCGACTGTCATTCCAGCCCTCCAGTGATCCGCAACCAACGCATCAGTCGGCGAGTTTCGAACCGAATCCCACGCAACGTTCTGACGACAGCGACGTGAAGGTTGCGAGTGATGTCTGCCACCTATTCACGATTCCCTCGATCGCACCAGGTGAGCCTGAAGATTCCAGACCGGTCGATCTACTGCTGCGGGCGGATACATCCGGCAGCATGAGGTATCGGAATCAGCTCAATCGGATCAAGCAGACGGCAAACATGATCGCAGCGTCACTTTCCAAACAGTGCCGCGTTCAGATTGCCTGTGTCGACGTCTCCGTGCGTCGACTGACTGACCAGTGGTTGTCCTCTGCAGACGAACGGTTGCCGACAGTTCTCCAGAAGCTCAATGAGCAATACGCCCTAGGGGAGTCGAAGCACTGGTTGTCACAACGATTGATGTCCACAACGAACACCTTGTCACCCGCCTGCACTCAGGAGTCGGAGTTGTGTATGAAATTCCGGCCGAACTGAAACCGCAGCCGAGGTGGTACGGCGGATGGAGTGGTGGAGGAGGCCTGGGTGGCGCAGTTGGCGGAGGCTTTGGGCTCGGCGGAGGTGGAGGAGGCGGTAGCTTTGGAGGAGGTGGATTCGTGTCCGGCCAGCCACAACCCCGTCAGGCACGCGAACCGACGCAGACGGAATCACAGCTCGATCTAATCCGCGACACCGACACAGAGCCGGAATCGACCAATTTCGACGTACCGGAGACAGCCAGCGAGATTGCAGAATCCAATGCGTCCATTTTTCGGCAGCCGCGTCCGGTACGGACGAACGACCAGGAGACTACCAATTTCGTGATGCAGGAAACGGACGGACTCTGGGAGGAGATCGACGGTTCCGGCGGCGGAGTTCAATGGCATGCACCGACGCTGAGTTTCGTTGTCCGTCAGACGTATCGAGTTCATGCGGAAATTGCTCAGATTCTGGAGCGTCTGCGAAAACTCCCCGCTGCTGGTGACGCCGTTCTGCCGGCGCGTCGACCGCGAATTGATGCGCGCGATCGTCGCGGTTGGGATCTGCAGCCGCTCACCGACATCATTGTGGGATCAACCGCGCCGGGACGCTGGCACAACGTGCTCTGGGAGGACATTGACGGGTCGGGCGGCACGATTTCACCGCATCTCCCGAGTCTGTCACTGGTCATTCGACAGTCACCGGTCGGGCACCACGAGATTCAGCGGCTGCTCCACCTGTTGCGGCATGAACGCATTGGCTGGGGCGACGGTACGCGACTGCCATTCACGGTCCCGGGGAATCGCTCGTCATTTGCAATCGACAGACCAGACTGGCCGTCGGAATTGACGTCTGACGAGACACGACTGCTGCGCGAACACCATTGGATTCGCGACGGGACGTTGTGGGAAACCTGGCTGCGGAAGCGTCCTGGCCAGGCAGTCGAACGAGTTCAGTTCGTACGTCGCGGAACTCAGCTGACTACACAACTGGGACGACAGACGTTTCGGGTTGATGGTGATCGGGTCGAAGTGTTGCATCACGACCTGTCCCTCGTAGCGACTGACAAGGACTCAAACACGACTGGCGAATCTGTACGTCGGATGCTGGATTCCCGACTTCAGTGGCTGCCACACCGGTCGGCCCAGAAACTGGGCCGACCGTTTGATGCCCGAACCCTGCCCGATGGGCGGCTGAAGCTTGGATTGCAGGGCGATCCCGAATCGTCGCTGACTCTGCGCGTTCATCCGACGGGCGTGATCTCTGACTACGAAGCCGTGACAAACGGCGAGGTGCAGTATCGGCTGCAGTTCGATGACCCTCGCCTGACAGCACCCTCCGAAGCGAATGCAGATGATCTGATCGGAAACAGTGTTCGCGCGGTTGACGGGACGGACAGGAACTCGAACGCTGGACGCTAGTGTGGATCGAAACAGTCGCAGCCCAGTTGTCACCACCAGGCAGTCCCTGGCCCGGAGAAATTGACCCGATCCGGATGTCGCGTGAATTCAACGAGATTGTCGAGCAACTGTCACGAGAGAATCTACGTCCCGCCGTGTCGATGATTCGCAATCTCGCCGCGAGGCATCCAAAGCATCCGCTGCCGGACTTTCTACTCGCATGATGTCATGAATTGAGTCGCGACGAGTCGGTGGTGGCACGTGCCTCGGCGGTCGCGGCACTGGAATCCGCCGCAGCCAGTCCACACGTCAGACTGACACAACTGATTACGGAAACATTCCAGTTTCTTCGCGACGACGAATTACTTCGCATCCTGATGCACGAACCGGCCGGTCATCGCGATGTCGTGGCGTGGCTCGGTCTGGCTGAGGTGCAGAATCGAATGGGGCAACATGACAATGCGTTTAAGTCGCTCGACGCGACATCGCGACGTATGCCCGACGGCACGGTCACATCTCATGCGCGGCGACGGATGTCGTTGCTCTTGCAGGCACTGATGGGGCTGGGCGAGAAGAGCCAGGCGATGAAGATGTGTCGAACGGTCATAGCGAATCAGAATCAATCGGCTACCGATCTGACAAAACTCGCCGATTCGCTCATGAACGCGGGGGCGCAAACCAACCCAACTGACCTCATCGATCTACTGCTCAGTGCCGCGGCACAGCGAGATGGTCTAAGTCCCGGCCAGCAGGCCAACATCCTGTGGCGCAACGCGCTGAGTCAGACGGGAGAACGTCGTCGCGAGTTGATGTTTACGGCACTTGAACTGCAGGTCGGAGCCGATCAACACCAGCGCATGAAACAATTTCTTGAACGGGAGCTGAGTCGCCAATTCGGTAACAGCGACGACAATGTGGCCGCAGACTTTGCAGCCCGGGCTGAATCCGATCAATTGCGGGTTGCACTTCTGCTACGGCAGACCGAGCTGACGTCGGAACGTGCAGAAGCCGCTGATATTTACTGGCGATTGTGGACGTCTGGCGAACTGCCACGCGAACGAATGGCATCAGCGGCCAACGTCCTGGTTGCGGCACAACGACCGGGCGACGCCATCAGCATATTGGAAAAGCTGCTGCATTCGCGGACGACTTTGCGGGAAAAAGAAGTCGAATCGCTGCGGGCAGCGTTTGAAGCGGCCGGTCGAACCACGGACGTGGAAAGGCTGGTCAGCGACTGGACAGAACTGGCGCGAATGACAAAACACGCTCAACGAACCAATCCGCCTCGCACACGGGGGCAGCGCGGAGGCGGGTTCTTTTAACTGAGCTAAGCGAGTTTGCGCAAACTTTGGCTTCAGTGATTGAACGCGAACTCGGTTGAGTTCAGCAGACTCCACAGGATATCCTCGTAAACGGCGCGGTCTTTGGGCTGATCGCCGACGAGGGCCAGCATGCCGGCTCGTTCCTGATCGGATGGTTCGCGAGTCAGGCAGCGGATGTAGAGTTCCTGGATGATTTCTTCTGGAGTCTGGTCTGCCGCGATCAGTTGCGCGATCAGGCCCGTACCCACACTCGCTCGCGTTGTGTCGCCCACGATCATGTGCAGGGTCTGTGACAGTGTCGGTTCGGGCTTTGTTTCACAGGCACACACACTGGCGCGGGGTGAACGACCGAACGTTTCGAAGAATGGATCGCCGAAGGTGGACCCCGTCGTGTCGCCGGGTGTGATGGGGTAATGCTGAATCGCTTTGGTTCCCATCGGAAAATAGCTGTAACCACGCTTCCAGCCGGTGGCTGTCGTCACAGTGTCCAGTAACACGTCTGCCCGCAGACGACGCAGGCGGGAGCGGGAAAACTGTCGGGTGTCCTGCTCGTTCGTCGCGTTGGGTTCGACAGACAGCTGATAAACACGCGACTGGCAGATGTCACGCACCAGTGCACGCAGATCGAATCCGGAATCGACCAGTCGCTTTGCCAGAGCATCCAGAAGTGGCTTGTTTGTGGGTGGATTACTGATCCGCATGTCGTCGACCGGCTCAACCAGTCCACGACCGAAGAAATGCGCCCAGATGCGGTTCGACAGGTTGCGTGCGAACAGCTCGTTGTTGGCGGATGTCAGCCACTCCGCCAGAACCAGACGACCATCCTGCTCGGCGTCGGCGGGATTGGTTCCTCCCAACACAGTCGCAGGCATGGGACGTCCGTCAACAAGATGCCGTGAAGGAGCGGCAGACAGATTGTTGTAGATATAGAACTCGCGCGGTTCAGCACCCAGTTTGCGCTTGATGCCGGTGAAGAAGCTGACGAAGCCGTAGTAGTCATCCATCGTCCAACGGTCGAACGGGTGATTGTGACACTCAGCACACTGGATCTGCACACCCGTAAACAGCTGCGCGAAGTCGGCTGCGAAGTTCTTCGGTTTGAACCGCACGTCATGAACCAGCATCGTGTACAGGTTGCTGGGGCCGTGCGTCAGATTGCTGCCGGTCGCCGTAATCTGCTCTCGCACGAATTCATCCAGCGGACGGTTGTCCAGGAATTGCTGACGGATCCACTGGTAATAAGACTCGGCCGCTTTCATGTCCGTCGCCGTGGGCGTATAGCCGCCACCCTTCAGGCGAACAGCCTCGCCCCACAATCCGGCCCACAGATCGGCAAAGTCTTCGGACTTCAGAAGCCGATCGATCAAGGCTTTGCGATTGTGGTCGCTGTTCATGAATACTCGGTATTCCTCGACCGTCGGTGGTCGGCCGGACAGATCGAGATACAGCCGACGCAGAAACGACGCGTCATCCGTCAGGTTCGACGGCAGCAGGTGCAGCTTCTGCAATCGATCATAAACCGCGGCATCGATGAAGTTGTGGACGGGTGGATCAGACCATTCGTATTGAGAGTTTTGTGGCAGCACAATTACTTCCGATCCGATGGTGAAGCGATCGAACCGGGCGAAGACAAACGTGTCACCCCGTTGCCCTGGCACGACTCGGCCATTGGTGTCGATGGACACGGTGTCCGGGTTATTGGAAAAGAACAGTGCAAGATGGGTCACGTCGCGCGTCGTCCCATCCGAATACCGGGCCGTCACTTTCGTTTGAGCCGCGTCCGTTGAACCGTTGAACAACAGCGATTCCGGCGACAACGTGATCTGAACAGGCCGAGCCACGTCGGCCGTATCGGGTACCGCACCGGCTTCGATCCACTGCTTCACAGTCCAGTAGTAGGGGCTGTCCGCCGTAAACCGTTGTCCGCCTGAGTGTGGAACACTGCCAGTCGCTTTGAGCAGCATCAGGCTTTGCTCGGGAACTGCCAGATTGATCCGTCGGCCGGCCATGTCCTCGACAAGCCGGAAGTA
>CAYSJO010000336.1:0-2239 GCA_964431285.1 uncultured Planctomycetaceae bacterium
GCGGCCGCAATCAGACATCTGCGCGGGTTGACTCAATTACGTTCACTCAACCTGTTTCGCAACAAGAACCTCACGGACGAAGCCATCGAAACGCTGGAGAGATTTCAACAGCTTGAGTATCTCAACATCAGCAGCACACAACTGACAAACGCTGGTGTAGAACAACTGGCCGGGAAGCTGACACAACTCAAGTCGTTCAATTGCCGAAACAGTCGACTGATTGACCACGAAGGTGTTCGTTATCTGACTCAGCGTGCCCGTTTAGAAAGGCTCTTGTGTGGCAATACGTCAATATCCGATGCCGGACTTGAGCACGTCACCAAACTCGTGTCACTGCGTGAACTTGAGGTTCGCAAGACAAGAATCACAGACGCTGGACTTGCTCATCTGAGGGAATTGACGCGCCTCGAAAACCTGAACGGAAGCGACAACAGGATTACCAGCGACGGAGTGGGACAGTTGAGCGGCTTGACATCGCTGCGATCTCTCGATCTGAGTCACACTCGAATCAATGACGCCGCACTATCGCTTCTCAATCGGATGGTTCAACTGGAATACCTCGACCTGAGCAGAACACGGACCACAGGCCAAGGCCTGCGGTATTTGCATAACTTGCGGAGTCTTAGATTTGTCAATCTCTTCGGCACGAAGGCGACTGCCGATCATGTTGCTACTCTTCAACTTGCGTTGCCTGCGTGTGAGATCTCGCGTTAGTACTGAGGCACCTGCAACTGTGTTGAGGACATCACTCTTGACCGTGCGCTTCGATAAGTGATCTGACTTTGTGCCGTCGGCAATCCTCTTGACGCACGGCTCCCCGTGGGCGCCGTCCGAGTCCCTAAAAGCTTGCTGACGCCAATTCTTCGGGCTCGAACAGTCGTCGCAGACTGCCTCCAGGAGCGGCGAGGTTGACGCGAAGCAGCGCCTTCAACGGCCAGATTATTACAAACGCTTTCAAGGCATGGCAGAGGTATAAGAAGGCAGTTAAGTCAGCCTCGAGTGCCCCGCGGTAACGTCCGTCATGGTAATCCATGTGATTCACATGTAAACCATGTAAACTGTGGAAAGTTTACGGTAATAAACAGCTTGCATGTCGTTCGAGTTATTCGAAGGGACAGCTCTTCTTATCGATCGACCTGCACTTCCGCAAGCATTTCATCCAGTTGGTTGCGCAGCTCATCAACGTCGTCATATGCATCGAGCTGCCGTCGGAGATCGAGGAGTTGTGCACTCAGACGGATTCGAATTGCATCCAGGTCCTGCTGGCTTCTGATCATTTGACTCGAATGACTCGAATCCAGACCAGGACGTGAACCAAAGCCGAAACCGCCCTCCAGAGAATCGGCAAGTCGGGTCAGGATTCGATAAACGGCCGCCACCGAGAATCCCCCAGAAATGCCAACAGTGGTCGTGTCACTCCGTCTGAGACATTCGATTGAGACAGCGGCATCATGACTGCAATAAACAGGCCCGCAATCAACCCCATAGCAAAGCGAATCCAGTACGTGGATTCGGACGACGGGAGGTAAGTGTGGCTACGAATAAAATGATTCGCCTGCCGCAGATTTGCAAAGACACAGCCCAGACCGGCTGAGGAAAGCCAGAACATCATCTTCACCAAAGCTTCCGTCCCCTCGAGGTCAAAGATCCTCTTTGAGCCTGCGTCGACGAAATGCGACGTCGCCATGACGACGAATAGAATGATCAACAGCACTGCAATCACAGTAAATCGTCGGACCATTGGCACAGCACCCAGAAACGCCCAGGGGCCGGCACGATCTGCTTCATAGATGAGGTAACGAATCGATTTTGGCAACGCCGGTGAAACAAGTCTGGAAAGCAGATTATGCGCCACGAACAGAGTCTTCATATCGGCAGCACGTTCTCTCGCTTCAACGGCATCATCGTTTTTCGTGTCGACCATTCCGTCGACTTCGACCAGCAATGCGGAAATCGGCGCGGAAATCTGTTTGCCCAGCGCAAGGGCATACTCTGTCATTGCAAGGCATTCGCAAGGCAGTTGATTTGCAAGTGGCAGTACAGTTGACGGTTCTCGCACGATGACATGTACCCATTCGTCCGGGCCATCCACAACAAACTGTCCCGCCGGGCCGGAGACACCGTCCAGAGCGAACGGAGGTGGTGGTAACGTGCGGTGTTCCATACATTCAATACGCCAGTCAAACGATGGCCGCAGTCTGTTGCGGAGACCGTTCCGTCCTGCAGCTGCAGACAGAGG
>CAYSJO010000337.1:0-11622 GCA_964431285.1 uncultured Planctomycetaceae bacterium
GGTCAGAGCTTCAGCGATGGCCCAGACGTTGTTGCCACAGGGCCATCGCTTCGCTCTGACCTTGCCACACCAAAAAGGGAAGTTGTTTCGGACGCGTTCCTTAGTCCTGCAGGCGAACAATTGGTGTTTCCCAACCGGCCAATCTTGAGGCTATTCAGTCCAAGGCCAGTTCTTTACTGCGGGGATGAAAGGTCATCCATGCTTTGTGGAAGGAGATAATGCCGACATGGGGAACCAGCGTTTTGCCCTTCAACTCACCGTCGACAGCCTTTCCAGAACGGTCCCATGTCGAGCCCGTCTGCTTGTCCTTGAATTGCTGCTTCCCCATCGATTCAAACGTCAGTACCTGGTCTTCCAGATTGCGTTTGAAGAGCCGGGCTGACGTGCTGTCCGGATCGAATATAGCGACAACTGCAACACCTCTGGCGTCCAGATTCATGACACTGGTTTTCCGAAGCGTTGCGAACGACACGTGATGCATGCCATAGCCGCCGAGAAACCCCACCACGAACCGTTCTGGTGTTTTATAAAACTCGTCAGTGTAGTTCCGGTTGGTGCGACTCATGTTGAGCACGGTCGTGTCGGGATACTCGGATTTCCACGCCGACCAGGTCAGCATGTCCGATGGCATTGTCTTCAGTCGGACTCCTTTGTGTTTGCCTTCCATGCCCAGACCCAGCAGATGGCTCCACAGGGATTCGGACTCGGTGTCCATCATGACGAGGCTGCGATTCCACAATTGTCCGGAGACGCAGAGTGTCAGGGGCTTACCATCGACTTCTCTGGCATACACGATGCCGTTGTGACACAGGTGTCACCAGGTGGCCGCGATCGGTGCGCTCGCCACTGTGTCGTTGATGATCTCTCGGCTGGGCCCGGTCAGCATGTTGACGGGATACGCCCGCGCCTGCCCATTCACCACAACGCCCATGACCAGTTCATTGTCATTGACTTCGTCCGTCACCTGGCTCGCCGCGAGAAACGGAGCGTCGACGATCGCTCGGATCGGACGCATGAGTTTTCGGGGGCGAAAGTCGGACGCGTTGAGACTGCCCGACGCTTCGGCTGCGGCCGTCTCCTTCCTCAGCGTGACGAGTCGATCTTCAGGTTTCTGCGACAGATAGAGGTTCCTGAACCGGTATTCCTGCGGTTGGCTGTTGGAGTGCAACTGCAGTCCGATCGGTGACTTCTGCAGCATCTCGGGCTTATCCGTGAAGTCGAAAATGAGCGTACCATTCGCCGCGAACCGCATTCGATTGCCGATGACCAGTATCTCAACCTGATTCCAATCGCCCTTCTTCTCGATCTTTGGACCCGGCCCACGAGGTACGACACGGTTACGCCGATACGCGTCCCAGATGCCCCAGTCGTGACAGAACATGAGCAACGGGCCGCGAAAACCGTGTTTATTGTCGCCCTTGTCGTTGAATCTTTTGCCGAGCGCGGCCACCGCCGAATGCATTGTCGAGTGCTTCGGAGAAACCGTCTGCCGCACTTCCAGCAACAAGCGGAAACTGCGATAGCTTTCCTTCGTGAAGAGGTACGTACTTGACGCGACAATGCCGTCGTTGGCCCCTTTGATAACACCGTCTTCGACCGACCAGTATTGCTCGGCTCCGTCCCAACCGGTCAGGTCTTTCCCGTTGAACAGAGGAATCGCCTTCTCAGATTCCGGGAGCTGCCTGAGCAGTGAACTGGCATCAGACTTGTCATCGGCTCGCGATCGATCGGCCGAAGTCAGTAGAGCCGAGCTCACGATCAAGACAGAGTACACTGGTCGTGCCATTCGTCACCTTCCGTATTGGTTGCAGCGATCACCAGCGTTTGGCCGGAACAAGGAAACGAAACGACGAAATTCGTGGCATTGCTCATGTTGCTGCTGGAGCGCCAGACAACCCAACGCTCTTCAGTTCGCTGGCGATCCGTTCCTCGGCCTTAAGGATTGGGGCTGTCAGCTCTTCAATCTCAACACGCTCGTGATCGGTGAGTTGTCGTTGCGGTGGACGGGGAGGACCGAAGTCCTGTCCAAGCATCGTCATCGCGTGCTTCAGCATCGAGATGTTGAAACTGTCGCCCTCACGCTGCCGGTAGTCTTCAATCGGCAACAGCTTTGCCTGGTACGCCATGCCTTCGTCGTACTGACCGGCTGCCATGGCCGCGTGCATTGCCAGGGTCAGGTGCGGGCTCACATTGCCGGCGCCAGTCGTGTATCCGCCGGAACCAGCCAGCATGTAGTACGGCGCAAAACGTTCGGCTGAACCACACAGCCATTCAACACCGGATGTGTCGGCCGAGACTGTGGTGCGGAATTCGTGCATCTGATTCCAGGCGTACTTGACACCTGCGACGTGCGGGTTCTTCGCAACTTCCAGAAGAAGCTCGTTGCTGGGCAATGGCGACTTCTTATAAATCAGCGTTGGACACGGAGCCGCGTCGATCACTGTTGTGTAATAGTCGTGTGCACCACGATCGCTCAGATAAGGATGTGCAAACGGCATGAACATAATGCCGGTCGCCCCCACGTCGAGTGATCGCCGGGCGACTTCGACTGCAAAGCCAACCTGCAACCCCACCGGGGCAAACACAATGGCTTCGGGCCCGCTGGCTTCGCACGTCACGCGAACATTCTCGACGATCTCGTCGGCGCTCAGAGAGTGAAACTCGCTTGTCCCGGCAGCGGGAAGAAAGCAGCGGATACCTGAGGCGTACATGCGGGCGGTGTGTTGAGCCTGCAATTCCGAGTTCAGGCTCCCGTCTTCGTGGTACGCCGTCAAAGGGACGAGGTGAACAGTGCGCAACTGCTCCATCTCAAAGTTGTCAGACATGGTCGGTGTTTTCCGGTTCGATCAATGCAACCAGAGGAACGACTCAAGTCCGAGCCCGCTCAGTTCGTCTCGGGGATCGTGTCGACGAGATCGTTTACCAGCTTCTTCAGTGTCTGGTTTGTGAGCAGAATGTCGACGGACTCGCGTCCCGGCTGGCCGCTTTCAGTGCGATAGCGTTTCAGCAGGAACGTACCGTTTGCCTGAGCACTCAGCAACACTTCGTAAAACTGCGTTGCTCCCTGGCTCAAATCCGGCGGATTCGACCGAATCAGAACCTGATGGCCGGAGTCGTCGATCTCGATGGGGTCAATCGATTCCAGCAGATAGGTCACGCGACGCGAAAGATTCTCGGCCCACTGATTGAGCACACAGACTTCGCGACCGACCAGAGCTGGCACTTGCAGCGTCAGCGACTCCAGCGAGCAACTCATTTTGTCGACGGCCAGAAAGTCGACGCTCAGAACAAGTCCGGCCGGGCTCGTCATCTCGACTCGCCGCGGAGCCGACGCCGAGAAACCAACCAGTTGTTTCAGTTCATTTTCAAGTTGCGCCGTAAGGTCCATGGCATGCCTCCTCAGAATCGGTGAGTTACCTCCCACCGGCTGACCAGGCTATCCAGTCGATAAGACAGGCAAACCTAGTCGACTTTATGAATCACATCCAGAATGCGGTATCTGCGATCGCGCTGTCAAAGGCCATTTCACAGAGAACATCGGCCTGCCGATAAGCCGCGCCGAAAGGAAAAATCGGCTTGATCCTGCCAGGTTCGACGTTCTGTTCAGAAACCCGCATTGCCGGTGTAGTCTGCCTTTGACGAGTCGTCCAACAGCAACTCTTACGCCGCCGACCTGGCTTTCATTTCGTGGCTGCCGCCGTCGAACGAAAACACTGTGGGCTTGTCGTCATACACGGATTCCACATGAACCGGACGCCCCCACAGCTTGCACAGATTCGTCAATGTATCCCGGGCATATTCCAGTTTCAGTGGCATACCTTGAAACTGATGGACCAGATACAGCTCACCACGATTCTTATAATTGCCGTCGACAACTCGAATCACTGGGCGGCCGTGATTGGTCAAACTGTCCAACAGTTGCTGTTTAACCTTGTAGAACTCGCGCGATGCGATTTCGTAATGGTCGTTCGCCTCGTTGTAGGCAAACATGAACATCTTGTGCTTCTGGCAGAACTCGGGTGTCAGGAACGTGTCAATAAACGTCACATCGTTGTGGACACGTCGAACTTCAAAGATCTTCTCACGGCCAAGTCCCAGTTTGCAGTCCCAGTTGTGTTTGGCACGCATGTCGTCGCATTGTTCCCATTCCGGTCCGAACTGGCCTTTGTTCCAGCGTTCCTCGATGTCGCGGAATAGTTCGATACCGACTTTGTACGGATTCAGACGCTGAGGACTCATCGCCATGGTGCCACTGTGGTGATCCGCATAATCGACCACCTCAGCATCGGTCAGGCCATGCTGGGTCATGATTGTTGAGTGCCAGTAACTTGCCCAGCCCTCGTTCATGATCTTGGTCTGGCCCTGCGGAGCGAAGTAATACGCTTCGTCCCGGATAATGGACAGGATGTTGTGCTGCCACGGTTTCAGTGGCGCCTGCTCCAACAGGAACAGCAGAACGTCCCTTTCGGGCCGCTCGGGAAACGAACGGCTGGCTTCTTTCTGTGCGAGCTCTTCCCTCTTCTCCTCAGCCTGCTTCTGAAGCACGTCGGGCGGATTGATAAATCGATCCATATAGCCCTTGTTGGACCGCAGCCGGCCATCAGGCTCGTCGTCATTGGACGAGTCATCCGGGTCAAGGGCGCCTTTCACGGGATCAGGATCGTCGTGACGTTTGACGTGCGGAAGGTGTGGATCGATCAAATCTTCAAGTGACAGACAGGCGTCGATGAACTCTTCCACGGCTTCGTATCCGACACGATCGACGTACCGGTTGACTCGAGCGGCGTGGTTCGCCATCTGGTCGAGCATGCGGCGGTTGGTTGGAGCGAACCAGGCATTGTTCTTGAAGAAATCGCAGTGCCCGTAAACGTGTGCGATCACCAGCTTCTGATCGCCCAGACCGTTCGTGTTCAACAAGTAGGCGTAGCACGGGTCTGTGTTGATCACCATCTCGTAGATCTTCTGGAGACCGTACGAGTACCCCTTCATCAATTCATCATATTGAGAGCCGAACCGCCAGTGCGGGTAACGGATGGGAAACCCCGTGTACGCCGCGAACATGCTGAGTTCTTCGTAGTCGACGTACTCGAAAATCGTCTCGTAGAAGTCCAGCCCTTCCTCGCGGGCCCGCTGCTCCATGGATTCCTGGATCTTTGCGATATGTCCAGGCAGCGGTCGGTGGGTACTGATTGCCACAACTCGCCCCCATTAAAGTGTTGCCCGTTGACGGAAAGGAGTGCTACTTGCCTTTGCCGAGGAATTTTCTGATGGAGTCATAAATCGCGTCCTTGCTCGGAATCTCTGACAGAACGAGATCCTCATACTCTTCCGTCAGGCGACGGAGTTCGCGAATAAAATCGCCGGATCCGTACGGGCTCTCCACCTGGCCATAACAATACAGATTGCAATGCGGAATGATGTCGTCAGTCAGGATGCTAAGACAGTCGTTGTTATCTTCGCCCCAGTTGTCTCCATCGGAAAACTGGAAGCAGTAGATGTTCCATTCGGATGCGGGAAACTCACGTTTAATCAGGTCGCGACACACCTTGTAAGCTGAAGAGATACGCGTCCCTCCACTTTCCCGCGTGTGGTAGAACGTCTCTTCATCGACGGTTTTCGCCATGGCGTCGTGAATGATGTAGCGTCGCTCGACGCCGTCGTACTGCTTACGGAGCCATGTGTCGATCCAGAATGCTTCAGTCCGGACAATCTCTTTCTGCTCATCCATCATGGAACCGGAAACGTCCATGATGTAGATCAGTGCCGCATTCGCCTGCGGCATTGGCTGTGTACGCCACGAGCGATATTGTAAATCATCGCGAGTCGGGATGATGACCGGGTTGTCGGGCCGATAATCATTGGACGCGATCGAGCGTTTCAGTGCGCGTTTGTATGTGCGCTTGAAGTGGCGCAGCGATTCGGGACCGTTTTGAGCGATCGACGTGTATCGATCGACTTCGCTCTGAATGGAGTCCTGTCCCTTTGGCTCAATATTGGGAAGCTGCAACTCGTCGCCCAGCATTTCAGCGAGTTCATCCAGCGAGACTTCAACTTCCCGAAAATGTTCCGAACCTGGTTCATTGCCCGCTCCGCCGGCACCGTCGACCTGCTGGCCGCCTTTGCCAACCGGTTGTCCGACGTCTCCTTCGCCCTGGCCAACACCACCGGAGCCCTTGGGGCCGTGCTGAAAGTGCGGGATATCGATATTAGGAACGGGAATGCTGACGACGTTCCGGCCCTTGCGCCCGAGCATTTCACCGTGGTTAATGTATTTACGAAGGTTCTGTCGAACCTTGCCACGGACGATTTGTTTGAATCGCGTCAGATCGCGATCAATATTACGGGCCATGAGATATACCCTCTGTCACAGGCACCCTGCGCTGTCAGGGCTGGGGATGAGTCTCCGGGACTTGCGCACCAGCCGTTCCCTAGCCCAGCGCGCGAACACGGGTGGTAAGTACCGCCCGTGCACCCGGCACTATCGGGGGTTCACACTTATGACTATCCCTTGGTATCACCACGGGCAAAGATACTGGCCACGTATTGCAGTACGTCAGTAGCTGATTCTGCGTTGTAGCCGAAATCGCGAATCAGACGGGACTTCACGATATCGATCTTCTCCTGCGTGTCCGAATCAACAACGTTCGACACCAGACTTGTGAGTTTGATGGTGTCCTTCTGGTCTTCAAAGAGTTTCATTTCGAGCGCCTTCTGGAGCCGCTCATTCGTACGGAAATCGAACTTCTTGCCATCGAGTGACAGTGCACCGATGTAATTCATGATTTCACGTCGGAAGTCGTCTTTGCGGGTTTCCGGAATATCGATCCGTTCCTCGATCGATCGCATCTGACGTTCGTCCGGTTCCTCTAGTTCGCCCGTGTACTTGTTGCGAACTTTTTCGTGCTGGGTGTATGCCTTGACGTTGTCAATATAGTTGGCACACAAGCGAGTCAGGGCCTCTTCGTCGGCGGCGATGGCACGCTGCACTTCATTTTTGACCACATCACTGTATTCGTCTTTGACGACAGCGATCAGCTCGCGATATCGGTCACGGAGTGCTTCATCACCCACCAGAGAGTGGTGTTTGAGACCGGATTCCAGTTCTTTCATCACCATGAAAGGATTCAGACTGGTTGCCGTTGGATTGACGACCAGCGCATTCGAGATCTTGTCCTGGACATAGCGGGGCGAGATTCCCTCCATGCCTTCGCGACGGGCTTCCCGTCGCAACTCGGAGACATTCTCCGTTGTGAAGCCCGGCAGTGACTTTCCGTTGTAGAGCTTCAGCTTCTGTAACAACGTGAGTCCATGGTGCTTGGGCTCCTCCAGGCGAGTCAGCAGTGCCCACATCGCGGCAACTTCGAGTGTGTGTGGTGCAATATGTTTGCCACGCACACGCCGCTGATTGTAATCCTTCTCGTAGATCTTGATTTCTTCTCCCAGACGCGTGACGTAGGGCACGTCGATCTTGATCGTCCGGTCGCGGAGAGCTTCCATGAATTCGTTGGACTGCAGCTTCCGATATTCCGGCTCGTTAGTGTGACCCAGAATGACGGTATCAATATCGGTCTGCGCGAACTTCTTGGGTTTGATCTTGTGTTCCTGAGACGCCCCAAGCAGGTCATACAGAAACGCCACATCAAGCTTCAGAACTTCGACGAACTCAATCATGCCACGGTTGGCGACATTGAACTCACCGTCAAAGTTGAAGGCGCGCGGGTCGGAGTCCGAGCCGTACTCAGCGATCTTGCGGTAGTTGATGTCACCGGTCAGCTCCGTGGAATCCTGGTTCTTCTCGTCCTTTGGCTGGAATGTGCCGATGCCGATTCGATCCTGCTCAGACATCAGCAGTCTGCGGACGACGATGTCCTTGAGCACCTGCGTCCAGTCGCCACCACATTTCTCAAGGCGCTCCTGGAAGACAAATCGACTGAGCGGGCAGATGTCACCGTGAATCTCGACCTGATAAGCGTCGTCGGTACTACCTTCGTTCAGCCAGGCACAGGCTTCTGCTCGCTGCGCGGCAGGAATGAGTTGCAGGGGCTCGCCATGCATGGGATCCCAAGTGACGGACCCGTCCTCTTCTTTCCAGCCAAACGTGTACAGCGCACCATCGTCAGTGTGGCTATAGCGTTCGAAACCTTTCTTGAGCAGTCGCGCGATTGTGCTCTTGGAACTGCCGACAGGTCCGTGGAGGAGGAGGACCCGTTTCTCAGCTCCGTAACCAAGCGCGGCACTCTTGAAGACATTGACAAGTGCCATCAAAGGCTTGGTCAGGCCATAGATGGAATCCTGCCCATCGTGATCCGGATCATCGAAGAAACGATACCGCGTGAGGGTATCGTTGCCGTCTTCGATTTCGTACGTCCCGTAAGCCATCACCATGTCGTAGACACGCTGATGAGCAGTGCGGGTCACCTTGGGATCCTGACGAACCACGTCGAGGTATTCGTCAAATGAGCCCTGCCAGTGTTCCTGCTTGAACGCTGCCAAGTCCTGGCGGGAACCGACTGTATCGAGAAAAGTGCGGCCGGGCTCCATTGCACTCCTCCTTCCTTTGCGGAAGTGCACGGCTCAGTAGCCATCACTCAGTCAGGCACTGAGCAGTTGGGTCAGATGCTGAAGCCATGGAGTCGAGTCGAAGAAACCAAGCCGAAGTGTGGGCCAGCCATTCCGACAGTCAGCATCGACTTAAACCATTCGCGGCTCAGCTTTCAGGCCAGAAGGTTCCGTCCCGAAGTCGTTATCCAAACAGCCCCAACGAATCCTGGTGCGCGGCAGGTTGTGACTTGAATTACGCTACTATTCAAAGTGTCTAGCTTTCTATTTTAGGTCGGTTAACGAGAACGAGTAAATAGCAAGTTCAGTGCGTGAGAATTGTCGTTTCCGCGAGCCAGATTGAGCTTTCAAATGGCGGAATTTCGGAGTATCTGCCGGACGGAAGACGTCCTTCCGGGCACATCGAAACTATTTGTCGTTGAAGACACGTTGATTGGTCTCTTCAACGTTGAGGGCGAGTTTTTCGCGCTGGCGAATGAGTGTCCTCACGCGGGGGCATCTCTTGCCCACGGCTGCGTGAACGACAGCACGGTGAGTTGCCGGATTCACCACTGGCGATTCAGTGTGCGGACCGGGCAGTATCTGGATGAAGACAAGCCGGAATACGACGCAGTGACGTATTGTGTACGCGTCACGGGTGAAGACGTTCAGGTTGAGGTCTGACGTGTGTTGACCCAGCCAGCTTCGTCCACAATTGGCGAGGATCGCAGCTTGAACGGTTCGCCGTCCTGCGGAGCCGTCGGCTCGAATTCGTCGCTGTCCGGCAATGGCATGCTGTTATCGACGCCTGAGCTGTCCTCGTTGACTGCACCGAACGAGATGCCGAAAAACCAGAAATCTGTGTCGCGACCGTCTTCGGTGATGTAGTAGCGGGCGTTGGCCGTGATTCGCTGAACGCCATTCGTCCAGAGATGCACACCCACCTCCGGATAGACTCCGACAAATGCGTTGTAGTCGTCTCTCTTCTCCCACAGCTCGTCGATCGAACCATCGTCGTCGTTGTCGCGGCCATCATTGTCGGCCCGAACTCGATGCCGATTGAATCCCGCAAAGCCGCCCACGCCAGCGAAAGGATCGATTCGGGTTGGGGACTGAATGCGAAGACTGGCCTGTGGTCCGACAAACCAGTCTTTCGCGCCGGTCCCGACCAATCCCGTCAAAGCCACATCAACTTCCGTCCAGGCAGATGGATAAAAGAAGTATCCGAGCTCTAGACCACCCGTATCAGGACTGTGCCACCGGCTGCGCCGACGTAACCGCCACC
This sequence comes from uncultured Planctomycetaceae bacterium, assembly GCA_964431285.1. Taxonomy (GTDB): domain Bacteria; phylum Planctomycetota; class Planctomycetia; order Planctomycetales; family Planctomycetaceae; genus CAUZFZ01. Next base: position 9,824 of record CAYSJO010000337.1, read on the forward strand.
CTTGCCCGCAAGGTGCCGGGCGTCGACCGTCTGCTTCAGCATTCGCAGCGGTTTGTCGTCGCCGTATGGATGGCTGTATTTCTCGGCGTAGTCGGGATCATCCATCGCCCATTTTGAGCTGAGTGGCCAACTCTGACAGCCACACATCAGGAGCGACAGCGCGAGAAGCCAGGCGGGCGTGAACTGGTATCGCCGCATTCGACGTCTCTGACGGATGACGAAGTTCACGTGTGGGGGGCTCGTGCTTCGGGACAAGGATGGAGCCACCAGGAAATGGGGCGGGGAATCTATGCGGAGACAATCCTGACGGTCAACGCGGGCTTATCCATAAGCGTTCGTGCATGTTTCATGACCGTGTTTTGGACTCGCGACAGCAGTGAACCGGGTCAGTAGAATCCGCGACTTTCTGAAAGCGGGGGTATGTCGCGCGTATTTGTAACTGGACTGGGAAGCGTCACTTCCCTCGGCCATTCGGTCGAGTCAATGTGGCGTGCGCTGCTGTCCGGGCAATCGGGAATTGGCCCACTGACACGCATCGACGTCGGCGATCTTGCGACGACCATCGGCGGTGAAGTCCGGGGCCTGGATGAGCCACCCTTCAAGCTGAACGACCGCGTCGCGTGGAGAAAAATGGATCGGTCCAGTCGGTTTGCCGTTTGTGCCGCACACCAGGTCGTGACTGATGCCGGACTCTCGGAGGATGACTTGCGCGACGGATGTGCCGTCGTCGTGGGAGCGGGCCTAAGTGGTCTGGAGACACTGCAGCAGCAGACGGATGTGCTGTTAAAGCGAGGCCCACGACGCGTCAGCCCGCTGACGATTCCGCTGCTGATGCCGAATGCAGCACCGGCGTGTGTCAGTCTGGCGTTCGGAATCACTGGCCCGGCGTGGACCGTCAGCGGAGCGTGTGCCAGTTCCGGCCTGGCAATCAATGAAGCCTGCGCACTGTTGCGTCGAGGTGGGGCAGATCGCGTCATCACGGGTGGGACGGAAGCATCTTTGACGCGTCTGGGTATCGCTTCCTTCTGCAACATGGGAGCGATGACGAAGTCCTCAAATGACCGGCCTCACAAGGCTGTCCGCCCTTTCGACCTGAATCGCGATGGTCTGGTGATGTCCGAGGGTGCCGGGCTTCTGTTGCTGGAGACCGAAGCCAGTCTGGAAAGTCGAGGCGCCGTTCCCTACGCCGAATTGATCGGTCACGGTGCGACATCCGACGCGTACCATCTGGTTGCTCCAGACCCATCAGCGACCGGTCCCGCGAAGGCCGTTCAGATGGCAATTGAACATGCCGGTCTGGTTGCGTCCGAGATTGCGGACAACGCGTACATCAACGCCCACGGGACCGGCACGCGAGCCAACGACGCCGCGGAAACGCAGGCGCTGCGACGCGTCTTTGGCGATGCTGCGGATCAGTTGCAGATCAGCTCGACCAAGAGCATGACCGGACACCTCATCGGAGCTGCCGGTGCGATTGAGTCGATCGTGTGCATTCTGGCACTGCGTGACGGTCAACTTCCTTCGACGATCAATCTGGAAACGCCCGATCCGGAATGCGATCTGGATTACATCCCATTGCGGAGTCGTTCGGCTGACGTTCAGTTAGCGCTGAACAACACCTTTGGGTTCGGCGGACACAACGTTAGTCTGGTGTTCCGGCGAGTCGCGGGACGCCCCTCTCCCTAACCCTCTCCCCACGGGGAACATTAATCATGGGGCTTGGAGCTGTAACTGGTGATTGTTTTTGAGGATACGGAATCCGTAGAGGATCAGCTTGGCGTTGACGAACTGGCGGACTC
>CAYSJO010000338.1:0-14110 GCA_964431285.1 uncultured Planctomycetaceae bacterium
AACTGAGTCTAGCCCTGATGAATACCAACGAGTTTGTTTACATCGATTGAGTAGAAAAGTAGCTGAAGTCGTGAGACTTCAGTTGTGCAATGTGGAACTGAAGTCTCACGACTTCAGCTACGACAGGACAATCATGCTGACACGACGGCAAATGCTGGGCGAGTGTGGTCAGGGAGCAGGTATGCTCGCGCTGGCTGACTTGCTCTCGCGCGCGACGGTCGCACAGGAAAATAACAAAAGTAGAGCACAAGTTGGCCACTCCGTGGCGCCGCGATCTGCGACGTTTCCCGTGAAGGCAAAGAACATTATCTGGCTCTTCATGCACGGAGGGCCAAGCCAGGTGGACACGTTCGATGAAAAGCCAATGCTGGCAAAGTTCGAAGGGCAACCGTCACCTGAGGAGTTTCATCAACTCAACCTGCAATTCACGGATGTCAGCAAGCAAAAACTGATGGGCAGCCGTCAGACGTTTGGTAGTTACGGAGAATCCGGGCTTGGTATGTGCTCTGGATTTCAACAATTGAGTCGGCATGCCGACGACCTCGCCGTGCTGCGTGGCGTCCACCATGAAGTCTTCAACCACACGCCCGGTATCTTCCTGATGAACACGGGCGAAGCGCGGATGGGACGTGCTTCGCTGGGTTCGTGGTTGACGTACGGACTCGGCTGCGAGACCGACAGTCTTCCCGCATACGTCGTCATGAACGATGGACCTTTGAAACCGGGGCCCGGCGTATGGGGCAATGGTTTTCTGCCGGCGGTCTATCAGGGGACCAACATCAAGCCAGGCGCGACTCCGATCGACAATCTGCGACCGCAGCCGGAACTGGCCGGAATCGACCAACGCAGTACACTGGACTTCGCTCAGTGGCTCAACGAACGCCACCACAGTTCCCGACCGGATGACAGTGATCTGGAAGCTCGAATCGCCTCGTACGAACTGGCATTCCGCATGCAGTCGGCAGCTCCGGAAGCCGTTGATCTGGCGAGGGAGTCAAAGGCGACACGCGACCTGTATGGCAACGGTTTTGGGGAACGCTGCCTTGTGGCGCGGCGTCTGGTCGAGCGAGGTGTCCGGATGGTGCAAATCTACCATGGTTGCGGTGGAGGCGGATGGGACACTCACGGCGACAACCATAATCGACACGTCGACCTGATCCGGGATGTCGATCAGGGATGTGCCGCTCTGCTGAGCGATCTCCGCAACCGAGGCCTGCTGGACGAAACTCTGGTTGTCTGGGGCGGCGAGTTTGGTCGCACGCCGACAACAGAAAGCAACAACGGTCGCGACCACGGCCCGTATGGGTTCTCGATGTGGCTGGCCGGTGGTGGCGTCAAAGGCGGACAGGCAATCGGAGCCACAGACGATTTCGGTTTCCGAGCTATCGATGACAAGCTCCACGTCCACGGCCTGCACGCGACCATTTCTGAAACTGATGGGCATCAACCCGGAACGCCTCGCCTTTCGATCTGCCGGCCTGGACCAGCGCCTGATCGGCGTTGAGAAACCACACGATTTCTATGACCGCCTGATTTGACGACAACCTGCCCGGATGTTGGATCTTCGTCGGAGCAGTAATACTCTTCGGCCGGTACGAAATCATGTCGGTGTCGCGCCACGAACTGATGTCGGTCCATCCACGAGACAAGGCTAAGCGTTTTCAGAATTGGTCTTCAATATAAACCCCCCTCTCCCTGACCCTCTCCCCAGCGGGGGAGAGGGAACTTGTCTGACTGGTGCGCTGTCTCCGCTGGGGAGAGGGTCAGGGAGAGGGGTTTTCGAGTCAGATGGATTTACTGAAGACCAACTCTGCAAATGCTCTAAGCAATGGTGTCTGCTATGAAGATCGAAGGCGTACAACGGTTATTTGGAATCAGAAGCCGCGACCTGTTGGGAGTTATCTCAATGGTCTTAGTGGCCACGGACGCGAGCCAGCTGGCAGCCGGTGTCGGGCCAGAGAATGTTGCCGTTGTGGTTAACTCCGACAGCGATTCATCCATCCAGATTGCGGACGAGTATGTTCGCCTGAGAAACATCCCCGCCGGGAACGTCATCCGTCTGCCTGAAGTTCCAGAAGCAGAGTCGATTAACGTGGATGACTTTCGATCAAAGCTCCTGGGACCCGTTCTTGCTGCAATTAAGCAGCGCGGTCTGAGTAACCAGATCGAGTGCATCGCGTGGTCCAGCGACTTCCCGACTGCAATCAACGTCAAACCGGACATCGGCAACAGAAAACTTCACAAGATGCTGACTCCAGTCGCATCGCTGAACGGACTGACGTACCTGTATCAGCTCGTCATGAGCAAAGACGTGCGGTACATGTCGCTACAGGTCAATGGCTATGCCCGCCGTCCATTGACGCCCCGAATTCGCCAACTGACTGACGACGATCTTCGCCGATATTCAGAAGCGATGCAGGCCGCGACTGCCGACGATAAATGGGCGGAGGCTGAAGCGACTCTCCGCAGTCTCCTGAAGACATATCCGCGGCGCTCGGAGCTTCACTACAACCTCGCATGCTGTCTGGCGAACATCGGTCGCCTTGACGAGGCAGTGGTTGCATTGCGCGACGCAGCAGCATCCGGCTGGTGGAATCGACGACATGCCGAACGCGATAAGGACTTGTAGGCCCTCCGTGGCCGCAACGACTTTCAAAGTGTGCTCGACAAAATCGAGCAACAGACGATCTCTATTCGCGCGTCACGTGGATTTCGCGGTAGCCAGGGCTGGGGCCCAGACGGAAAACCTGTCGACACCGGCGGAATGCGATACGTGCTTTCCACTGTTCTTGCCGTGACACGCGGACGCGGAACGTCGGTCGATGAAGCGATTGCCGGTCTGCGACGCAGCGTCTCCGCCGACAATACTCACCCCAATGGGACAATCTACTACCTCCGCAACGGCAATATTCGATCAACGTCGCGGGACGGTCTGTTTCCGTCGGCCGTTGCAAAACTGAAAGCAGGAGGAATACGAGCCCAGATTGTTGACGGGACCATTCCTAAAGGGAAAACCGACGTTCAAGGTGTCATGGTCAGCACGGCCAACTTTGACTGGAAGTCCGCAGGAAGCACTATTCAGCCCGGTGCGATTTGTGAACATTTCACAAGTTTCGGTGGTGTGATGCGAGCGAACGCCGGACAGACACCGTTAACGGAATTCCTGAAATTCGGGTCGGCAGGATCGAGTGGTACAGTCACGGAACCGTATGCGATTGCGGCGAAGTTCCCGAACCCGTTCATACATGTGCACTACGCTGCCGGCTGTAGTCTGGCCGAGAGTTTCTATCAATCCGTCACGGGGCCGTACCAGTTGCTGATCGTGGGAGATCCACTCTGCCAGCCCTGGGCGACTCCACCTGACCTGACTGTTGACGGCCCCGATTCTAATGAACGTGTGAATGGAACCATGACCATAACAGCTATGTCAAAAGACAATGTCTCACGGTTTGAACTCTACGTCGACGGGCGTTTGAATGACGCCTGCGTTCCACGCGCGTCACTGCAATTCGACTCATCCAGGCTGACGGATGGGCTCCATGAACTCCGAATTGTGGCGGTCAGCGGTGACCCAGTGGAGGCGCGTTCCCGTGTCGTCATCCCTGTGCAGGTCGCAAACTGACGCAGTCAGCTCCAGGGATGCTACAGTGAAATTCAGTTGACAACTCGAGTCCGCCGCTCCCAGGGAAATGCCAGGGTGGGTTGATTTGCATAGCGTCGCGTGCGAATCACCATCCGACTTCCTGACCCGGGAGCGAGGCGGACCGTGAAACACGAGCCCCGGATGTCGTACTCCTGGCCATCAGTTTCGACTCCGATACATGCATGCTCGGAATATGCTCCACACTGGACGATCAGTTCACGTGATTCTGTCTGGCTCACGTTGACCAGTGTGACGGCCACGTGATCGTCGGTCACCGTGTCAACGAGGGCCGCCACGTCTTCGGGAATTCCTGCACGCCGCCGCTCCGGATCGAAATACCTCAACCGACAATGCAGTGGTGCAGCGCCACGCCCCGGATCGAGTCCGGCCAGCATCAGCTGTCGCAATGTTCCGACCGTGGCCGGATTGAATTTCATCGGGTCATCAGCCAGCCGAGTGTCTGGCGTTGTCGTGTCGGCACGCATTCCGGCGACCTTACCGCGGATCGTCTCAAAGTCAGCACGGAGGGCCTGTTCAGGATAGCCAGGATTGTCACCAGACAGAAACCGCACCCAGGCATCTTTGTCGACGCGCTGACGGTCGCGTTCGGCGCATGTCAGGAACCAACAATCGAGTGCACCAACATCCCACGGTGTGGGCTGAAAGTCGTACCAGCCGTCATCACCGTGCATGCGGGGATACATCTTCCGGCCGTCAATGACCCGCGCATTCGAGTTGACCAAATCGATCATGCGCGTCCAGGCATCGATGTAGCGTCGATCGCCAGTTAGCAGATAAGCGTTTCCAAATCCAATCAGACCGCGGCCGATTCGCGGCCGATGAGCCAGCTTGCCAGTCTGTGGAACAACGACAGTAAATCCCCAGCCATAAACGCCGCCGTACCACTTACCATCCGCCGCCCCGCCAATTGTCCCATCGAGTCCGATGTTCGTCGGGATAATCCCATCGTTGGCCTGCATTCGTTCGAGCCAGGCGTCCACGTACTCCAGCAGCCACTTCCTGTATTTCTCCTCGCCGGTCAGCATGTAGGCGTTCGCCGCCAGTGTCGTCGCACCCATGTTCTGCGGATGGTCGCCGATGATGTCATTGTAGTCCTTGAAGTGAGCGATCATTACCGCGTAGATGCGTTCGCCGAGGCCTGCTCGGAAGCGATGTTCTACTTCGACGGGATCACCGGCCCAGTCCAGCCCGGTCGCTTTCCTCATCAGTGGTCCGCGACTGCCGTTGAACATGCTGCGAATGATGCGGTGCTGCGGGTCGTAATTCGGAGCTCCCGGGTCTTCGTTCATGTAGAAACCCGCAAAGCGGCGCACACGGTGTCCGAACTTCACGTCATGCGGATCGGACAACCCCTGCAGGTTAAAGACACGCAATTCCTCACCGATGTGCATCCAGTCCATCATGCAATGGAATTCTTTGTAGAACATGCCATCGCGGGCAAACGGCACGTCGACGGTTTTCGCTTCCGTGTATTGTCGCAGGTGGCCTTCCCAAGCCTTCCGGTACATGTGCAGCACTGAGTCAGAAGCGCCAAGTGCATGCAAAACTGGCCAGTCGGCCACATTCTCGATGGCGTCGTCCGGCCCATCGTTACCGCCCCAGCGCAGGACGCACAACAGGTAGCCACGCTCGTCGAAGTAGTTCTGGAAGAACTCCTCGCAGGCACGTGTGTTCGCTCGAATCAGTTCCCGTTCGAGCAACGCCCAGCCCGGTGGCGTCATCGGCGAATCGACAACAATGGTGTCGTCACCACGGGCCGTTTCGTCTTCTGCCTGCGTCGCATCAAGGACCGGCCAGCACAGCGCAGGACGAGTCAGCGAGAACACAGAAATGGATGTCAGAATAAAGAACCGTAGTTGTGAGTGTCGCATGACGTTCCTCTGGCAAACGGTGTGAGATGGTGTACCATAGCGTATGCAGTGACGTTGCGGGGCGGGAGTACGGAGCAGCTACCCGTTGAAAATGCCGGCCGGCAACAAGGAGCGATAGCGACGCAGCTCCGGCTCGTCATTCCCCGGTGAACCTGCATGTGCCGTAATAGCGCTGCGCTCGTTCCGGCCTACTGAGTCGGTTATTCCAACGGCTGACTAACGCTGCAGCAGCGCGATGCCGCCAGCTATGGTCGCCACAATGAGCACGACCAGCATGATTTTGACGATGCTCCACGGACGTTCGCCCTGCACTTCGCCGGTGGCTGCATTGACCATCACCTGATACGTGCGGTCGTTATAGCGATAGGCAAGCAACCAGACCGGCAGCAACAGGTGTTTGAAGGTAACCGCGCTGACGCTCGTCCGAACGGAATGCACTCGCTGTTCGTCACCACCGATGCGGCGTTTGGCTTCAGCGCGTATGGCGTCATCCATAATCTCACGAGCCATACGGAAGCCTTCTTCGATTTTGACCTCGTAGGTTCGGGTATAGAACCCGGCCAGTGCTTCCTGAGTGAACGACACACATTTTTCAAGCGGCCATGGCTCGAGCTTGCGAACGAGATTCCTGGGTAGACCGCGAGATGCCAGAATCAGGATGTCATCAAAGAATCGGTCAAACGATCCCGACGCCGGCCACATCGCGTTTTCCGCACACGCTGTTCCTGATCGCCCCGTTTGACGGTCTCCCAGTAGTGTTCGCCACGCTCACCTCGATAGCGCGAAAACGTCATCGCGTCGTAGGTCCAGTAGGGCTCATACACGCCATTGAACTTCCCGTTGACGCCGCGTTTCTTGAAATCGTTCGGAGCGAACCACCGTGACTGCACCCACGCGGCCAGATTCTGTTTCGCCCGATCCCGCTCAATCAGGAACGGCAGCACTCCGTCCACGGGAACGCGATGCTCGGCGTCGTGCACGTCATCAAGCTGTATCGGAGAGGCGCAATATGGACATTCGCTGCTGGTCAGCGAGCCCTGAAAAACGACCGTCCCGCCGCACGAATCGCAGCGCAGTTCGCTCTGCCCGGACTCATCATGCCGGTCGTGTTCATGATGCTCGCGCATGCGAGCCAGCATGCCCTCAAAGCTGTGCTCATCGACGCTGGCGTCTTCTTCGCCAAACTCCAGCGGTTTTTCGAATCCGCAGAAAGGACACGTCAGATTCTGCTGCCCGATATGGAACTCAAGATCGGCTCCGCAGCCCTCACAGGGAAAGACTCATCCCTTGCCACCATCAACTTCGTCACCGGGTTTTGAATCTTCGGTCATCAGGATGCTCGGTAAGAATCACACTTTCGAATGTTGAGCTGCGCCCTACACGTGACGCCGGCCCTGTCAAGCCGAACGTACGGTGCCCTGGTCTTGATGTCCACAAGGAGCCCGATCGAACTTCTGCGGCAGGTCACGCGAGTACTTCGCCGACAACAGTTCCATGCACATCGGTCAGGCGATATTGGCGACCTTTTGACTTGAATGTCAGTTTTCGGTGATCGATGCCCAGGCAGTGTAGGATTGTGGCGTTGAGATCGTGAACGTGAACCGGGTTGTGGGCAACGTTGTAGGAGAAGTCGTCTGTTGCTCCGAACGTAATACACGGCTTGATTCAGCCTCCGGCCAGCCACATCGTGAAACATCGGCCATGATGGTCACGGCCGTAGTTGTTGCTTTCGAGCTTTCCCTGACTGTAGATCGTGCGGCCAAATTCGCCGCCCCAGACCACAAGCGTGTCTTCCAGAAGTCCACGCTGTTTCAGGTCCTGAATCAGGGCGGCACATGGTTGATCGACATCTCGGCATTGCAGGCGCAGGTCGCTGGGCAGATTGTAATGCTGGTCCCACCCGCGATGGTAAAGCTGGATAAAGCGCACTCCGCGCTCGGCCATCCGCCGAGCCTGCAGGCAGTTGGCGGCGAACGTTCCTAGCTGACGAGCGTCGACACCGTACATGTCGAGCGTGTCCTGCGTTTCGCCACTCAGGTCCGTCAATTCAGGAACGGACGTCTGCATCCGGTGGGCCAGTTCGAACTGAGCGATGCGTGTGTTGACTTCGGGATCGCCTGCTGATTCAAACTGTTTCTGATTGAGCCGTCTGATGCCGTCCAGCATACGTCGACGCGTCGCGGCATCGATGCCGGGCGGGTTTGACAGGTAGAGCACTGGATCGCCCGTCGATCGAAAACTCACACCCTGATGATTGGACGGCAGAAACGCCGATCCCCACAGCCGAGTGTGCAGAGGATCGTCCGGCCGCGCGGCGCTGCCACGCGAAAGAAGAACAACGAAAGCAGGTAAGTTTTCGTTCTCACTGCCCAGTCCGTAGCTCAACCATGAGCCCATACTGGGCCGTCCCGGCTGCTGATGACCGGTCTGCAGATACGTCACCGCCGGATCGTGGTTGATGGCTTCCGTGTGCATCGACTTAATGAAGCAGAGTTCTTCCGTGACTTTTCCAAGATTCGGAAGCAACTCGCTGAGCGATGCACCCGAGTGACCATACCGGGCGAAGTCAAAAACCGAAGACGCAACGGGAAACGACTTCTGTTTCGACGTCATCCCGGTTAACCGCTGATTCATGCGGACTGATGCCGGCAACTCAGTGCCCTGCAACTTTGCAAGCTTCGGCTTTTCATCGAACAGGTCCATTTGCGAGGGACCACCGTGCATGAACAGGTAGATAATCCGTTTCGCTATCGGAATGGCCTGCGCAGCATTAGCCAGTGACGGATTCAACAGCGACGCCAGAGCGGCCGTTCCAATACCTGTTGCAGAACGGCCGCAAAACTGCCGTCGGCTGATCCTCAGAGATTCCTCATTCGGATTCATGCGGTTACCCGATCGAGTCCTGTCATCGTCGTGTGATTGTTTCATCAAGGCTCAGAATCATGCTGGCAACCGTGGTCCACGCGGCCAGTTCGGCGATGTCGAGTGACTCGTCGCGCTTCGAATCTCCAACATTCACCAGCTTTTCGGCGGCATCGCGTTTCTGCAGGAACACGGATTTGTTCGCACCGAAACTTTCCAGCAGGATCATCACCTCGTCCGCTGAGGGTCGTCGGGCCGTGGCAGCGCGAAACGCAAACTGAATTCGCTTGGACGAGTCGGCAGCAGGCAACTTCATCAGGCGCTCGGCAAGCCGTCGCGACGCTTCGACAAAGGTTGGATCGTTCATCAGAACCAGGGCCTGCAGAGGCGGGTTGGTCCTCGATCGCTGAACAGTGCAGGTCTCCCGCGTTGTCGCGTCAAACACGAGCATGTTCGGCGGCGGTGATTGCCGTTTCCAGAAACTGTACAGACTGCGACGGTAAAGCGATCCGCCACCGTCTCGGTGATACTCGCTGCCGCTGTCGTATGTCACGTCTTTCCACAAACCCGCTGGCTGATATGGCTTGACGGACGGTCCGCCGATCTTCTCGACCAGTAACCCGCTGATAGCCAGAGCGTTGTCCCGCAACATCTCGGCAGTCATCCGAAAATGAGGGCCGCGGCCAAGCAGTCGATTCGCTGGATCGTTCGCGTAATCGCCCGGTGAAGCATTCGACGACTGCCGATACGCCCTGGAAGTAACTATCAGCCGCAGCATGTGTTTAACGTCCCACCCGCTTTCGACAAACTCCGTGGCGAGCCAGTCGAGTAATTCCGGATGGCTTGGCCAGTCGCCCTGCGTGCCGAAGTCATCAGTCGTTTTGACGATGCCCGTACCGAACAAATGCTGCCACAGTCGATTCACGGTAACGCGAGCCGTCAGCGGATGGGCCGGATGAACCAGCCATTTCGCCAGATCGAGGCGGTTGTTGTGAGACTCGGCAACACGACTGCCCCGCGTCGAAGACGGGCCGCCGGCTGGCTGCGCTGTGGTCAGAAACTCAGGAACTCCGGCGGTGACCTGCTCGCCATGCTGATCGTACTCGCCACGCACGAGCACAAATGCTGGCCGAGACTTCTCCGAATCCTGCATCACCATGGTTGTCGGCAGGCTCCGTGCAATCGCACTCGCCTGTTGACGAAGCTTAGTAAGCCTCGCCGTGACCTGAGCAACTCGCTGATCAGCACGGTGCTCGACGAACCACGCGCGCAGTTTTCGTTTCTGAGTTTCGCTGCGCCTGGCCAGCGGCCTCGAAAGGACTCCGCGGATCAGTTGTGAATCTGCCAGCTGTGCCACTTCTTCGCGACTCAATTGCCGATCGTAGATGCGCACGTCGTCGACGATTCCCTTCAGCGATGCGCTGGCCTGTCGACGACCGATGCGCAACGGCTGAGTGTTTCGAACCGCGTCGGTCAAGGTGTCGTGAACAATCTCGACAGGCCGCGGCACGCCGTCGAGATAAATCGCAACACCTGCTGCTTTACTTGATCCGTCATAAGTCACCATCAAGTGCTGCCACTGCCGACTGGGAATTGACTCCCTCGTCGAGACGCGAATCGCGTTTCTGTTCCAGCCATGAACCAGATTGACGATCGCCTTGTTTTTTCTGAGCGTGACATCAAAGCCTCGCATCTCGTTGGCATCGTCCATTTTCGAAATGATGCAGCCTGCACTGGATGGCTGAATCCAGGCGCCGAACGAAAACCCGTCGTCGCGATCAAAGTCTGCGGCGTCGGGAATACTGATGCACCCGTCGCCGCTTAACTTCGCGGCCTTGCCCAGCATGCCTGTAACGCTGGTGACGGAGCCGGTCGTCATTGATCGATTGATCGCGTCGTCCAGTGAGTAGTGCCCGATAAGGCCCGCAGTCACTGGATCTGGCAGCTGTTCGACGGCGGTTTTTTCCCACTCAGATTGCGCGGCGTCCAGTTGTTTCTGAATGGCGGCGAATTCCCGCTCGGAGGCCGCAACGTCGCGGCGCACTTTCTCCAGCCGAATCTGCAGATCGCCAGCCGGCACTTTCAATGTCGGAGCGGAATTGCCACCACTACCGCTAAGGCCGCGTTCCGGCACGTTGTTGAAGAAGGCAAAGAACCGATAGAAATCTTTCTGTGAAACCGGGTCGTACTTGTGATCATGGCATCGCGCGCAACCCAGCGTCAGTCCCATCCAGACTGTGGACGTCGTGTCGACCCGATCAACGACGTACTCCACACGGAATTCTTCTTCTATGATTCCGGTCTCGTTGTTGACCATATGATTTCGGTTAAAGCCCGTCGCGATCTTCTGGTCAATCGTCGAATTCGGCAGCAGGTCACCAGCCAGTTGCTCAATCGTAAACTGGTCAAATGGCATGTTTTCGTTGAGCGCGCGGATGACCCAGTCACGCCACGGCCACATTGTCCGGTCGTTGTCGGTGAAGTAGCCATTCGTGTCGGCATAGCGAGCAGCGTCCAGCCAGCTGACCGCCATGTGTTCTCCGTAGCGTGGCGACTTGAGCAGCCGGCCTATCAATCGCGCGTAGGCGTTTCTCGCATCCAGTTTTGATTCCCGCTCGAACACATCGATTTCATTGAGCGTCGGCGGCAGGCCGGTCAGGTCCAGCGAAAGTCGGCGGATCAGAGTTGCAGGATCTGCTTCGACAGAGGGCTGCAGTCCAACTCGTTCAAGCTTTGCGAGAACAAACCGATCGATCTCATGATTTGCCCACACTTTCGTGCGGACGTCCGGCAACTGTGGACGGACTGGTGGGATGAACGACCAGTGTTGCTGATACGTTGCCCCCTGCTCAATCCATTGCCGCAGCACACTGATGTCTTCGACAGTCAACGAGCCGCCGGATCCCGGCGGCGGCATTCGTTCGTCGGCATCAGTCGAAGTGATGCGACGGATCAGCTCACTCACCGCCGGCCGACCAGGCGCGATCGCTCGACGGCCGTCCCGATCGGCCATTGCTTCCTCACCGTCATCAAGACGCAGTTCAGCCTGACGCGCGGCAGCATCCGGTCCGTGACAACGAAAACACTTATCAGCCAGAATCGGCCGCACATCCCGGTTGTATCGCACCACTGGATCGGCTGCGTGGACGTTGCGCTGGCAGCAACCCAGCAGACACACCAGCATCAGCACGAGCGTTGAAATCGATCGACCGTCCGGCCAGACGCTGCACCGACGGTCGCCAACGACGCACGAAGGCGCGCGGATACAGGTCGATCTGGCAGTGCTGTTTTTCATGGGCTACGCCCGCCGACATCACTCGAAGAAGTCGCTCTCCAACTCATAGTAGCTCGGTCTCGACAAGTCCAACCAACTCACGCAGGCAATCCCGCGATTCACATATGAAACATCCCGTCGCTCTGTCTGTTGTCCTGCTGCTGGTCGCGGCACAAAGCAACCTGTATGCGGACGGGAAGTTTTCTGCTCAGTTGGATGCGTTCGAAAGTACTGCTTCGATTGTCATGACAACGCGACTGCCAAAGCGAAGCTGTCGTTCGAGCCGCTGGCCGCTGATTTCAACAACGGGGCCTGGGTGCGAGTGCATGATCGACTGGTCGCTGGCGAGATGCCGCCTTCGGACGCGTTGCAGCCGAAGCCCGACGAAGTCGATCAGGTCGTGAAGTGGCTGGGTCAGGAACTGACGGCGGCGGCGAAGGCTCAGCATGCGAGCGAAGGTCGAGCGTTGGGGTTACACTTGCAGCTACCGCTGCTGCGCTCACCCGGGGCTATATGCTGTCACCGCTCCGCGGTAATCAGGGAATCAATTGATTCCCACTTTCTAAGCTAAGGCTTCCGAAGGGACTCAAAAAAAGAACCCCGCTACCAGTCGGTAAGCGGGGTCCAGGGAATCCGTGGTGCCTGGGTTTACGCCGATTTTTCGGCAGGAGCAGCTGGCTTCGTTGCGGGCTTTGCCGGTGCTTTTGGTTTTGCAGGAGCGGCTGGCTTCACTTTGCCTTCAGCCGGTGGTTTTGGCGTAGCCTTCGGTTTCGGAGCGTCTTCGGCTGGGGGTTTTGGGGTCTTCTTCGGTTTTGGGGCGTCGTCTGCAGCACTTGGCTCCAGTCCACCGTCCGTGGCTTCGCCCAGATCGCTCTCTGGCAGCTCTTCTTCACAGATTGACGCACTTCGGTTGCAGCGGAAGAGGCTCAGCAGATCGAGTTTCGGCAGAGTCAGTTTCGGCAACTGCAGTGAGGCTTTGATCGGGCACGGGGCATGGCACTTCGGGGCAGTCGGGCACGCTGGTGCGGGCTTGCACGCCGGTGCTGGTGCTGGCTTACAGGCAGCTGCCGGGGCCTTGCTTGCGCTGGGGAAGAAGAACAGACCGGCCTGTACCTGAGTACTCAGCACAGCCGATGCCACGACGGCAAGAGCAACATTTCGCATGGGACTTCTCCTGAAAAAGGTCTGTCAGGGGAGCAACGGTTTCCAGGCAGCATTCGGCGAGCCTGAAAGGACTATACAGATTTGGAAGAGCAGACCAAACAGGGTATCTGAGTGGTATGCGTTGTCAATTCACACGGCCCATCGAATTGCCTTGCCGGGAGTCTCTGGCTACCGTCACGGGTTCGACTGCCTGCTGAGCCAACCGGTTTCAGCAGGCTTCACCGAATGACGTCCCCTTTGAAAGCCACCCATGCCGAAAGCCGTCAGCACGTCTCTTAACAGCCAGTCTGGCCCCCACATCTCGATGCTCCGTGAGGCGGGCTTCGATGTTTCGCATCAGCCGCCGGGTACGGACCTGTGGAAGGAAAATGACCTAATCAGCGTACTCAGTGGAGCTGACGCTGTTGTGGCCGGTTCTGAGCCCTATACACGCCGGGTCATTGAAGCCTGTCCAAACCTGCGCGTCATCGCGCGCAGCGGTGTTGGTTTTGATGCCGTCGATCTGGATGCCTGCAACGATCAGAGAATCGTAGTGGCCACAACCCCCGGAGTGAATCACCACGCTGTCGCCGAACACGCGATCGCGCTGCTGATGGCGATTGCCCGTGACTTCCCGAAGCAGGATCAGCACGTGCGAAAGGCCGAGTGGTATCGCCGCAAGTTCCCGCGCGTGATGGGCTCGACGCTGGGCATCGTTGGACTGGGTCGGATCGGGCGCGCCGTTGCGACCCGCGCACGCGGACTGGGCATGGACGTGGTGGCATTCGACCCGTTTGCCAATGTGGAGTTCGCCGAGCAGTGGAGCGTCGAACTGACTGACCTCGACGATCTCCTCGGGCAATCCGATTACGTGACTCTGCACTCACCGGCCAATGCTGAGACAAAGCATCTGATCAATTCACAGACCATCGCAAAGATGAAGGCCGGATCCGTCGTCATCAACACGGCACGCGGAGCGCTCATCAAGGAGGCCGACCTGATTGACGCGTTGAAGTCCGGTCATCTCCGGGGAGCCGGCCTGGACGTCTTCGAAGTCGAGCCACTGCCGGCTGACAGCCCGCTGCTGGAAATGGACAACGTCCTGCTCAGCGGACACATCGCGGGCCTCGACAACGAGTCACACGACGGCATGTTCGGAATGTGTGCCGAGATTATCATCGCTCTGCATGAAGGTCGCTGGCTCAACGCCGAATGCATCTGCAACGAACCGGGCCAGGCTGACTGGACGTGGTAAGGCGGGCACGAACCAAAGTGGGCCGCCAATATGTCAAGTCT
>CAYSJO010000339.1:0-2480 GCA_964431285.1 uncultured Planctomycetaceae bacterium
AGTCTGCTCGTCTGGAAGATTCATGGGCGGCGGACCGACGGCTGGAGCAACGATGATTTCCCGACCGAGGCCGTACCCGGCGACCCGTCCACGTTGCAGCATCATGGAGAACCACTGAAATCCGACAAGTTCACAGTTCGCAGAGCCGACTTGGACTACATCGGCAGCATCATGCCCCCACCGGCAGCAGTGAAGAGCGGCCAGATGCAGCCACTGAGCGACGAAGACCGTCGCACGATTGTTCGCTGGATCGACCTGGGATGTCCCATTGATCTCGACTATGTCGCGGATCAGCCTGACCGGCGAGGATTCGGCTGGATGTGCGACGACAACCGACCCACGCTAGCGGTGACGTATCCTCAGGCCAACCGAAACGACTCGCTCGATCGCATCCTGATTGGCATGCACGACTATTACAGCGGTCTTGATGAGACGTCGTTGACCGTCGTTGGCGATTTCGACATCGACGGAATCAAGGCTGGTGAGAATCTCGCGTCGCGTTTTCGAGTGAAATCGAAGGGCGTCTGGGAGTTCCTGCTTGCCAAACCATTCACGTCGTTGCCATCCGCAACCCTGCGAGTCTCGGTCAAAGACCGCCAGGGAAATGTCACCCGCATTGAGCGAACCTTTTCAGCAGGTTCGGCAATTGCAGCCCGCCCTAGTACGTGACAATGCGATCTACTTATGTTGGGAATCGAAGGAACATCTGGAGTCTCGCGACAATCGTCCCACGGTGGAATGCCTGGCCGGAAGTCCTCGATCGGGAGCTGTCAGTCGGTTTGCGAATCGTTGAACAGTCCGATGCACTTGCGACGTTCTGCCGCTTCCCCGCCGAGACGTAGATCGTTCCCCGCCGCGCATTTCGGACTTCGATTCTGCCATCAACGACGAACTGGGTAGTTTCGCCAGAGTCTGGCCGATGGCCCGTCCCGAACCAAAGTCTGGAGACTTCGGCAACTCTGGATGCGGGTCATTCCGACTGGGCCGATCTTCCGGAATCTGCAGCATCGGACGCGTCCAGCACAGCATCCATGAAGTCCTCATACCGATCATCGGGGCCCTGGATGCGCACGACGAGTGAAGTTGCGTCGGAGCGGATTGCCACCCATCGAAACCTGCGGATTACCCAAACGAGCAGTACCACGATACCGATTCCGTAAGCTGGCAGTGTTGCCAGGCCCAGAACGAACAGTCGGGAATCGGGGGACGTCGAAATCGTCACGGAGTCCACGCGAGACAGTCGCAGTTCGGTATGACGTCTGATGAGCGGCTTGCGCGTCTCTTCGATCACTCGCGAGTCTTCGAGTGAAAGTGTCGTGTTGCCAAAGGTCCCGGGAATGATCAGGCCGAGAAGACGACTAGCCGGCTTGCCCGACACGGATCGATCGCCTCCACTGCGTGTCCGACTGCGTTCCTTCGCGCGCTGTGTAACTGGTGGGGCGTCGTCAACTGCGTCGTATTTCTCCTTCATCACCAGATCCGCATCGTCCCTGTTGTCCGGCACGGCGAGAATCTCACCGCACACCGGGCACTTGACCCGTCGCCCAGCAATGTCGTCGCCAACGTTGAGCGTCTTTCCGCACGGACACTGAACTTCAATCGGCATGTCGGTTTCCGTTGCCATTTGAGATAGAGCGCTCAACCGGGCCAGTTGACGGCTTTTTTGCCACGGAGCGCCAGATTTGACATGTGTGCGGCGGACGCGGCGCCGACTCCTGCTTCTGCTGGAGCGGTCGGCTTTTTGCGGCTGCGAATGCAGGAGATCCAGTTCGCCAGATGCAGTGTCTCGCCATCCGGCTTGTCGTAGAAGTCGGCCCCGCGCAGGCCTGTGCCCAGCACCAGCTCGCTGTACTTGATCTTCTTCCGGCGTTCGGGATGAACCTCGTACCGACCACGATCGATGTACAGGGTGGCGTTGTCGCCCATGAACTCGACCATCGACCCGTTGCGGGCGTTGCTGAAGGTGCCCTCGAAGTAAACCTGCACATTCTGCTTCGGGTATCGCAGGATGGTCTGCACGGTATCCGGCGTTTCCCAGATGCCTTCGGCCATGTACCAGTCGCCGATACTGGCGGCGTACTCGGGGTGGTCCAGGTCCAGCAGCCAGTGGACCACGTCGATCCAGTGCACCATCAGGTCCGTAAAGATGCCGCCACCAAAGTCCCAGAACCACCGCCACTGCCGAAAGCGGTAAGCATCGAACGGCTGATCCTTCGCGTTCCCCAGAAAAGTCTTCCAGTCGACACCTGACGCGTCGATGTTGACGTTGCGGCTGCGCGTGCGCGGAGTGTTACGATTCCAGGTCAGATGGACTTTGTGAATCTTACCCAGTGCGCCGGACCGCAGGATTTCGTTCGCTTTGACAATGTGCGGCATGCTGCGCTGCTGCATGCCAACCTGCACGATTCGCTTGTTGCGATTCTGAGCAGCAATGACAGCTGCACCCTCAGACAGATCATGCGTCAGCGGCTTCTCGACAT
>CAYSJO010000340.1:0-3266 GCA_964431285.1 uncultured Planctomycetaceae bacterium
GGTAATAATCGGTGTGCGTGATTGGGTCGTAGCGGTGCGGATGGCACTGTGCACATCCGACGCTGAGCCCAAGCAGCGATGTGCTGGCAACTTTGATGACCTCGGCGACCACCTGATTTCGGGCGACGTCCGGTTCGGGGACTGTTCCCTCGGTTGCGTCGGGAGACATGCGCAGAAAACCTGTCGCGATCAGCCGCTCGGCCTGAGCCGGCGCGAGGTCCGAGTACGGCGGCGTGAGCAACTCGTCACCGGCAATCTGCTCGACGAGGAACTCGTCCCAAGGTTTGCTCGCATTGAATGAGCGGATGACATAGTCACGGTACTTCCAAGCCCAACCGCGAACTCGGTCGTCTTTTATGACGCCGTCGCTGTCCGCGTAGCCGGCGACATCCAGCCAGTGTCGAGCCCAACGCTCGCCATAGGCGGGCGATGCGAGCAGCCGGTCGACCAGTCGCTCATACGCATCCGGACTGCCATCGGCAACAAAGCGATCGACGACCTCGGGAGTCGGCGGTAATCCATGCAGGTCAAACGTCAGACGACGAATCAACGCCGGCCTGTCGGCGACGCTTCCAGAACTCAATCCCTGCGACTCCAGTCTCGACAACAAAAACGCGTCGATCGACGAACGAAGTAATTCCGGATTCGTCACGTTCGGGAGTGTTGACCGGCGAATCGGCTGGAAAGCCCAATGCTGCCATTCCTCAGTCGTAAAGAACGCCTCGCGCGGCAAGGTTTCCGGTTCGGGTCGTAGCGTCGGTGCGCCCGAGTCGATCCACGTGGCGAGGACAGCGTCCTCTTTTGCTGTCAACCTTTTCGAGCCTGGTGGCATCTCACCGGAAGCAACCCGCTGGTAAAGCAGACTCTCCCGATGCCGCCCCGGCACAATCGCTGCCCCGGACTCACCGCCTCTGCGCAGGAACCGCGCCAGGCGCGTATCAAGCTCACCCTTCAACTCGTCAACTTCACCGTGGCACTGCCAGCAATGAGCCTTCAGAATCGGCCGCACGTCGCTCTCGAACTGCGGCGAATCGGCCTCGGCCCCAAGCGTTAAATCGGACGCGAATCCCAACACGAACCCAGTCCACAAGAGCGTTGAGCGGAATGACATAAAGTTCCTGGGATACATGGGCTCTCAGTCGACATAGAGGAATTCATTATTGCAAATTAGCGCGACGCACAGATCTTCCCACGGACCCGTTTCAACGTCGCGTCCCTTTTCACCGGCCGCGACAAGTTGCTGTCGAGTCTTCCGCGACTGGCGAATGATCTGCGCAGTGACGCGTTCTTCTTCATCGGTGGCGGGCCGGCCGAACAGTCGTTGATAAAGAGACGCGACTCGTTGTCGTTCGTTGTCGGATTCTGTGATCGTCTTCTTTGCCAGAGTTGCCCGTAGGGGCAAAAAACTCCGCCGAACTCAAATTACCGTGAAACAAGGAATTTACGGCAGGCCAGCGTCTCCCTTCTTAGCCGCTTGATTTCAATTCTCGGCACGGGAGACTGACGATCTTCGGCGCCGAATATGTCTTTCCTGCTCGAGCCTTGGCACACTCTGCTCGCTGCCCGTGTGGTCAAAAACAATCAGCCGAACTCAAATCGCCGCATTTCACACGAGTTACGGTGTGCCAGACTCTCTCGACTCAACCGGTTGATTTCATCCGCCAGCCCGGGAGACTGGCCGATTTCCGGCGGTAACCATGTTCTTCCTGCTCCAGCGTTGGCACATTCCGCTTGCGAC
This sequence comes from uncultured Planctomycetaceae bacterium, assembly GCA_964431285.1. Taxonomy (GTDB): domain Bacteria; phylum Planctomycetota; class Planctomycetia; order Planctomycetales; family Planctomycetaceae; genus CAUZFZ01. The sequence continues at coordinate 1,739 of CAYSJO010000340.1, forward strand.
AATCTGCGGCCTCGGCTACTGGCTGTGAAAGGATAGGCCATTGGCCCCAAGGCTCTGCTGATTGTCCAAGAGCTTTCCAGTCGGCGGAGTTTTTTGACCCTACGACTTGCAGGACGTCGACTATATGTCGGTCGACGCGACCGTCCCGCTACCCATGGCTGCTTCATACCGCTCCTGCTGTCAGTCTTTTTCTTCGATGCGATAGAGGTGTGTGTCGCTCCTGAAAAACAATGCGCCCGCCGCCACGGCGGGAGACGCTCTGAATTCTCCGTCCAGCTGGTTGACCGCCAGCGTCTTCGGTTCTCTGCCGGCGGACAGCACGGTGGTTCTGCCTTCCCGGTTACAGAAATAGATACGCCCGCGCACTTCGATCGGCGATGCGTCGTGGTCCCCACCCAGACGTGTCAGCCAGTGCTCTTCACCCGTGAAGGCATTGACACAGGTGGCGACACCGGCTCGATCAATCACAAATAATTCCTCGCCAGCCAGCAGCGGCGACGGAACATGAGCAATGCCTTTCGAACGCTGCCAGACAACCTGATCCGGGGTCAGTTTTCCCTTCCCCGGCCGCACGGCATAAACACAGAAATGGTCTTGGCTGACGGATCCGACAACGTAAAACAAACCGTTCCCGTAAGAAGGCCGGCACACCTGTGAGAAGCCGTCATAGGGCATCCACCAGATTTCCCGGCCCGTTTTCAGGTCGTATGCGGCAACATGATCGGCCCCCGTACTGACCAGTTGAGGGATACCACCAATCGTCTGAACCAGTGGAGTGGAATAGGCCATTTTCGCAATCGCTCCCTTTCCGGCGGCACCTTCGAGGTGCGTCCGCGACTGCTTCCACAGAGTTTTACCGGTCCGTTTATCGAGTGCCGCCAGAAACTGGTTGTCCGTGCCGTCGCAGGTCAGGATCAACAGGTTCTCGTGCAGAATCGGCGAACTGGCCGCGCCCTGAAAAGCGTTGTACTGGAATTCCGTGTTCTTCCAGACAACCCGGCCGGACGCCTCCAGGCAGACGGTACCACGCGGCCCGAAATGCACGTACACGTACGTGCTGTCGAGCACCGGTGTGGGAGAGGCATACCCGTTGGTCTTATGACGGGGACCCGGATCGTCCGTCTGCAGAACCTCGATATTGTGAATGAGTCTGCCGCTGGTGCTGTCAAAGCACAGGGCGTGGAGCGATCGACCTTCGTCTTCTGCGCTGGTTATCCAGATCCGAGTCCCGGCAATCACTGGCGAAGACAGGCCCTTGCCCGGAACAGCGGATTTCCAGGCCACGTTTGTCTCTTCGCTCCAGCGTACGGGAACGCCTTCTTCGTCTGAATGTCCCTGGCCGTCCGGTCCACGGAACTGCGGCCAGTCGGCCAGAATCGGGCCGGCAAACAGAATCGACACGACAACGGTCACCACGGTTTTCATGGTACTGGCCCTGATCGCATTGATGATGATAGGGGTGGATAGAACTGAACACTGTACTGTAGTTATTATCTTATTTATTTACACTGTTCTGCATTTATACTGT
>CAYSJO010000341.1:0-5064 GCA_964431285.1 uncultured Planctomycetaceae bacterium
GAATCAGGTACGACCCACCCGTGCTCGTCAAAGCGAAGGACGACCGGGAAGGCGGCATCATCACCGGCGCGGCAATCATGCGTCTGACAGCCTCGAAGAACCGCACCAGCCCGATCCGACGCGGCGTCTGGATCCTGAACACGGTCATTGGCAAGACGCTGGAACCGCCACCGAATATCCCCTCACTTGAAGAGGCGCGTGAGGCACTGACCCTCAAAGAGAACCCGTCAGTTGCCGAAGTCATTCAGCAGCATGTTTCAAGACCGGAATGCGTTTCCTGTCACAAAGCAATTGATCCATTGGGACTGGGGCTTGAAAACTTCGCGCCAACAGGCGCGTGGCGAACGCAATACCCCGACAAAGCTCCGATTGTCTCCGCCGGGATCATGCCGAACGGCAAAAAGTTCAAGACACCACGAGAAATGAAGTCGCTGCTGCTCGACATCTACAGGGACGAGATTGCCGAAAACTTCGTCAGGCAGCTGTTCGCTTACGCTCTGGGCCGGAAAACAGAACCGTTTGACCGAGTGTCACTGGACTCAATCGTGAGCAAAGTGAAGGAAGATGGATACAAGGTAAACACAGCCATCGAACAGATCGTCTTATCGCAACAATTCAGATTCCGACAGGACCACTGACGCAGCCGTCCTGTCCCTCACGAATTCGAATTAACGCCCGGAGCGTCGTATCATGGAGAGAGCATCTATTCTGGCATTGTGCTGCTTCCTGACCTTCACGGGTGAAGAGTACGGTCTCGCACTGATGCAGATGAGAGAATTCCTCAGGCAGCAGTGGCTTCTGCCTTCAGAGTAGCAACGAGCAGTTCCGCGAGAATGTCCAATCACAGTGAGAACCTCTGGAATGAACTGCAAACGCGTTCGGCCGACTGCTCCGCCAGTCCGGCAAACCACTCGTACAGGCACAGAATATGAATCGAGCGAGGCAGTTCAATGTACGTTCGCCACACCTGCTCGAACTCCTGATACTGATGGCTCGGTCACAGTACATTGCTGGTTCTTAACTGCGACGTGTTCGCGCCTCGACACGATTGCGACGTTCTAGGTTCAGAACAGATGTCTGAGAAGGGCACGTCGTGGCCAGTTCATCGCCTGATCAACCGTCGCTGCCAGGCATCCGGCGTTCGGTGTGTTGTCGTAATCAATCCGGCGATCGCGAGTCCCGAAAGAAAGCCGCCGATGTGGGCACCGAAGGCCACACCAGGATAACCGTTCATCAGGCCGAATACGTCAAACAGAAATCCCACGACGGCGAAAATGCACAGTTGGCTGGGATGCACTGGATGTGCCAGCGGCCAGACATCCGGCCAATGCAGGGGCCATCGCAAAGCCAGCCCCAGGTAAACGCCTTCGAATCCCGAGACAGCTCCGGATGCGCCCAGTAATGGAATCGGCGAGCCGGAATTGAGCAGGACATGGGCGATGTTCCCGCAGGCTCCAGTGACAAAGAAGAACAGCAATGCCCACCACTGTCCGAGATGGTGCGAGGTCAGGCTGCCGAACGCCCACAGAAACAGCATGTTGTAGAGAACGTGATCGATGCCACCGTGCAGAAACACTGCCGTCACCAGAGTCAACAAGGTGTGAACACTCTCCAGGACCGAGTCACCAGCCAGCAGCCCGGACCAGGCGTTTTCCACGTCAAGCGGAACGGCCCTGTAGCCAGCAGAGAATTTCCAGCCGGTCACGTCTTCCAGCAGGAACAGTCCGAACGCGACCGCGATGATCGCAATGATCGTGCGGTGACGATCCAGGGGCATGGCAATGTCCTTGTTTTCATCAACTGAAACCGCGAGATGGCTACGTCGTACTGTTCCACTCCGCCGCAGCGAGGTATCCACCATCGACAACAATCGATGTGCCGGTCACTCCGGCGGAGTCTTCGCAGCACAGATAGACGATTGTGCTCGCGATCTCGTCCGGTTGCATTGCTCGATTCAACGGAACGCGCCGGACGCGGTCTCGAAGTGTGGTTTCCGGGTCGGGCGTTGTATCAAGATGTCGGCGCAGCATTGGAGTGTCGGTGATGCCTGGACACACGCAGTTACACCGCAATCCGGTTGCGGCATAGTCCAGAGCGATCGACTGCGTCAAAGACAACACGGCTCCCTTGGATGTCGTATACGCCGGAGTCGAAGCCTGTCCGATGAAGCTGCTGATTGAACCAACGTTGACCATATAGCTGCGATCGTGCTTCTGCAGATGTTCCATGGCGTGTTTGATGGCAAAGAAAATGCCCTTCACGTTGACGCCCATCAAGTGATCCCAGTCGGCTTCGCTGCAATCGTGAAGCAGGCCCACGTGGACGATGCCCGCACAGTTGACGACTGTCTGCAGACCACCGAACTGACTGACTGTTTCGTCGATCGAGTCGCTGACCTGGGACTCATCAGAGACGTCGCACTGACAGAAAAGTGCCCGACCGCCACCTGAATTGATGTCGTCTACCAATTGCCGGCCGGATTCTTCCAGAACATCAGCGACAACCACCGACGCACCTTCCAACGCGAATCGTCGACACGTCGCGGCACCAATTCCGGACGCCCCGCCGCTGATCCATGCCATTTGTCCGTCCAGTCGACTGCTCATGTTGGAATCCCGGATTTGCCATCGCGCGTTCACATGCCGAACGACCGTCTATTGAAGCAGGCCCGGAAAAACTCGCCGTGAGCGATACCCCTCGTCCGTTCGAATGATCTCGAGGTATTCTTCAAGGATCTTCGGTAGGCGCGGATCCTCGCTGAGGATCAGGTTACTACCTTCGGCGATATCGGATTCGAGATTGAACAGCGCATACGGTTTTGCGAAGGGGTTACCACGCGGCAGTTGGCGTCCGCCAGAACCGTTGCCAAGCACTAGTTTCCATTCATTCACGCGAATGGCAAACATGCCAGCTGCAGAATGGTGAACGACGGGCGGACGCGCGCGAAGTCCTAAGCCGCGCTTGCGCCACTGGAAAAAACTGAAGCTGTCAGGTGCAGCTCCTTTCGGCAACGGCATGTTCAGAATCTCGGCAACGGTTGCGAAAACATCCGTCACACAGATCGTGACTCCAACGCGCCGACCGGCTCTGAACTCACCCGGCCACCGAGCGAAGAAAGGCACGCGGTGACCGGCCTCCCAGATGTCTGCCTTTGTACCTCGAAACGGGCCGTTGGCTCGGTGTCGATCGGCTCGGTAAGCCTGAATCGTCTCGTCGTCGACGTGGCCCCTGGCATCATTCTTGTGGAGACGGCGCATAAACGAACCATTGTCGCTGGTGTAGATGAGGAGTGTGTTGTCACGCACACCGGCGCTGTCGATCGACTTTAGAACGTTGCCCACCGTTGCGTCGAACTGGACGACGAAGTCGCCGTACTTGCCGAGATCTGTCTTTCCATGGAACCGTCTGTGCGGCCATACGGGTTTATGTGGAGCCGTCAGTGGGACGTACAGGAAAAAGGGGCTGTCTTTCTTCGCGGCGGCGTTGATGAATGCGCTGGCTTCCTCAGCCAGGCGGTCAAGGCAGCCCTCCATGTCGAAGTCGGCGCCAATGGGTCCCTTACGGAGGAACTCGGGGAATTTCTGCGCGGCCTGAGTTTGATCAGGCAGTGCAGTCACCTTGTGATTCCGAATGTAAACGTATGGGGGAAAGTCGAGCGACGCAGGGATGATGTACGACTCATGGAAACCCAGGCTGTTCGGTCCGTGCGTGAGCGGTTTGCTGTAATCGATTTTCTCTCCATGCGGCTTCTGAAACCCGAGTCCCAGATGCCACTTACCGACGATACTCGTGTGATATCCCTGTGATTTCAGGAAGGACGCGACCGTCGCACGCTCAGTTTCAATGAGCGGCGGGCCGTAGCCGTCCTGCACGCCGCGCTTCAGACGGCTGCGCCAGCAGTAGCGTCCCGTCAACAGTCCGTAGCGTGTCGGAGTGCAGACAGCCGACGGCGTGTGGGCGTCGGTGAATGTCATCCCATCCGCGGCAAGCTGGTCGAGATGAGGCGTCGGAATCTTTGACTGTGCATTCAACGCATGCACGTCGCCGTAGCCCATGTCGTCGGCCATGATGACGACGATGTTCGGGCGCTTGACATCTGATTCGACGGAAGTCATAGCGAGATCGTCGGTTAGGCCTGGCCGACATGGCAAAAATGCGCAGGTCGTTGACGTAATCATCATGGCCATCTGCCATGGTCTACAATATTCCCCCATTATCGAATTCTCACTTCATTGAAGAATCTTTGAAGTCCGGCCGACGTTCGTCCTCTCAAAATTGGGCTGCTAAGAGCAGATACCGTCACTCTTGCGGCTGGAATGCCATCGCAGCCTGTTTGTCGCGTAAATGCCCCGCCGAGTCTACGAGGTCGCGATTGAGGCTGGGAGCTTCATCTCTTGAGAATCTGTGCGCATTGGGGTGGCTTCAACCCCGGAACGATAGAACGAGTTTTAAAACCCGCTTTGAATGTAGCCGCGTTCGCCAGAACGCGGAAGCTTCCGGCGCTTGCCTGCGCTCTGGCGAGTGCGGCTACGAGTTTTAAAACTGGCTCTACGAAAGGCTCGCCCACTTGAGGCCAGGTTCATAGCGATAGAGTGGGTTCTCTTCCTCGGGATCGACGGCAACGAGGTGGATCCATTCGTTGTCGAAGAGTGCCTGCACGTGGGGCAGTTGTTCCAGAGCTTTGATGATGCGGTCTCGTGGGGCTTCGGCCACAACCAGTAATCTTAGCGGTTCATGATACGGCATTGTGCTCTTCATGACAGATTGCCGAGCCAAGCCTGTGCGGAGGTCGCTTTGAGGTCCCGCCATGATGCCTATACGTCCCACGACGTTGTGGTAGATTTTGCTGCCGGCACCGTAGACTTCCGGGTCCGTTGCGGAGAAGTAATGCTCACTGTTGATCCACTGCCCGACGACACAGGGCGCGCCCAATATTCCCTGAATCAGCGCGCCCGACGGATCCTCGCGGTAGTCGTAGTTGTTGAGAAACGATCGACCTTCGAGGTTAATGTCCTGAGTCAAACTGCGACGCCCGATGATGAACGCGGCGTTGCCTGACACTCC
>CAYSJO010000342.1:0-6198 GCA_964431285.1 uncultured Planctomycetaceae bacterium
CCTTCTTTCCACGAGCAACCGCTTCGACCTGTTACAGCTCCTCTTCCGTGAGCGTGATGATGTACTTGACCGCCATGTGATCATCCTTGATCAGGTACGGGACCACAGCCTACAGAAAATTGTGACATGACGGTCCACTAGTCCGCAATGCCAACGCTGCGGGAAGGACCTGTAGAGAATGTCGAAACCGATAGAGTTTCGTGAATTCGTCGTTCTGTGGTGAATGTCTGGAGACTCACGTGGATTCCGTCGTTCTCTCAACTGGTCTGGCCCTGCAGGTGATCAGCCCCATGCGAATCGTCTTTGTGCTCGTACCTGTCGTCGTCCTTGTCGTCGGTGTGGTGTTTGCCCTGAGAGTCGCGTTCGGGGGACGAAAATCCAGAGGCAATGCACCAGAGCCACTCGCGGCCGCCGGTGTGCTGCTCAACTGCCCGCATTGTGGCGAGGAGACGGAGGCGGCAAGTTCTCGATGCCGACACTGTGGCAAAGATCTGTAGAGAGTTTTCCGCTGGATGCCGTTCCCCGCGAATACATTGCTCCGCCAGGAAGAGTCATATGGATTTCATTCCCGCCATTGGTTTCATGGAACTCATCATTCTGGTGGTTATCTTTGGAGGCATCGCGGCCGTCTTTCGATCCAGCCGTGGTGGATCGCGACCGTCTGAGCCACCAGCCGCGGCCGGCGTGCAGCTCAACTGTCCGCACTGTGGGCAGGAAACGGAGGCGGCTCGTCCATGCCGACATTGCGGCCGCGATCTGTAGAGCCGTCAAAAACGGACTACTTTGCCAGCGCCGGATGGTGTCCCTTCACTGCCAGCCTGATGCGATACAACCCGCTGCCAGCTGTGATGTGCAGCGTGTGCTTCTGTTCGCCACGCCCGAACACACAGTTCGTGGGTAATGTGGGCGTCTGCACGTAAGCCAGTTCCTTGCCATCGGTATCGAACGCCACAATTCCAAATCGACTGGCCGAGCGAACGGCCGCAAAGATGTGGCCGGCCGAATCAACCGTCATTCCGTCGATCCCCGTCTCTTTGCCGAAATCGTGAAGCACGCGTTTTTTCCCCAGCGAACCGTCTGGCTTTACCGGGAACGCGTTCAGGGTCATGCGACCAGGAGTCGCCGGCTTCTTGTCCAGATCGGCCGTCGCGCTGCCGTTGTTCGTCTCGGCGACGTAAAGCGACTTTCCATCCGGGGAGAGCATGACTCCGTTCGGTTTCTCGATGTCCGTCGTGACCTGATGCAACGTGCCATCCGGATCGAGCCGGTAGACATTCATTGTCGGCAGCTCCATTTTCTCGGGGCCGACGTACTTGGGGTCACTGAAGTAAATTCGCCCGGAGCGGTCGATCACCAGATCATTCGGTGAGTTGAGTCGTCCACCTTTGAACCGGGACACAATCGGCTTGATGGACCCATCCGGTTTGACTTCGACCAGCGCCCGATGTCCTCCCAGCGGCGAGGCACAGCAGGCGATCAGCCGCCCACCACGTTCAAACATCAGCCCGTTGGCCATACCGCTATTCGGGCTGTGGACGGCAGTTTTTCCCGTCTTCGGATTGAACTTCATGATGCGGGCCTGGCCAGAATCAAACGGCTGCGCAAAGTCGCTGAAGTAGATCAACCCATCCGGTCCAGCCGCGGCGCCTTCCGTAAAGCCACCTTCTTCCCACAGCGTTTCCAGCTTCGCGTCGGCCGGCACGATCGACGAGTCTCCGGAGACAGTCAGCTCTTCAGCGGGCAGCATGGAAGTCATGGCAATCAACAGGGTCAGGAATGAAGTTTGTTTTCTCATGGTGGCAACCTCGTGGAGGCAGGATAGAAGCATTCAAACAGAACTACAGGCGATGCTGAGTTGGTCTTCGGACGGGGTGTCTCCGCCAGCCCGAACCAAGGCAGCACAGCGTAGACACTCGCCGTGACCAATTCAGCAGAACGGCCCCGGCCGAGTGATCTGCAGTCGGCTGCGTTAAGATGTTCCCCCTTGAAGCACACCGGGCTGCGTGCCTGGCAAATACGGAACTTTCCAACACGACCAGGCAACCATGACCAGAATGCTCCGCAGCCACCTGACACTATGCGCTGTTGTGTCAGCGTCCATCTTCGCGATCCTGCTTTCGCGACCAGCTGACGCTGTCGACCGCCCGAACATCGTGTTCATTCTCACCGATGACATGGGTTACGGAGACCTCGGCTGCTACGGACATCCAGTCGCAAAGACGCCGCATCTCGACAGCCTCGCGAAACAGGGAGTCCGATTCACGCAGCACTACGCGAATGGTCCTGAGTGCAGTCCGACTCGAACAGCATTCCTGACCGGCCGCTATCAACAGCGGGCCGGCGGACTGGAGTGCGCCATCGGAACGGGCAATGTCGGCCGCTATGACGATGCGATTCGACTGGCCGATAAGCGGGAACTCGGCTTGCCGGCGGATCAAACAGTTATTCCCAGCGCACTGCAGACTGCCGGGTACACTTGCGGAGTCTTCGGCAAGTGGCACCTGGGTTACGAGCCGCACTTCAATCCCATCGAACACGGCTGGAACGACTTCTTCGGTTACCTCGGCGGCAACGTCCACTACTTCAATCATCGCGAAACCAGTGAGCTGCATGTTCTGTTTCAGGGACGGCTGCCTGTCTATCGCGACGGGTACATGACGCATCTGATCACGGACGCCTCAGCCGCGTTTATTGAACAGAACAAAGACAGTCCCTTCTTTCTGTATGTCTCGCATGAGTGTCCACACTTCCCGTTTCAGGGACCGAATGATGCGGAGAAAGTTGTCACTGCCGAGAACTGGACGGAGCGTGATGCCGAGATTTACGTCGCCATGCTCGAAGATCTCGATGCGGAAGTCGGGCGGTTACTCGAATCGCTGGATAAAGCCGGCGTCGCCGACAACACGGTTGTCGTCTTCGTCTCCGACAACGGCGGCTTCGCGGGAGCCGCACATATGGGACCGCTCAACGGTGCCAAGAGCACCACGCTGGAAGGCGGCATCCGAGTCCCACTGATCATGCGCTGGCCTAGTCACATCAAACCGAATTCCGTCAGTCATCAGGTCTCGGCCACGTTCGACCTGACGGCGTCCTTCATGAATCTTGCACAGACGGAAGTTGCGCAGGGCCGACTTGATGGCTATGACATCATCAACCATGCGGCCGAACAGCGAGAGGACATCAAACGCACACTGTTCTGGCGAGGCAAGCGGGGTGACCGGACATGGTGGGGTGTCCGTGATGGCGATTTGAAATACGTCCGTAAGACCGAAGCCGACGAGACCATGGAATGGCTCTACAACCTGTCAACGGACGTTGGCGAAAAGAACGACCTGCTGAAATCTCGACCAGCAGAAGGAGCTGGCCTGCGCAAACTTCTTAGCGACTGGGAGATCGAAGTAGCGCCTTCACGCTGAGTTGACTCGGGTTGCTTATAATCGACACAAGTGCCGCTCCTGAATTCCACACTGTTCGTCATGCCCTCACACAACTCATCAGCCATGACCGGCCGCCGCGATGTTCTGCGTGCGGGAACTGTCGGTCTGCTGGGAATGTCGATGCCTCGGCTGCTGGCAGGTCAAACTGCGGCCAGCGAGACATTGGAAACGGCTCCGCCAGTGCGAGCGAAGGCCTGTATCCTACTCTTTATGTGGGGAGGACCTGCTCATCAGGACACGTGGGATTTGAAGCCCGATGCGCCTGCCGAAGTCCGGGGTGAGTTCAAACCGATCTCCACAAACGTCCCGGGAATTCACATCTGTGAGCATTTGCCGCAGCTCGCGCAGCGAACCGATCAACTGGCGATTATCCGCTCGATGACGCACACCGATGTGAATCACCTCACCTCGACGCACTACCTGCTGACCGGTCAGGCTCCGCCGCCGGTCGATGATTTGCGGAAGGACTGGCCGCACATGGGAGCCGTGCTGTCACGTCTGGGACGTGGGCACGGACCACTGCCGCCCTTCGTATCAATGCGTCCGAAACTGGAAAACACGGTGCCCCGGTTCGTGGAGCAGAGTCATGGTCAGTTCGCCGGATGGCTGGGACCGACGTGGGACCCGCTGACCATCGACGCCGATCCGTCAAAGCCCGGTTATCGTGTTGGTGATTTTCAACTGCAGGACGGTATCACGCCGAACCGCCTGGACGATCGGCAAAGCCTGTTGCAACAAGTGGAGTCTCGACTTGATCAACTGGAAAAGGTCGGTTCGCTGGGCTCGATGAGTCAGCACTACAGCCGAGCGTTCGACCTGTTGGCGTCAGCCGTCGGTCGCTCAGCGTTTGACCTGACGGAAGAATCGGACGAGCTGCGAGACCGATACGGTCGCAACCCGCACGGTCAGTCAGTGTTGCAGGCGCGGCGACTGATCGAACGCGGAGTGCCACTGGTCACGGCATTCTGGCCGAACGACGGCATCAAAAACGTCAGCGTGTACTGGGATACTCACAGCCGCAACTTCATTGATCACCGCGACAGACTGATGCCACCGGCGGATCAGGCGTTCTCGGCACTGCTGGACGACCTGAAGGATCGCGGACTGCTGGACGAAACGCTGGTGATCTGGACCGGTGAGTTCGGACGCACGCCGAAAATCGGACAGCGAAACAGTGATGCTGGAGCCGGGCGTGACGGTCGTGATCACTGGCCAAACTGCTTCACGTCGGTTCTGGCCGGTGGCGGTGTGCGCAGAGGGCAGGTTTACGGATCATCCGATCGTCACGCCGCCTATCCGGCGTCGAATGCCGTGAATCCCGTTCACCTGGCCGCAACTGCGTATCATTTGCTGGGCGTGCCCGACGGTCTGGAACTGCGCGACAATCTGAATCGCCCATTTGTAGTCTGCCCGGGTCGTCCGATTTCGGATCTGCTGGCGTGATGTACGGGCACCGGGAATCATTCATTTCCGGGATTTCAATCGATCCGAGCCTGTGAGCTTCTCAGAAGGAACATCTCACATGAACCGAATCTGTAGCTGTCTGTGCGTTGTCACGATTGCTCTGACCACGATTTTGGTATCAGCCGAAGAGGACAATCCATCAAAAACACGGCCCCAACGGATCCTCCTCATTGGGCAGGGACCGGACGGCCATCCCCGTGCGACGCATGAATACACTGCGGCGGCGAATCTGATCGCCAGATTGCTTTCCCGTACCGACCGGCTCCAGTCGATTGTCGTCAGCGCCGACGGTGACTGGGCGGAGGGCCCTGAACTGATCGATGGCGCCGATGCCGCGGTTGTATTCGTTTCTCAGGGAGCCCACTGGATCCAGGAAGACGCTGCTCGGCTGGCGGCTTTTCAGAAACTGGCTAAACGAGGTGGCGGGCTGATCTGTCTGCACTGGGGCATGGGGACGAAGGACGCGAAGAACATCAAAGCCTTTGTCGACCTTTTCGGTGGCTGCCACGGAGGTCCGGATCGGCGTTACAAAGTTGTCGACGTCCGCACGAAGCTGGTGGGTGAGTCGCATCCGATTCTGCGCGGCATCGAACCGTTGGACATCCACGAGGAATTCTATTTCAAACTGAAGATGCCGAAGTCAAGCGAGGGATTTGTGCCACTCATCAAAGTGCATATTGAAGATGAGGACCACACAGTTTCGTGGGCCTGGGACCGACCGGATGGCGGACGATCGTTCGGCTTTACCGGTCTGCACTTTCACGAGAACTGGCAGCATGAGGCCTACCAGCGTTTGATGACGCAGGCGGTGTACTGGGTGCTGAAACGCGATCCCGAAAAGCATGGTGACCTGGTACGGATCACAAAGGCTGATCTCGAGTTGCCACCTGTGACCGCCGACCAATAGATAAGGTTTCCAGGGCAGTTAGCCCCCACGTCGACGACGAACCTCAAAATCGGGAAAACGAACTCATTGAAAGGTGCTGAGCACATGAAGTTGCGTTTGATGGCGGCGGTTGTTTTGAGTCTCGTAAGTCCGATTTCTGTGATGGCCGATGTTGTCAGTTCCAAGGCGCCGCCGCTGTCTCCCGAAGAGTCGTTGAAGACGATGGAAATCCAACCGGGCTACAGCCTGGTGCCCGTTCTGACCGAGCCGCAGATTCATGAACCGGCCGCCGTTGTGTGGGACGGCAACGGTCGCATGTATGTCATCGAAATGCGGACGTACATGCAGGAAATCGACGGGAAGAACCAGCTCGCGCCGACCAGCCGGGTCTCGCGCCATGAAGACACGGAT
>CAYSJO010000343.1:0-22021 GCA_964431285.1 uncultured Planctomycetaceae bacterium
ATGGAACTGACCGTGCGACGCCAGAAATTCTGTCCGCTGGCGTTTGAGGACGCGGACCTGAAACCATCTGACGAAGATGCGGGAGATTTCATCTGGCTGGAGATTGTCGCCAACGGTTTTCTATACAACATGGTGCGGGCAATTGTCGGCACACTGTTGCCCGTCGGTTGTGGACGGTGGGACGCAGCAGAAGTCGGTCGCATCCTGGCAGCAATGAACCGCTCGCAGGCCGGCGACACGGCACCGGGACATGGGCTGTACCTGGTCGAGGTGGATTACGGGATGTAGGTCAGTTTCACCAGAACTAACCACTCGACCCTGCCGTGGCTGAGTCAAAGCCGTAAGTCTCACACAAAGACGCAAAGGGTGGACGGGATGACGGAGAACCAGCAGGTCGTAAAGGTCCAGACTGAACCCTTTGCGTCTTTGCGTGAGACTTTCTGCAGTTTCTGAAAAAACACGTTTACTCAAAATCTATTGCCGGGAGGACGTCGTCATAGCTGTGACGTGACGACGAAACGGCCGGTGCTTTCAGGCTCGGACATGGACTGGATTCCTTCCATTTCCGTAGAGCAGGAGCTGATCGATATGTTCGAGCAGAACCAGAGTGGTCTGCTGGGCACGCTGTTCTATGTCGTCGCGAATGTCGAAGACGCGCGTGATGTGCTGCAGGATGCGTTCATGAAATGCTGGCTGCACCGCGAGGAGTTGCCGGACATTCAGAATCTGCGTGCCTGGGTGTATCGCATCGCGCTGAACACCGCTCGTGATCGCCGGGATTCGGCATGGTCACGGCGTCGCGAAACACTCCTGGGAGCAGACCCGATGCTCAGTCCACCTGACCAGTCCACCTGACCAGTCCCCCGAAGCTGCGCTGCTGCGAGATGAGGAACTCGGACTTGTCCGGGCAGCAATTCTGTCACTGCAGCCCGCCGAGCAGGAAGTCTTTCTGCTCAGACAGAACGGCGACCTGACTTACGAGGACATTGCCGCATCAACGGGAATGGCAATCGGCACAGTCAAGACCCGGATGCGAAGTGCGCTCCGGAAAGTGCGCGAAGCAGTTGCGGATTAGTGGTTCCCGTCAAACCCCGTTTGACCGCAAGCCGCAGGCGCACGCATCCGGCGATTAGCTGGCCAGTGTTGGCGCGTATGCCTCCAGCTTGCGGTCAAACGTCTCAATCAAAAGGCGAAGTCATGTCCGAACATGAAAACATCCAGCAGCGGTTGCTCGAGTGGCAGTACGGCCTGTTGAGCGAAAACGAGGTCGCGGAACTGCAAAAGCAGATTGCCGACAATCCGGAGATCGCAGCGGCGGCAGAGAACTCGCGGCGGTTGGCCGAACTCATCGGCCGGGCCGCCAGCCTGCCGCAGGAACAGGTTGAGGGGTCGAGCCCGCAGAATGTGAGTGCGACAGGTCCAACCAGCTCCACCCCGGCACCAGCGATAACTGCACGACCGGCGGCTCCTGTTACCGGACAGCCAGTCAAACGACGACAGCGGTGGCTGGTGGCTTCGCTGGCTCTGGCAGGTCTCTACTTTGCCTTCTTGGTCGGTGGTGATCGGTATCTGGACCAGGTCGAGGCAGATCGGGTCGCTCAGGCCGGTCAACTGGAGCCGAATCAGATCAAGATGTCTATTGAGCAAACGGCCGCACCTTCATTTGATTCGGCCGGGAAATTTCTGATTCAGGCTGCATTGGCCGAGGGCGACCCAAGTCCGGTTCAACTACGCACGAGTGTTGTGTCACGTGACGGCCATGCGCTCTTCGCTGTCGGTGGTGTGACTGATGCACTCGGACGGTTGCTGATTGCGCTGCCGGCCAATCTGAGTATTCCCGACGAGGCGGAGTTTCACGTTGAAGCAGCGTGTGAAGTTCCCGGTTCGCAGGCCACAGCGACAGCCACCGGCTCGATTCGACTTGTCGCGACACGCTATCTGACACACCTCGCCATGGACCGGACTCTGTATCGACCGGGTGAAATCATCCATTACCGGTCGCTGTCGCTGGAACGTTTCAGTCTTAAGGCCGAGCACGAGTTTCCCGTCCACTTTGAAATCCGTGATCCCAGTGGTTCGGTGCTGCCTGGATCCGAACACGAAGGCATTACAACACGGGGCGTCGGCAGCGGCGTATTTGCGATTCCCGCGGGTCAGGTGGGTGGTGAGTACACGCTGGTCGCCCATAGCCCGGAAGGCAGTTTTCCGGACGAAGTCCGCAAGTTCAACATTCAGAATTACCGTGTCCCGCGACTCCGCAAAGAGCTCGAGTTCCAGAAGGACAGCTACGGTCCTGGCGATCTGGTTGTCGCGGACTTTACGGCCCGACTCGCGGAAGGCGGTCCCGTGGCGGGAGCGTCACTGACGATCTCTGCTGTGGTCGATGACGAATCATTGATGCAGACGACTGTGCAGGCCGACGACAGCGGTGCCGCGCACATCGAGTTCCGCATTCCTGAGAACGTGGAAATCGGCGACGGCCGGTTGAGTATCGCGGTGGACGACGGCGGCACGCGCGAGACACTTACGAAGACGATCCCCATTCAGCTCGACCGGATCGAAGTCACGTTCTATCCAGCCGGTGGTGATCTCGTCCCGGGGCTGGAGAACGCGGTCTACTTTGTGGCCAGAAACGCTCAGGGCGATCCCGTCCACATTGCTGGTGACATTGTCGACAGTCGCAGTCGCTCACTTGCAGAGGTGGAAACTCAGCACGATGGCATGGGCCGGTTCGAGTTTACGCCGGCGTTTGGCGAGTCATGGCGTCTGGTTCTGTCGAAGCCGGAAGGACTGCGGGCGTCATTTTATCTGCCCGTTCCCAACGCCGCACAGACGGTTGTGATTGACGCTGGAAAAGGCGTGTTTGGAGCGGGCTCGTCTCCAGAACTGGTCGTCTCTTCGACAAAGGACATGCCATCACTGCTGCTGACCGCGTATTGTCGCGGAGCGTTGATGAGCCAGCAGGTGTTTGCGGCTCGCACAGGTTCCAACACGGTTGCCATGTCGTTGCCGGGCGATGCCGGCGGCGTGTTGCGAGTAACCGTGCATGACAACTCGGTGCAGCCGCCGAAACCACTCGCTGAGCGGCTCATCTATCGCCGCACGGGGCGGGAGCTAAGCGTCAAGGTGGTTGGCAACGAGCGACCGCGAGCACCGGGAGAACGGGCTCGACTGGAGCTGCAGGTTACCAACGAACACGGCGATCCGGTTCCCGCAGCGTTGGGAATCGCAGTGGTCGATGATTCGACGCTGGTCCTGGCCGACGATCGCTACCCGAATCTGAAAACTCACTTTCTGGTCACCAGCGAAGTGTCGTCACCGGAAGACCTGGAAGACGCCGAGTTCTATCTGTCCGATGATCCGGAAGCTGATCAGGCACTGGACCTGCTGCTGGGCACGCAGGGCTGGCGGCGATTTGTGGAGAAGCGACTGGTCGACCTGCAGCAGGATCCTGTGCTGCGGGAGCAGGTGGCTCGCTTGCAGGCTCTGGGCGGCGTCGTGACGACTCCGCAGAATTTCAACAACGTTCACTCACTGCAGAATCGCCTGGTTTCGACTGTCGACGTGCAGCGAATGAGAGGTGTGTTTCAGGCGACGTGCGTCCTACTGGGAATCGGGATTCTGTTGAATCTGCTGCTGTCGGCCATCTTCGGTTCGAAGCCGGCCGTGGCGACCGGCGGCACACTGCCCGTGCTGCTGATTATGTACGTGTCGATGGCGGCTGGGGTCACCGGGTGTGGTGGCGACGCGAGTCAGTCGAACATGGATGCGGCCACCGTGGGGACTCGAGTGGCTCGACAGGAGTCCGCAGATGACGCCGGCTCGATGGAAGAGGCTGAAGAACCAGCCGGCAACATGGAGTTTATGATGGCTGGACCTCAGGCAGATATGATGGCAAAGGCCGTCGCTGACCCTGCTTTGGAGCATGCAGGGGCGGCGCCGGCCATCGTGTCAGACATTGTCGTGGCTTTGGGGTCGTCGGAAGAGGATGGGGCAGATGAGAGATTCGGTAACGCGGAGGGAGCCGAGGGTGCACCATTGGGAATGGGAGGCCAGGTGTCCCAGCGATTCGCTGACGGGACGGGTCGATTTCGTTTGTCACCGCAGGATATTCACCGTTTCCGTGCTGGCCTGATGAACTCCGACGAAACGGCTTCGTCACGGTTTGTCGTGCGGGAATACTCTTACCGGCAGCGGCAACGACGGGGTACACAGCGCGACGACTTCACAGAAACGCTGTACTGGAATCCGCTGGTCATCGCCGATGCCCAGGGACGAGCGACGATCGAGTTTGATCTGTCCGATTCGATCACGACGTTCCGAGTTTCGGCGAGTGCTCATTCAAACGACGGACGGATCGGTTCGGGCGACGGCGAAGTCATCTCGCGACGACCGTTCTACCTGGAACCGAAACTGCCGCTGGAAGTGACCGTCGGTGATCGGGTTGATGTACCGGTTGCCGTGGTAAATGGAACGTCTCAGGACCTGCAGGCGGTTTTCGAGTTGCAGGCATCCACTGTCTTCCAGCTCGACGGTTCGTCGAAACGCGACATGCCGCTTGTGGCGGACGCTCGCACACGAGCCATTTTCCCGCTGGAAGTGGTCGGTCTGGGTGACGGTCGGATTGATGTCATCGGCTCGCTGAACGGTCCGAACACGAACTGGAAAGATTCGGTTCGGCGTCCGCTGACGTCCGTGTCGCAGGGCTTTCCCATTCAGGAATCACTGGCGGGTGTGTTCGCGAAGAATGATTCAACGCTGACACTGCAACTTCCCGATTGGTGGACTCCGAATTCACTGCAGGCAGTGCTGCGTCTGTTTCCCAGTCGTGTGGCGGAAGCTCAGCAGAGTCTGGAAGGCATGCTGCGGGAACCCGGGTGGCTGCTTCGAACAGACAACTTCCTCGAACTACCCGAACACGATGGTGCTGCGTCTGATGAGTGGCCCGGACGGCGAAGCGCTGGCGGGCACAAAGCTTGAGACTATCCGACGAGCAAATAAGCTGCTGGCGAAGGGCTACGCACGACTGGCCGGATACGAAAGTGCCAGTGGGGGATTCGAATGGTTCGGTGGCGATCCCGGTCACGAAGCACTGACCGCGTTCGGCCTGATGCAGTTCTACGACATGATGCCGGTCGACACCGAGATGCTGGATCGCACAATCAAATGGCTGCTGTCCCGCCGGAATGGCGAAGGCGGCTTTCAGATCAACCCGCGATTCCTGCACAACTGGGGTGCACCGGAAGAAGTCCTGAGTGCCTACATCGTCTGGGCACTGACGGAAACCCACGTGCCGGAAGTCATGCAGCAGCTTTCGCGTGAGTTGTCGCACCTGGCTGATGTCGGTCAGGAAACAAGCGATCCTTATCTGCTGGCTCTGTGTGCGGCGAGTCTTGCCAATGCGGAACAGTTCGCCGCGGTCGATTCGCTTCTGGATCGATTGAGCGGAATGACTCGCGACGACGGGTCACTGGACGGGGCTGCCACAGTTACGGTGAGCCGCGGCATTTCAAAAACAGTCGAGACGACAGCTCTGGCGGCACTTGCTTGGCAGAAGCGGCCGTCGTTCAGCGAACAGGCTGGCAAGGCAGTCCAATGGCTGCGATCGAATCGTCAGGGCAGCGGACACTTCGGATCGACGCAGGCAACAGTGCTGGCGTTGAAAGCACTGTTGAATGCACCAGGCAAGCCAGGCACATCCGGCAACTCGCCATTTGTGGTTGTCTCATCCGGCGAAACTGAGATCGGACGAATCGACCTCTCGCATACAACATCGGGAGCTCCGTCACTGACGATTCCCGCTGGTGCAATGCAGCTTGGTGAAAACACAATAAACGTGACCAACTCAACGGGGGACGCGATCTCCTACGCAGTTGATCTGCAGTACTTCACAGATCGCCCGGCCAACGACGACCGCTGTCCGTTGCGGATCACAACGTCGCTCTCAGCGACAACAGCGGCTGCGGGAGAAGTCATCAGTCTGCAGGCAACGCTGCTCAACGCGACGGATAACGGCCAGCCGATGAGCATGGTCAGCCTCGGCCTGCCGGCCGGCCTGGAACCGCGGACGGAACAGCTCGATGAGTTTAAGGAGCAGGGTCTGATCGACTTCTACGAACTGCGAAACCGCGAAGTCATCTGTTACTGGCGGACGGTCGAAGCGAATCAGCAGATCGATCTGCGTCTCGATCTGACCGCCGAGATTCCGGGCAGCTACACCGGCCCAGCATCACGAACGTGGCTGTACTACACGGCCGAACAGAATCACTGGGCGGACTCGCTGCAGGTCGAGATCAGTCAGCCTGACGCCCAGCCGTAACGTCGGGTCGATGTACTTTCGGATCGCTGAAGTCGTGAGGTTCCGGTGAAAACCGAAACCGCACGGCTTCAGCTGCATTCTGGTTTATTGAGGAATTGCTCTCGGGGTCCCCTTATATTGGGGAATGTGAGTGCGCAGCGCGGTCCAGGTGATGATGGCCATTGATGCGGACGCCGCATGTGTTTCCGTGACACACTCGACGAAGCGGCCCACGCATGACCGATCCTGCGACGCAGATTCCGGAACGGTCTGGCGAATCGTCGCCGCGTTCCAGGCACACTCGATTGATCGCACTCCTGGTGGCAGGAGTGCTGATCGCAGGAGCGGCCGCCGCTTGGCGGCATTTTGTTTACGCTCGACCTGTCGGCTCTGGGCCGGCCAGCCCCCATGTTCCGCGCGAACCATTCGAAACGCAGTGGTCATCGCGGCGTGTCATCCTGCTGGGACTGGGCGACAGTGTGACGGACGGACTGGGCGCATCAGCGGGCAAGTCATACTTCAAGCGACTGGTCAGCAATCTGGCCGATGAATTTGACGACCTGAAGGGAATCAACCTGTCGGTCGTGTTGCCGCGACTTAAGGCAGTCAATCGTTCTGTTTCCGGCATGACGTCTATCGAGTGCGTCGATCATCAGTTGCCGAAACTCTCTCCATATCCACCCGAAGTGTTTGGCGTCGTTGTCATGACAGTCGGTGGCAATGATGTCGTTCACAATTACGGGCGGACTCGCCCGCGTGAAGGTGCCATGTATGGAGCCAGCGTCACTCAGGTCGAAAAATGGATACCCGCTTTCAACGATCGGCTAGAGACAATCGCCGCGAGCGTGCGAACGACCTTCCCGGGCGGATTCCACATGTTTGTGGCTGACATCTACGACCCGACCGACGGCGACAGTGACACGCACTATGCCGGCCTCCCCGCCTAGTCCGAAGGGTCGACCGTGCTCAACAAATGGAACAGCGTGTTGCGTGAGTTTGCAGGACGCCATCCTGACGTTTCACTGGTCGAAATGCGGGCAGAGTTTCTGGGGCATGGAATTCACTGCGTGCAGTTCTGGCATCACGCGTATCAGTCCGACGATCCTCACTACTGGTACTGGGACAATCTGGAGGACCCGAACGATCGAGGCTATGACGCGATCTGCCGCCTGTTCCTGAACGAAATGGCCAAAGTGCTCCCCGGACGATTGAGTCAGTAGCGGTGCGATCCAGTTTCCAGTCATCCTATTGGTGCCAGGATCAGACCGGCTCACTTGCCCAGTTCTCGGAGGTAGATGTTTCGGAACCACAATTTGTTGCCATGGTTCTGCAGCTCGATTTGTCCCGTCTCGTACAAGGGTTTGTCGCGCTCCCAGTAGTTCTCCATCGTGACGTTGTCCACGACCAGCTTGTCGTTCAACTCCACCGTGAGTTTGTCGCCAACCAGCCGAATGAAAAACCTGTTCCATTCACCAACGGGTTTGTCGGCTTTGACGCTCGGAAATCGCGGATTCTTTTTGTTGTTCCACAGAGCCCCGGATCCCTTCTGGTTACCGAGCTTGAAGTACTTCTCGTATTCGGTGTCCCAGATCTGAACCTGCGGGCTGCCGCGCAGGTAAATCCCGCTGTCGCCGCCTTCAAGGATCTTCCAGTCCACGTACAACTCGAAATCGCCATAGTCTTTGGCAGTACACAGGCTCTGGCCTTTGCCATCGAACTCAAGCTCGCCGTCAACGACCTTCCAGTGAGCCCGCATGTTCTCGTCGGCCGTCTTCTGAGCAGCCTTCAGTTCATCCGCCGACATCTCCGCCCGAGCCTTCGGGTTCTTCACTAGCCCCTTCCAGCCTGAAAGGTCTTTGCCGTTGAACAGCGGCGTGAAGCCCTTTGGGGCCTCTGCCAGGACGGTTGAAGACAGAGCGCCGAAGACTATCGACGCGAAGAGAGGGAGAAACAAACAACGAGAAACTGACATGATTCGACTCCCACGAATTCAGTAAGCGGACAATTGTGATTCAACAGATGAGTGTGTTCGAACTCGCACAAGATTCTGCCCCCTTTCGTTCCTGCCGCAAGTGACTGGCCTCGATTCTCGAAGGAACGAGCGAGGTTGAGCTGGCTGCACCAATGAAGTCGAGCCGACCCGGGCATTCTCACTACGCACTGAAATCTGCGTCTGGCTCGTCCATGCTGCAGCCCGGTGCCAGCAATCCGGCGATGCTCAACCCGGCACCCATTAACATCAACAGCGGACAATTGAAGAGCGCGCCTGTGAGAATCGGACTCAGGTGATTCGCGAGTTCGGCAGGCTTAGCAATTATGGCGACGCCCGCCATGACCTCCTTCAGCGCAACGCTGTGCTGCCAGCTCAAGAAAGATACGACGACGTAGCAGAGTGCCACCAGTGCCGCGGCTGGCACCAGTAGCTGCGCTACGGTCTTGCGGCGTTCGGATGGTCGCTTCTGGAATCCGAACAGGGCTGCCAGCAGCGGGAAGATCGTGGCGGATAGCAGAATTGCATGGCCCTGCGACAGTGAAGGCGCAGTCAGGTCGATAACTGTCTGCAGCTCATCTGCCTTTGGCGCTACGGATGATGTAGCCATTATCCAGAACGATGCACGCATCCGACGCAGGCCGATGGCAACGGGAATACCGGAAGCAATGACCTCGACGCCTCCCAGCACGACAAGCGCTCGGCCCGTCCGTGTGATCGAGTTCTGTGAGTGTGCCAGGACCAGGCCGATGCAAACTCCTGCCAGACCGATCACAAGCAGTGAGCCACACAAGGCCGCCGGCAGGAAATAGTCCAACGCATCCGGCAGAGGAGTCATGCCCCTCGCTGTGACATGGACTGTCAGGATTCCAATCACCTCAATGGGTGCGGCACCGAAAGCGATCAGTCCACCCGCTCCCATCGCGGCAACGAGCGAACAGACTACTACCACGATTCTGCGAATCAACATGTGGACCTGAACTGACCGGGTGAAGTTATGATGAAACTTCGACGTCGCCCAAAATTGTCGTACAGCCCTGGACACGGTTCCGAGTCGTTGATGTGTATCGTGCTCGTGCTGTTCCGACGATGTGCTACTCGAGAGCAGCCGAGGCTTTTTCCTGCTGCAGGCACGACGATTGCGAAGCGGCCGCCGCGTTGAATCTTTGTATTTGGCTCAATCAGCTCTTCATCATCCCCGCGTATAATCCGGATCGACTCGATTGTCCGAGGGGAGTCACCAACCAGCAGTGACAGTTGTTTGCCTGCACCCACACCCTTGATCGATGCCTTGCTGGTCCCCTGCGCTCCGCCGCCGGCATAGCCCAACGTGACGTAGACAGAGCAAGGCGAGGTGCCTGTGTTCTCGACGGTGATTTCCCACTGCGACGAATTACCGCAGCCTGACAATGACAAAGCGCCGATCATGACGACAACTAATGTGCGTGATAGCATCATTGAGACCATCCTTCGCGAGTGCACTGTGGGATCCGGAGACCAGAGAAAACCAGTTCAGTGATGCACCGAGCCGAGAATTTCAGCCGAACAAAGCTCCCTCGGAAAAGCCAGCACTCATCCTACGTGGGCAGTATGCCGCGTGTGAGTTCGTCTTCCCATTCGTCGAGCAGTGGCCAGTCGACGGCGCATGTGCCGAAGTCAGCCATGTGGGAGTATCGCTCCAGCCGTGCGATCGCTTCGTCCAGCATGGCGTTTTCTTTGCGAAACGCCGGGCCGTGGCTGGGTAACAGCCACTCGACGTCGCTGTTGCGGATTCTTGTCAGCGATTCCATGAATTCGGGGATGTCCGAGCCGTGGTGTGCGTCGATATTACCAACGCAGCCGTCGCGGTAGATGTTGTCAGCGCAGAACAGCAGGTTGTCCAGACGGAATGAGAGCATGCCCTCGGTGTGGCCGGGCGTGTGCCAGACTTCAAGCTGTCGTGAACCGAGTGTCAGAACGTCACCATCGTTAATAGTGCGATCAAGGTCGATGGTCGGTAGATCGATGGAAATACCCTGAGCAGAGATCTCAGCATATGTGACGATCCGGTCGCCATCGTGAAGCAACCGCAACGTTTCCGGATGCCCAACCGATTCGGCCGACGGAAGCAACTCGTGCGTGTGACGCAGTCCTTGAATGTGGTCGACGTCCGCGTGTGTCGCGATCAGATAACGACAGTGAGCCAGTGCGAAATCCATCTGGCGGATCAGCTCGACGATTTCGGCCACGGTGTCGCTGTAGCCGATATCGATCAGCAGCCAGTCGTCGCCGTCGAATACGAGGTAGACGCTGCAACCCAGACGTTTGCGAGCCTGGTAGTTCATTTCGATGACGCCGGGAAAAAGTTCCGTCCGGGGAATCATTGCCGATGATCTTTCGCTGTGTCGTGGCGGATGCGTCTTCCTAATCTTACTCCTACTCTTAATCTTACTCTCCAGACCCAGGACCGACTGAGTAAGATTAAGAGTAGGATTAAGATTAAGATCAGGACTGACGAATGCCGTCCAGCAGTTATTTGCTGTTGGAATTCACAAAGTATGGAGTGCCCGTCGGTTTGACCTTTCGGCGATACACCTTGTCGGAACACGTCGCATACAGATAACCAAACCCTTCTCCACCAAAGCAGATATTGGACAGGAATCGGTTCTGCGGTTTGGCAATCGTGCCCCCCAATCGACCGGTGGGATCAAACATCTGAATGCCGGCGTGAGTCGCGACATAAAGTCGACCCCTGTCATCGACAGTCATTCCATCCGAGCCGGCCTTATCCCGACCAGGTAGTAGTTGCAGCGGCATGTAATAGCGATCACCGTGTGACAGGCTGCCGTCCAATTCGACGCAAAACGTCCACAAATGCGGTTGCTCACTGTCGGTCACCACCAGTGAGCCCTGACGCGCCGACAGGATGACGCCATTCGGACGGAAGCCCCCGGCCACAACTCGCTTCTGGCGGTCCGGCGAGATGTACCACACACGGCTATTTGCCGGATCGGTAAACCAGATAGATCCGTCAGACGCAACAACCAGATCATTACACTCAACGTCGTTCGCAATTGTCTCGAACGAACCATCCGGCCGATACGCGACAATCTTTTTATCACCGTTCCGGCAACCGAAGAGCACACCACCGGCGCCGAACATCAAGCCATTGGTTTTAGCCGTGTCCTCCGCGAAGACGGTGACGTTGCCCTCAACGTCAATTCGGTGGATACGGCTGTTGGGAATGTCGGAGAAGTAGACATTGCCGTCAGCGTCCGCGGCCGGACCTTCGGTGAATTTGAATCCGTCGGCCAGCAGCATCCAGTCCTCGCCATCAATCAGCACCTGTGTCAGCGGCATGTCCTGCGCGTCCACTCTGCGGCGCGAGTCGATACAGAGTGTGATCACGGTAAGTGCCAGTGTCACTATCTCGCGTGTCATTGTTCTTCGCTCTTCTCGTTCTGTCGAACAAGCTCAACGGTCAGTTTGCCGGGTTTTCGCTTCATGTCAAAAACTCGCTCTTCGAGTCTTGAGACGATTACTTTCAGCTCTTCGACTTCTTTGGCGTTGTTCCCTTGCTCATGTTTTCGGAAGAGGAACAGGTACGTGACGTTCTGCGGCCGCCAGTGGTGGAAGTACATCTGATTCTTCTCGACAATTGATCGGCGAAGGGGTTCGACAAGTGAAACAGCGCTGATGTGATCCCTTGTCAGCATTATCGATCCCTGTGGGACCTTGTTGACGTAAACGTCATGCGATCCCTCGTGGATCGCTGACTGCGGTTGAACCATCAGTTGCCCCTGGCCGACGATTCCGCTGGTACTCAGATCAAGCGTTACACGAATGTGGTCAGGGGACGACTGCCATTCTATGCCTGGGTCGGGCAAATCTGCGTTCGTGAAAAAGTACATCCCAAATGGTGAATCTTCGTCAAAATCACGGGGTACAGTGGTCATGGCAGGGCGTGTCGACGACGGAAACAGCCGGCTACTGAGTTTGCCAGCAATCAGTCGGTTGCCAGCGTCCGTCAGCGAAACTCCATCGTGGGTCAACGTTTCGCCGAAGAAACTGCGGACAGCCTCGACCAAAGATGGCTGTTCCGGTTTCATCATATCCGCGAACCGCAATGATCGACGGTCGGCAAGTCTGGCGAGTACGTCGGAATACGCTTTTCGATGGGCATTGGATTTCGTCGGATCAGGCAACGGCGCTGGCAGTTGGAATATCGGCAGGGGGCCGACTACTACGACCTCAGCACCAGTTGGTTTCAGATCATCGACGAGCTTCTCGTACTGATCTATGAAAGTGTCCACGTGACCGGGACCGTTGAAGGCTTCGTTTGCGCCGTAGTTCAGAATGATGACAGTTGGTTTGATCTCGCGCACCTGAGCGATCATTCGCTCGTAGCCTTTGGCCGGAGTGTCGAAGATGCCGCGAGATTCTGCGAAGACGGTGTCACCACTCCAGCCGAGATTGCGGACTGTGAAGTTGGCGTTCGGGAAGCGGAGCTGAAGCGCAGTCTCCAGCCAGCCGTACCGTTGTGCCCGTTCGATGAATGTTCCGCCGAGAAGTACGACTCTGTCGCCGGTCTCCAATTCGAACGGCTCTGGAAGTTCTTCGAATGCCGCCGCTGATGATGTAATCGTCACCGCAGCCAACACGACGAACAGGGTCGGCATCGAAACGGAAGCAGAGCGGTGTCGCATGTCAGCCATCCTTGACGACGGGGTTCGTCAGCGTGCCGATGCCCGTGACTGTGATGTGGACCGTGTCACCATGTTCCAGCGTGAACTCGTCTGGTGGCACGATGCCGGTTCCCGTGAGTAGAAACGTTCCGTCCGGAAAATCCTGTTCGCGGTACAGCCAGCCGATCAGGTCTTCGAATGTGCGGTTCAACTGGCCGAGATTCGTGTTGCCTTCAAACGCCGTCGCCCCATCACGTTCTATGTTCAGTTTGATCTCAGTGGATTCCATGTTGAGCGGCACGTTGGCAACGAGTACGCAGGGGCCCAAGCCAGTGCACTGGTTGTAGACCTTGGCCTGCGGCAGATACAGCGGGTTTTCGCCCTCGATGTCCCGCGCGGACATGTCGTTGCCGATGGTGTATCCGACCAGTTTTCCAGCGGGTGAAATAACGAGCGTGAATTCCGGTTCGGGCACACTCCACTGGCTGTCGTAACGGACTCGGACGGGTTCGCGAGGTCCCGAGGCCCGTCGTGACCCACCTTTCGAGAACAGTTCAGGACGCTCGGCGGTATAGACCTTGTCGTAGTGACTGGCGGCAGACTCTGACTCTTCCATGCGAGCGACCTGGCTGCGTTTGTACGTCACGCCGGCTGCCCAGATTTCCTGCCGATCAATCGGTGCGAGAAAAGTCACCTCGTGGAACGGTACCGTCGGCGTGTCGGGCGTCGCGAGGAAATGTACCAGTCCAACCGGGTCGGCGTGGTGCAGGATGTCAGATAGCGTGTTGCAATTCTCAACCTGCGAGAGGTCGAGGAGCTTTACGCTTTCGTCGTTGACCTGAGCGATCTGCTTCTCGCCGTCAACCAGAGCAACTTTCGCCAGTCTCATGGTGCAGGTTCCTTCGTGTTGCCGGCTATCGCGTTTGCGACAGGATATCGAGGGCCGCTTGCATGTCGGCGGGCAATGGTGCCTCAAACTCCATCGGTTTTCAACTCTCCGGGTGACGGAAGCACAGACGTCGGGCATGCAGCGCCTGACGCGCGATAATTACAGGTGATTCGGCAGTATCGTGCTGACCTTCCAGGTCCGCCTGCGTGACGTCGCTTCGACCGCGATATTGAGAGTCGGCGACGATGGGATGTCCGAGGTGCGACATGTGGACTCGCAGTTGATGCGTGCGACCGGTCTTTGGCAGCAGTTTCACACTGGTCGCGTGCGGGAAACGGTCGAGGACTTCGTACCACGTGACCGCTTCGCGCGAGTTACCACCGGGTTCGCAGACTTCCATCTTTTCCCGGTGTTTACGGTTCACTCGTAAGTGTGTTTCGATGAGATCGCTGTCGAATCCCGTTCTTCCCCAGACGATGGCCCGGTATTCCTTTGTGACTTCACGCCGCTCGAACTGGCTGCTCAGGCGACTGTGGACCTGATTGTCTTTGGCCACAACGATGACGCCCGTTGTGTTTCTGTCCAACCGATGCACAATGCCGGCCCGCAGTTTGCCGGCGACGTCGCTCAACCTGTCGAAGTGAAACTGCAGCGCCCCGGCCAGCGTGCCGCGGTAGTTGCCTTTGCCCGGATGCACGACCATGTCGGCCGCCTTGTTGATGACGACCAGACTGTCGTCCTCGTACAGAATGTCGAGTGGAATGTCTTCGGGCGGGAGTGTTTCGTCCGGCTCTTCCGGCAACTGCACGCTGAGCTGGTCGTTGACGTGCAGGCGTCGACCGCTCTTGCCTGGCAAACCGTTGACGAGCACAGTTCGCTGGACGATCGCGCGCTGAAAGGCGGCTCGGCTGTAATTGGGAAACAGGCGAGCGAGATAATGATCGAGTCGCCAGCCGTGAGCCCGCGCTTCAACAGTCAGCTTGATCGGCTCTGTGGAAGACAGCTCGGTCATGGCTCAGGCGGCGCGTCGTCCGGCTTCGCAGGGCTGTCTTCGCTGTCAGTTTCGGGCGGCGTGTCTGTGTCAGCTGGTGAGTCTTTCGCCGGGGCATCTTTCGCCGGTGAATCCAGAGCGCCGGGCGGGGGCAGAATCAGCTCGGGACCGAGCGGTGTATCGCCCGCAGCTTCGTCGAGTTCGCTCCAGTTGGCCGGGTACAGTTCTTCAGGAATATCCGGGAGAGTCACTGGAATCTCCGGGTGACCAGTTGGCAGGCCATCGGGCAGACCGCCCGGGAAACCGCTCGGCATTCCGTCATCCGGCTTCTTGAAGTCTTCTGGCTTGGGAGTCTGTTTTGCGAACCAGGCGTAGAACTTGCGGCTTTCCTCAGACTCCAGAGATTCGATGCGTGCTTTGACACTGCTGCCATACACGGGTGATTCTGGGAACGCCTTCTGGAATTCTCTGTACGCTGCGATGGCGGCCGCGACCTCTTCCTCGGTACCGGCCTGCGCTTCGAGCAGACGGGCATGACCCAGCAAAGCGCGCTCACGTGCTTCAATGGGCAGGTCTGCCTTCGCCAGCACGAAGTCGAATGCCTCCCCCGCCTTCTTCATCTGGCCGGTCGCCGCGGCGCGATCCATGAATTGCAGCCGCACGGCTTCTCGGAACAGAGACTCGGCTTCATTCAATCGCGCCCACAACGCAACCTGCGTTCCCGCGTGGTCGACTGCGACATTCGCGTAATCTTCAGCACTTTGAGCAGCGGCGAATGCGTCCCACGACGCGGTGTTTTTCTCGTGGCTCGTGTTCGACACAACCACGGCCACGATCAGCACTGCGATCACAACCACGACGGTGATCACGATAGTTTTCGCGTGCCGCTCGAGCGCGCTGGTGGCGGCTGCCGCCCAGGTGCCCAGGTCGGTTTGCTGGAGTTCAGGCTGGTCTTGAAGGGCCATTGCTTGCCGCCCTGTTCAGAATGACTGCCAGTCTGGACGCTTTTTGTGCGTTCACGTTCAGACTGTGCGAGTGAGTGAAGGAATATCGGCGCGAGCTGAGTGCGGTGGGCCGGACAAAGCGGAGTCCAGGAGAGCCTGCTTCGCCCGCATTGCGCACTACCAGATGAGCCGGGAACACAGTGAATGCGGCCACAATCTCAGCGATCAGACTGCAAACGGCGAGTATAGGTCTCGTGGAATTCGGGCGTCAAGGAGCACCTGGGAGCCATTGTGCACGGTAATGGCATCCGGTGTTCGACCCTGTAAGGCATCCTGATTCGCGTGCTCGAAATATCGACAGTCATCACCACGCCCGGGGACCCGAGGGTCACCCAATTACCCGTTCGGTTGATTCACCGGCCGTTCGCGGGGGAAGCTCCCAAGGGGAGTCGCTCCCGAGTGCAGCATTCAGTCGCTAGATTGGAACTCAGCTTGAGTAATCCATCAGCTTTCGCAGGACAAAGCGTCCTGCCCATCACGCTTCAGACTGACAACAGGACAGCGGGCATGAAGTTTGAAGAAGGGTTCACCGTCGGAATCGACCTGGGAACGTCGTATTCATCCATCGCTCGTCTGGATGACGAAGGCGATCCACTGATTCTCGAAAATGCATCCGGCCGGCCAATTACGCCGTCGATTGTGATTCTGGGCGAAGAAGGTCGCGTGCTGGTGGGGGCTTCTCCCGAACGTATCGCTGAGGAACCGGTCGAACGCGTCATCAATGGCATCAAACGCGAAATGGGGAATCCTGCGTTTGAACGCGAACACGAAGGCCGACGTCTGACCCCAGAACTGATCTCCTCAATGATCCTGACCAAACTGCGGCAGGACGCTGAGGCACACATCAAGCCGATCCGCAACGCAGTCATTACCGTCCCGTATTACTTCAACGAACCGAAGCGCCAGGCGACTCGGCACGCGGGACGCATCGCCGGTCTGAACGTGGTCGACATCATCAACGAACCGACCGCTGCTACGCTGGCTTATGCATGGCAGAAGGGAGTGCTGGGCAATCCCGACATACCCGACAAGTCGCGACGCATCATGGTCTACGATCTGGGCGGCGGCACGTTCGATGTCACCCTGGTGGAGTATAGCCCGACGCGATTTCAGGTTCTGGCGACAGACGGCGACACCATGCTGGGTGGTCTGGACTGGACGGAGCGGGTGGCCGACTACGTCGCTCAACAGTTTGAAAAGCAGTTTGGTCTCGATCCGCGCAGCGAACCGTCGGCCCGCATGTCGTTGATGATCGAAGGTGAGGCGGCCAAACGTGAACTCAGCCTGTGGGGAAAATCAACGATCCTGTTCGAGAGCCATGGTCAGACACTGGAACAGGAAATCAACCGCGAGAAATTCGAAGAACTGACATTGGACCTGTTGCAACGCACACGAGACACCACTGAGTTCGTTCTAGATCAGGCCGGTGTCAAAGTTGGTGAGCTGGACGAGATCATCATGGTTGGCGGATCTACGTCGATGCCGGCGGTTGCTGCGACACTCGAAGAACTGACAGGACGCAAACCGTCGCGCGATCTGAACCCGCAAACCGCAGTTGCGCAGGGCGCGGCAATTCACGCCGCTATCCTGGAATCGCGACAGTCGGAAGGCCAGGGGCAGGCAGCCGAGGCACTACAAAGACGGTTGCGATCTGTGACGACTCAGGATGTCAACTCACACTCGATGGGTGTGGAAGTCTCCAGTCCCAGGGATCCGTCGAGTAAGAAGAATCACATCATGATCCCGCGGAATTCGGCGTTGCCCGCGCGAGCTCGACAACGATTTGTCACGACTTCGAAGAACCCGCGATCGGTCCATGTCCGACTGATCGAGGGCGAGGCGTCGGACGTCGATTCCTGCACCTTTATCGGCGATTTCCGTCTGGTTGGATTGCCGGAGAATCTGCCCAAGGGATCGCCCGTCGAGTTGCACTATGCATACGACGACCGCGGCCATATCCACGTCGTGCTGAAAGAGCTGTCGAGCCAGACAGCCGCCCAGGTCGAAATCGCCTGGAGTCACGGAATGGACGACAACACCATCGACGCACTGGCAAAGCTCGCCACTGCTTACCAGATTGAGTAATTCACCGAATGCTCAGTGCCCGGGTGCAGGGGTAGGGCATCTACTCAGCGATAGATTCCTGGACGACGACGATCCAGCCGGTGTCCTCGATCAGACCAGACGAGTGAGCGTCTTCGCGTATATCCCGGGCTCGACGAAAGATGACCGGTTCGCTGGCGGCGATCCACTCGCCTTCCGTGCCCAGATAGTCTGTGTGCTCGCTGAGAATCGAGCCACGGGCGGTGAGTGGCTGGCTGCCGGACAATTGTTCGTGCTGGAGACGCCGCACTCCCCGAAGTTCGATCAGTTCCTCGAGAACGCTTTCGGGGACGCTACGGGTCTGGTCAGACAGGGACTGACCCTGCTGGTCCATCCATGCATCCGTGCCCATTCGCGAATCGTGCAGAACAGTGCCACGATCGCCCAGGGCACTGGCACCCGTGTCCACCAGCAGCACGACCCGATCTCGGCCCATACGGGCGTTAAGGACTTCGAAGTCGCCCAGGCTTTGTGACATGGCAAGAATGCCGATGACTTCCCGTCGCGGTCCACCAGCAACGGGGTTTTCAACCTGCGCCCAGACAGGGACTGACAGAGCCACCATCCACTGTCCGTTCGAGCGACTGCGAAACACGATCGACCGATAGGGAGTCGTAATGGGCGGCAACGGCTCCCTGCGGACAATCTCCGGATCCAGGTCCTCACCTTTGCCGTGAAAGTAATCTCGATAGCCGAAGAAAGTTCCCAGTGAACTGGCCCAGGGGGTCCGTCCCGCCTGTCGACCATCCCGCAGATTGACGAACCAGCTGGTTGATTTCGCCGGGCCACCGTCTTCGGATGTCGCCGCGCGATGGTTACTCAACCACAGCTGCAATTGAGGATCCCCTTCCTCCGGCTGAGGAGCTTCCGCGGTGTTCAGACGCTGGATCATCTGAACAAGCTCCGGCTCGGTCGCCGCTTTCTGCAGAATCAACCAGCGCAACTGCAGATCGCGACCTACGGTGCGGGCGATGAACTGTGCCGAAAGTTGCAGGCTTTCCACATGCGCTGTGTGCGCTGTGAGATGCGCCGCACGTTCGCGTTGAGCTGCCTGCTGTTGTGTGACGGCCGCTCCCGAGACCACCAGTGAAA
The DNA here is from genome assembly GCA_964431285.1 of uncultured Planctomycetaceae bacterium. Lineage (GTDB taxonomy): Bacteria > Planctomycetota > Planctomycetia > Planctomycetales > Planctomycetaceae > CAUZFZ01. Next base: position 19,032 of record CAYSJO010000343.1, read on the forward strand.
CGATCAGCAGAGCGCCCACGGCTGACAGGAACCAACCCATGTTACGTCGGGAGTGACGCGAGACTTTTTCACGCCAGTTTTCCGGTCGCGCCTGTACGGGTTCGTCCGCCAGCCAGCGTTCCAGATCATCAGCAAGCTCCAGCGCGGTGAAGTAGCGATCCTGCGGCTGCGACGCCATAGCCTTCAGACAGATCGATTCCAAAGCAACTGGAACCTCGTCATTGACGGTACGCGGCGGATCGAATGAGCCGTAGCGGGCTTTGGTCAAAGTCTCTCGCGCCGAATCGCCCATGAACGGGGCACGCCCGGTCAGCAGTTTGTAGAGCGTTGCTCCCAGAGCATAGATATCACTCGCGGGCGCCAGATTGGTCACACCCTCAGCTTGCTCGGGGCTCATGAACGCGGGTGTGCCAACCGGACCGCCGGTCGAACCGCCAGAACTGTTACCGGAACCGCTTCCTGGCATGAGCGTCTGCTCGCCACTGGCACGCGCGGTGTCGTCGCGATCAATGGCCATCGCCAGACCCCAGTCCACGACCAGCGTGTCGCCGTACTTGCCCAGCATGACGTTGTCGGGCTTGATGTCGCGGTGCAGGATGCCTCGGTTATGCGCGTAGGCGATCGTCTGGCAGACCGTGACGAAACGTGTCATCAAAGAACGAAACTCAACGGCCCGTTCCTTGTCGAACAGTCCACCGGGTTCTGACTTCGTCCCGATTTCCTGTGTCCGAGACGCATGCAGCTTCGCGATCCGTTGGTCCAGCGATTCGCCCTGGATGAACCGCATGGCGTAGCACAGACGGCCGTCAGGAGTTTCTCCGAATCCGTACACGGGTACGACGCCGGGATGGTCCAGTCGTGCAGTGACCTCGGCCTCCATCTGAAACTGATCGCGACACAGTTTTCGGTCACGGTGTTTGGGCCGAATAAATTTCAGGACCACGTCACGCTGTAATTCACCGTCATCGGCGATGTAGATTTCGCCAAGCCCGCCGCGGGCATGAAAACGCAGCTTGCTGTAGTGCTGCTGCAAACGCAGAGCTCCACGATGCCCGTCATTGTGTTCGTCAGATTCAATGACGGTCATCATCCCGGTGATACCAGAAGCGGTCGCTGCTTCTTCCGGAACATTCAGTTCGCTGATCCGCCGCTCCACCTCGTCGAGCAGTTCGGGACAGGTCGCACACAGGTCTTCGGGCGGGACGTACTGACCCTGCTCAAGCAACTCGCCCCACTGTGCCACAAGCTGTTCGATACGCTGGAGTGTTGACATCTGACCTCCATCAGACAGTTGGTTCGAATCGACAGGTCGCTCGGGGAACGGCATGTCCTGTGTTGGTCACATTGGCCCGCCGTCTCCAGGTCGACTGCGGCCCGATGTCGCAAGGATTGTACCGTGAAATCGTGACGAGTGACCTGTGTCCAGACCGTGCATCCCTTGACCGGCCGAATTCGCGGATTGCGCCGCGGCGACTGAGACGGGAATGACCAGAATGTCCCGCTGTCCTGTTTCACACAGGCACGCGACATCCTGGCTGACTGCTCAATTCTACCCGAATTGCGACGGCAGTTTGACACGGTTCACGCCGTAAATCGGTGCACTCACGTTGCGGCCAGGCAACTGACGATGCGGCTCGACCACAGTCAACACTACGGCAGACCCTTTCGGTCCGTTTCAACCGCAAATCTGAAATCGGGACGGCACACCACGTTGTTGATGCGAATCGCCAAGGGGCGTTTTTTACACGCGTTAACTTACACAGTGAAAAGCATTTACGGTCCTGGATCGCAATCAAATCTCCAGGCACGAAGCGACAGATACGACGTGTTGCAATGTGGCAAACCGTGCGTCCGAATTCCACCAATTGGTGGCGGGTCTGATTGGGCGAGGGTATTCTGTCCGCACATTCCCCGCGCGGTGACGAGTCGTGCTGGTTACGACCGTTGGCAATTCCGTCCCGACAGATTCGAGTCAAGGCTGGCAGGAACGGCCTGCCGACTGCAGACTTAAGGATTGATCATGGCTGACGATTTTCTGGATGAAGAAGCACAGATCGCTCGCGAGCAGGATGAGAACGAGCTGTTCGACAGCCATGCGCTGCGGCGTCAGCTGCGCGATCTTCCCGACCTGCAGCCCGTCGTGAAAGTGGGCTCGACCGCGACGATTCGGGACGCGATTCACGGCATGGTCGACAGTGGCGTCGGAATCGTTCTGATTGTCGAAGACAACCGACTGGTAGGCGTCTTCAGTGAGCGCGACGTGCTGCGAAAAGTCGCAGGGTCGGGGCTGGACATTGACGCCATCGAAGTGTCTGAGCTGATGACTGCCAATCCCGCCACACTAAGCTTCGACGCCGAACTGGTGTACGCCTTGAATATGATGGAGGTCGGTGGTTACCGACACCTGCCGCTGCTCGAGAACGACGAACCGGTCGCCGTCGTTTCCATGCGCGACATCCTGGGGTTCATCGTTTCGCTGTACCCGGATCAAGTGCTGAAGCTGGCCGACAACCCGGATCAGACAATCTCACAGGACCGCGAAGGCGCGTGAGCCGCGGCTCAGCCGGAATAAGCCAAAGGCCGCCGCGAATTCCCGCAATTCGCGACGGCCCTGGCACCCCGAAGATCGACAGCGACTCAGTTGTCGTCGAATTCGATACCGAGCAGTTCTTCTTCCTCTTCCATGATCACGATACGTGGCGTGACCATGAGCATCACGCTGGATGTATCCCGGCCAACGCCCGAGTTCTTGAACAGTCGGCTGATGTAGGGAATCTTGTTGAGGATCGGAACGCCGGCCATGTTGCGGCCTTCCCGCAGTCGTTTGATGCCGCCCAGCAGTACCGTGCCGCCGTCCGGGACGCTGACGGATGTCTGGACTGAGATCGTCGCGATGATTGGCTGCTGAACGGTGATTGTGCCACCACCAAGACCGCCGCCTGCCTGGCCACCACCGCCCTGCTGACCGCCGCCACCACCGAATCCGCCAC
>CAYSJO010000344.1:0-6162 GCA_964431285.1 uncultured Planctomycetaceae bacterium
TTCACCCGAATGACGATCAGGTTGTCGTCGCCTCCGTTGTATGCCTCTGCAAATGCCTGCACTGACAGTGCTCCGGACGAGTCTCCAAACGTCTCATGTCCATTGATCCAGACTTTGAGTTCGTCGCCCGCGGCGGGTGCCTGCAGGACAAGCGACGGGCCGACCGCCACACTGCTGCGTCTCTTGCGAGGAATCCAGCCAGCGGGGATGCGGACGACACAGCGATACCAGGCAACGCCGTCGTAATCCTTCAACACACCATTTGACCCTGCCGCCCACGACGACGGGACGGGCATCGTGCTCCAGTGTTTTCGGTAGTCGCCCGAGACCAGAGCGACCTTCTGCGGCATGGGCCGGTCAGCCGCCCAGTGCAGTCCGTTCAGCAGCAGACGCACGAACGACGGATTGTCGAAGTCTCCAGGATGTCCGAGTGATGTGTAAAAGGACCGTCCACCGTCAGTTCGTTTGTATGTCCACGCGACTGGCTGGGACGGCTGCCCCTCGATGGAACCGATCAGCAATGCGGTTGCTCCGTCCGCCAGCGGAGACGTCTTATAGAGCGACCCGGATTGCAGAAAGTCATCAGACAATCCCTCAACGATCGGGTGCACCGAAGACTGTGGGGCCAACTGAACGGTCGACTTCAATGCGTTGCCATGATGGCCGTGGTAATTGCCGCCGAAGACCTGTGCATCGAATCCGGGCCACTGGGCGAAGCCCTCGGGCAATGCACTTTTTCGCACCGAGAACGCATGACTGGCCGTGCGAATACCGACTACCGGTTTTCCGGCGGCTACGAAATCCCGCACGAGATTCATCGCAGATGTCGGCAGCAGCCGACGCCGCACACTGATCAACATGACATCCGCGTCATCCAGCATGTCCAGTCCGGGAATCAGATGACGTTCTCTGTCACTGCCGTAAACGAAACTGACCCGGAAGTCGCGGCCCAGATGTTGAGCCGCGAATCGGGGCAGGGTGCGTTCGGTTTCGTATTCGTCCTCAGCGACCACCATCGCGATGTGCGGTCGCGTGTCCTGCTTCAATCGAACCGGATCGCCACCCAGAAACTGTTCACTGGTGATTGTCGGGCAAACGAACTTCTCAATGTGCGAGAGGACCAGGTCAGTTGCGGTGAAGTGGCTGACGTACGGCCAGCGCTGCGGGTTGTACATCGTGTCGGTCATGTCTCGCATGAGCACGACGTTGCGTCCATTGCGCACCATCAGCCGTAGCCCAACCTGTCGGCCGAGGACGCACATGTTGGTATGCACGCCGGTCAGGATGACGTTGCGAATGCCCCGTTGTTCGAGAATGCTCCAGACTTCATCGCCACGATCGCTGATGTAGTCGCGTTCCGAGTCGATCGTGATCATGTCCGACTGTCGCTGCCACGGGAGACCCGGGTTCCGACCCAGCGCCTTCAGCTTCGCGACCCATATTGCGTGTTCGTCCGGATCATCGTCCTCGCCGCCATCGGACTGATCGATCGGATAAGCAGCCAGTTCCTCATCGGGAATGCGCGAGCACCACGCTCCAATGTCCCGTGGCAACTCGTCGGCCTTCGGCGTCGAGGTCGCTCGCTTGCGCGCCGGGTGGCCTTCATAAGCCGGCATGCAATCACTGGGTGAGTGAATGATCGTCATGCCTCGACTGCGGGCGTCGGCCAGCACGTCGTTCAGCCGCGGACCGAATTCTTCCAGACGACGAACGGCATTCAGGCAGTGATGGTAATCCCACACATCGCAGACGATGACCGCGGTTTCCTCTGCCTTCCATGTTTCGTTACGTGCCAGCTGGTGATGACGACCGCTGCCAGGTGATGTCTCCACCTGATACCGAAGACTCAGTGCAATGTCGTCTGCAGTGGCGGGGAGCATGACAGTTCCGATGACGATCAGAACAACGGACAGAACACACAACCGGGACATGGTTAACTCCAGAATTCCGGGATCACAGTAAGCCTGACGCGAGGATGGTAAACCACAGAGGACACGGAGAGACACAGAGGAGAAACACAAAAAGTATCGAGCATACACTCTGTGCCTCTCTGTGTTCTCCGTGGTAAACCATCGTCCGCGCAGAACCTGCACCACAGCACGCACGACGTAAGGAAAACTGATGGAGATCAAAGAGATTACCGGGCAGATCGTCGATGCCGCGATGAAAGTTCACACGCAATTGGGACCTAGACTGCTGGAATCCGCGTATGAGGCGTGTCTGGCTTACGAACTTCGCAGACGGGGACTCAACGTCGCCACGCAGGTTCAATTACCGATCATTTATGAAGACGTGCGACTCGATGTCGGATATCGACTTGATCTGCTGGTCGAGTCACAGGTCATTGTCGAACTGAAATCCGTCAACAAGATGATTCCGCTTTACGATGCACAGTTGCTTTCGTATCTCAAACTCAGCGGCAATAAGATCGGCCTGCTGATCAACTTCAATGTCGTGCGACTCAAAGATGGCATCAAACGGCTGGCCAATTGATTCGGGAGTAATTTCACCACAGAGGACACGGAGAAACACAGAGGTTTTGATTCAGGCCTCTGTGCCGCTCTGTGTTCTCTGTGGTGCAAAGCAGAATTGTCCAGCTCTCTAAGCGTCGAAGCCGTGCTCGCGCATCCATTCGACGTAGGTTTCGGCGAAGCGGTCCAGGTTTTCGATCGCACCGCCGCCACGGACAGGTGAGCACATCTCGAAGGTGGCAATGCCGTCGAATCCGCCTTCTCGCAGGCCTGTGAAGAATGCTTCGTAGTCGATGAATCCCGTGCCAAAGGGGACTGCTCGGACGAGATCGGCCGGTGCTGATTCGTAGGAGATCAACTCGGGGCGATACCGGAATCGCGGCAATCGCACGTAATCGGCGCTCGTGGTGATCGCTGCGTGCGGAGCCAGTTTGCGAGCCGCTTCGTAAAGTTCTTCGCCACGCAGGGCAGGGGACCAGGCATCGGCCCCCAGCCGACAGTTCGGTCGATCGACGTCATGCAGAAACTCAAGCAACGCATCCGAATCGACGGCGATATCGTGATGATTCTGAATGGCGATGGTGATTCCATAATCGGCCGCCCGATCGCAGCATTCCTGGAGACAGCGCACGGATTGTGCCCACGTCGCGTGCGGACTCACGCCATCGACTTCGTACGCTGTAAACACGCGGCATACGGGTGCTCCCAGTTGTTGCCCGATCCGGCAGAGTTCCTGGACGTAACGTATCTGCATTTCAAGGAACGGCACTTCGGCGGCGACCTGCCCGCCAAAGTCGGTGTAGCCGGCCATCACTCCGCAACGAACACCAGTCCGTTCGAGGACTTCACGCAAGTGGCCAATCGACTCGTCGTCCATATCGAGCGGCGAACCATGCGGCCGTTTGCCAGCCAGCATGATAGTCGAATAGCCAAGCTGTGCGGCCTTCTCGACAAAGCCGACTGCATCGAGGGAGTCCTGGCCCCAATAGCCCGCGTAACTGACTGAGAACAGGCTCAGTTCCATCAGACCTCTCCATCGGGTCAGAATTCGCCCAGCAGATTCCCATCGGCGATCATCAACAGATGATCGAGCGTCGTGGGATCGACGTCGTTCCTGAGGAACTTCACGGTGCCATCACCAAGAAGCATGTGAATGCCAGCGGTGTGGGCATAATCTTGTCGCTGCAACACTTCATATGCCTGTTCGACGGGTACATCTTCAGGCTCCATCCAGTGAACGCCGCCCTGATTCACTTCGGTCACCAGGAGGGTATTCGAAGAACCGTCTGTGATTTCGGACCAGACGACCGCTCGCGCACCGGGAAACGCTGTTCCGCGACCGGTGACGCACCGAAAATTGCACATCCCCGGGTAATCATCAGATGCGGGGCAACGAAACAAGTACGGCATGCGGCCCGCCAGCTTCGAGTTGTTTGGTCTATCCCAGGGCTCGTCGAAACGATATTCGCGATACAAATCCAAGCAGTCCAGGAACGGGATGATGAGCACTCGCCAGCTGTGCATGCGGCGGCCGTTTTCGTCGGTGACATACGCCGGAGGCAGGGAGCCATAAACGTCGGAGTAATTATGGATGGCAAGTCCAATGATTTTCAGGTGTTTTTTGCAATGAGTTCGGTGTGCGGCGTGCCGAGCCCGGCTGACGGTGGCATACGAGTAGCGCAGCACGCTGCCAATGATCGCCACGATGAGGCTGTACCGCGCTAAGCGAACCATACTCAAGCCCCATCGCAGTTATGCCGTCCTCGCGTGATAGCTAAGCCGATAAGCGAGGAGCTGTTCACAGAATGCAGCCACAATGAGGATCACGAGCAACCAGAAACGCACTTCCTGACCAGCTTCGCGTCCTGCGATCCACGAGAATATGCCGGGCTCCTGAATCTGTACTTCGACTTCACCAAGCTGTTTGCGAATCAATTTGTTCTCGGCAAGTTCAAGCTCGCTCTCGTCTGTCGGTACGTTAAACGTGATCCAGCGTTCAACCGTCGTTTGACTCTGATCGATCAGACGGACGCGGTAGACGCCGGGTGCGTCGGTATCGCGAAATGTCGACACGAGTCGCAGATCGGCCGGCGTTGCGGATGTGTCGGATGATCCGGACTGGGCGGGTGCGGCTTTCAGACGGGTCGTTCGTTCGCCATCCTGTTCCGGGCCGACGATCTCGACCTCATCGAGGAACTCCGCGGGATCGAGCGACAGGCGAATCGGTTCACCCACAGCGCGGCGTTCCAGCACACGATCCTTTTTGGCGATGAGTTTATCGAGGTCGAGCATCATGGGTGGGTAGCCCGGCAGGCGAGCCCAGTTGTTCCACACAGGTCCGCAGCTTGTCAGGCAGATAAAGATGTCGCCGGCGCCGAACTTGGATTCAAAGATCAGAGGCTGACGATTGGTCAGGCGAGCGAGCGTTCGAACGTTGTCACCCCGACGCTGGTCGTCGCGTTCCCAATCTTCGGCTACCGGGAAGAACTGATTGACTCGCATCAGCGCCGTGAACGGATTGTCCTGACCCTGAAAGACCTGAAAGATGGAATGATCCTCGAACTCAGTATCCGGTCCTGAATCATCGGCCAGTGTCGAGGCCTGGTTGGCGATCAGCCCGATACGTACCGGAAACAGTCCTTTTCCATCGCGGTATAACTTGTCCAGATAAAACGCCGGACGGATCTCGTCGCCAAGGAACCAGGCCAGTCCCCCGCCGTCACGAACAAACGCTTCCAGTGGAGCCAGCGCGTCGGCTGGCATATCTGCGACGTTGAGCATGAACACACTCTGGATACCTTCCAGTGATCGCCGACGCAGGAAGTCGACGGTTTCAATCTGCGGTGAGTACCCGGTAATGCCCGGGTCCGCGGCCAGGGCGTCGGCCAGGTACTCGCCTTCGTCGCTGGCCGGGTTGCCTTCGATGATCAGGACGCGATTAACAGGCGCGACATCAACAGCCAGATGACGCGCGTTGTCTGACGTCAATGGATCCGGCGGCAGACGCAGATCGATCTGATGGCGACCTGGCGCATCGAACGTCAGATCGAATTCCTGCTGCACTTCCACGCCCGCTTCGATTTTGTCGAAGTTCACGGCGAGCGGGAGTTTCTGACCGTCCTGAAAGATTGCGACAGCGACGCGACTGGCCACCTGATCGCCGAAGTTCTGCACGCTCACACTGAACCGCACAGGAACTCCAGCAGATGCTATCTGCAGATGTCCGGTCAGGTCTGTGATACCCAGGTTCTGGTTTCGCTGTCCAACCGTCTTGACCAGATTGAGCGTCACGCCGGCCGAGTCGAGTTCCTTGACAATCCGTCCGATCGACTGTTGTTCCTGCCAGTCCGCTTCCCGGAAATCCGAAATGATGTGCAGGTGACGAATTGCGGCTTTATCTTCGAGCAACACATTACGCGCGCCTTCCAGACCGCCTTGCAGGCCCAGCGACTGATGCGAACACTGCAGCCCGTCCAGTCGTGTTTCGAGTTCCACGAGGAAATTCTCGTCCACTTCCCGCTGTGTGAACAACGGCTGGTCGGGACTCGACAGACTCACCAGCGTGAACTTCTGCGTGCCGGGGCGCCGTGAGCCTTCCGACACCAGTCGGCGGACGACCGCAATCGACGACTTGAACGCCGACTCTTCGCCAATCTGCTCGCGCATTGAACCGGAATCATCCAGCAGCACG
>CAYSJO010000345.1:0-10015 GCA_964431285.1 uncultured Planctomycetaceae bacterium
CACCATAGGCGAGAAAGATTTCACCCGGCAGCAGCAGATGGAAGTAGTCCTGACCCGGTTGTTTGAAATGGCAGTACTCACGAATGCCGTCCGTTTTGATGTGAGCCGACCAGCCATCGGCGTACGGAACGTACAGTCGCAGGTCGTCGGGCACGTCGCGCTCGATCAGCGGTGGGGGCAGTTCAGGCGGGTGTCCGGATTCCATGGCTGTTCCGGTCGATTGCGGAAACGCGGTAACGTGAATTAAACACGATCCTACCCAACAGACAGATTCCTACGCAAAGCCCCCGTTTCTGACTGCCGAACCACAACTCACGAAGAGCAGACCAATGAATTACGAGATTTCGCCCGCGGCGACTGACGAGTTTCTGGACATCGCTGCACTGGATCGGATTGCGTGGCCGATCGTTTCAGACACGTTTATTCCCGATGGTGAGCATATCTGGCGCGTATGGCTGGATCATGGCACATTGCTGGTCGCGAAAGTCCTCGATCGAGAACCGCTGAGCGAATCACATGAGATCGCAGGGGCGCTCGCCATGTTCCCGACGAATGCGGGCGAGTTGTTTCTGCACAAGATCATGGTGCATCCCGTGTGCCGAGGTCAGGGAGTCGGCACGGCACTGATGTCGCGTGTGCTGGAACAGGCGACGGCTCCCGTGCTGCTGACGGTCGATCCAGAAAACGAACCTGCCGTGCAGCTTTATGAGCGTTTCGGATTCCATGTGAGAGAGCGAATCGACGGATTCTATCGGCCTCACGAAGACCGCCTGATCATGGTTTTCACGCCAAACGGTTGCTGAATGACGCGGCATGCCCTAGCACGGACGCTACGAATGTTCTGACGCCCGCAGTGCTCGCCACGAGTATTTCGGTTGATAGTCAATCAACCGTCGCGCCCGATCAATGCTGATCACGCTGGCGCTTTCCGCGAGTGGCTTACGAATCTCAACCTGCAGGGCGAATTCACGCAGCAGGTGCTCAGTCGAGGTGTCAAACCGAATGTCCTCCGCGGCGATGAACAGCGGCTCGTGTCCGGTTGTCCGGGCCTCCAGAGCCTGACGGCACGCGACCGCGGCGTCTCGCACATCCACGTACGGCCACAGGACAAACCGCACGGCCTGTTCCACCGTCGGACGCGGCCATGGAAAGGCAAAGTAGCCGTCTTCCTGAATAACATTCATGATCCGCAGACTGACCGTTGGCATACCGGTGCGACGACTGGTTGCGCCGCAGATGTTTTCACCGATCACTTTGGACAGGCCATACGCTTCGTACGGAGTCAACGGATGGTCCTCGTCGACCGGCACGTACGTCGGCCAGTACACATCGGCTGATTCGTGCCAGCCAAGCGTAAAGACGGACGACGCGGAGACAAGACGCTTTACACCCAGTGCCGCCGCTGTTTCGACAACGTTCCACGTACTCTGCACGTTGTTCTCGAAGGTGACTGACGGCGGCTGAGCCAACGGTCCCGGGATCGCACCCAGGTGAATCACACCGTCAGCCCCCTGGAGCACATCACGTACGGCAGCGGCGTCCGTTAGATCAACGGTCAGAAACGGGCATTGCATTTTCTCCGGACGCACCTGGTCGATGGAGAGGACGTCGTAGTCTCGCGACACCAGATCCTCAACGACCTTACGACCCAGTCGACCCGCTCCGCCCGTGACGACGACACGTTTCATGAGTGACTTCCAATGCGGTTCTGATCGTACCTGGCGACAGCCCACTTACGGTGACTTGTCTTTGATGCCAGGCATGGTATTCAGGACAGTACCGGAAGTTCGACCTCAAAGCGTGACTCGTCTTCCGTTCCGGGTGCGACGATGTCCGAATCACTCATTTCGAGAATGCTGCCGGAAGCACTGGCTGCCACTGTCGACTGAACTGTCGCAGACTGACTGGCCCCCAGACCAAAGAGCGTCAGTTTAACTGTGCGCAGAAAACCGCTTAGAGAACCAAATGTCGCTGCCACAGCGCTCGGCTCGTAGCCGGAATGCACCATGCAGTCAGTGCACTTTACGTTTCCGCTGCAGTGACCGTACGAGTCCCAGTCGGTCGATTCCATCAGTTCACGGAACGTCTCAACGTGACCTTCCTGAAGCAGGTAGCACGGCTTCTGCCAGCCAAACAGATTGAAGGTCGGGTTGCCCCAGGGTGTGCATTCCAGTTCGACGTGCCCGCGCAGAAAGTCGAGAAACAGCGGAGACTGATTGAATCGCCAGCCGCGTTTCGCGCGATCCAGAATCTGCCCGAACAAACGCTGCGTTTCACTCCGATGCAGAAAATGCTCCTGGTCGGGTGCTTTTTCGTAGGGGTAACCGGGTGAGACCATCATGCCCTCGACGCCAATCTCCATCAGCTCGTCGAAGAACTGGCGGCAGGTTTCCGGATCGGCGTCGTTGAACAGAGTCGAATTTGTCGTCACTCGAAAGCCACGTGTGACAGCGGCGCGGATAGCCTGCACGGCAACTTCGTAAACGCCGCCCCGACAGACGGCACGATCGTGTTCGATCTCAGGTCCGTCCAAATGCACTGAAAACGTCAGATACTTTGACGGCGTGAAGCGATCGAGATGCTGTTCGAGCAGCAGGGCGTTCGTACACAGGTAGATGTACTTTTTTCGATCTACAAGCCCGTCGACGATTTCGTGAATCTGTGGATGCAGCAGCGGCTCACCGCCGGGAATCGACACCAACGGGGCGCCGCATTCTTCGACTGCGTGAAAGCATTCGTCGGGCGTGAGGTGTTTGCGCAGAATGTCGACGGGATGTTGAATCTTGCCGCAGCCGGCACACGCCAGGTTGCAGCGGAACAGCGGCTCAAGCATCAGTACCAGAGGATATCTCTCGATCCCTCGCAGCTTCTTGTGCAGCACGTAACTGGCCACTGTCCACATCTGCGAAACCGGAACCGTCATTCGTGTCTCCGTCAGTTCATGCAATCGCCCCAGCAGGAGGCGTGTGCCAGGGCAGACCGCGTGAACGCGGACTCCGGCAACAGACTGCGAGCTGATATCAGCTTTGCAGAAGTGTGTCAGCGCGAATCCGGACACTCGCCGCAAACCGCTTTGAACCGTAAACTTCGGTCAGTTCAGCGATCAATCCGTCGCGCTCAGGTTCGTGCGTCACTTCAGAAGCGGAATGCGTCATGCCCGTGTGGCTGGCAGTCGGAATCGGCGGCTTTTTGGGGGCGATCGCCCGCTACCAGATCAGCGAGTCGCTGTCTCAATGGTGCGAGCAGAGATTCGGACGTCCGTACCCGCTGGGAACCTTTGCAGTCAACGTACTGGGCTGCCTGCTGATCGGATTGCTGATAACAGTGGTCCTCGAGAAGCGGCTGTCCGAGAACACGCAGAAACTGCTGATCACGGGTGGACTGGGGTCACTGACGACGTTTTCCACATTTGGACTGGACGCGGTCAATCTGTTCCGCGAGGGAAAAGCGGTTCTCGCCATGGGATACGTTGCCGCGAATCTGGTCATCGGGCTGTTGGCCGTGCTCGCTGGCCTCGGTATCGCGAGATTGTTCATCCGCTAAGACAACCGTCCTGGCCCGCGAGTCGGCCAGACTGGAGAAACACGTTGAGTCACGACACGTACACCAATCCGCTGATCTCTCGATATGCGTCGCATGAGATGTCCGAGTTGTGGTCGCCACAGCGTCGCCACTCAACATGGCGCCGATTGTGGGTGGCACTGGCGGAATCCGAACGCGAACTTGGCCTGGACATCTCCGCCGAGCGGATTGAGGAGCTGAAGGCTCACATCGACGACATCGATTTCGACGCGGCGGCAAAGCATGAACGTGAACTCCGCCACGACGTGATGGCACACGTGCATGCGTATGGCGACGTGTGCCCGAGCGCAAAAGGCATCATTCATCTGGGTGCCACAAGCTGTTTTGTGACCGATAACGCCGACCTGGTTCTGCTACGTGAAGGACTGGAACTCGTCCGCAATCGTCTGGCAGGAGTCATCGACGCGCTTGCCAGCTTTGCCAACGAGTATCGTGACCTGCCGACTCTGGGGTTCACTCACCTACAGCCAGCCCAGCCGACCACGGTTGGAAAACGAGCGACACTGTGGTGCTACGATCTGGTTCTCGATCTGGAAGAGATTGAGCACCGCATTACATCTCTGCGATTTCGAGGCGTGAAAGGCACGACCGGAACGCAGGCGACATTCCTGACACTTTTCGGTGGTGACCACGGCAAAGTTGAGCAGCTGGATCGCCTGGTTACTCAGAAGCTCGGCTTTGAATCGACGTATGCAGTGACCGGGCAGACTTACAGCCGCAAGATTGACTCGCAGGTCCTGCGGTCTCTGTCAGGTATCGCCGAATCCTCACACAAAGCCGGTTCCGACCTGCGCATTCTTCAGAGTCGAAAAGAGATCGAAGAGCCGTTCGAAAAGAAGCAGATTGGCTCATCGGCCATGGCCTACAAACGCAACCCGATGCGGTCCGAGCGTATGTGCTCACTGGCTCGGTTCGCATTGAGTCTGCAGTCCAGCGCAGATCAGACCATGGCCACACAGTGGCTGGAACGGACACTCGACGACAGCGCCAATCGGCGGCTGACCATCCCGCAGGCATTCCTGACGATTGACGCAGTACTCATACTGTACCGCAACATCACAAGCGGCCTGGTCGTGTATCCGAAGACAATCACAAAGCACCTTGCCGAAGAACTGCCCTTCATGGCGACCGAAGAATTCCTGATGGCCGGTGTGCAGGCCGGCGGTGACCGTCAGGAGTTACACGAATGCATTCGCGTACACAGTCAGGAAGCGGCACGACGCGTCAAAGAGCATGCAGAGTCAAACGATCTGATCGAGCGGCTGCAGTCTGATCCTGCGTTCGCCAGTGTTGACCTGACGGGAGCTCTGGATGCCCGTCGATTCGTCGGCCGTGCTCCTGAACAGGTCGACGAGTTCTTGCGGGACATCATCACTCCCATTCGCGAACGATACCCCAATGCCAATACTGACATGACCGGTGACGTGACCGTGTGATGCAAGGTACCAGACCGTTGTGAGGTCTCCAGCATGAATCAGACCTCGGACATTCCCATTGTGGATGTCTCCTCGCTGACAGATTCGACGTCGGATGTCGACGCAGTCGCCTCAGAGATCCGGAATGCGTGCAGCGAGTCCGGCTTCTTCTATGTCACGGGGCACGGCGTGAATGACACGCTGCAACGTCGTCTCGAGGATTTGAGCAGCCAGTTCTTTTCGCTTGACCAAGCGAGGAAAAATCACATCTGCATGGCCCGCGGCGGACGCGCCAGGCGCGGTTACTTTCGTGTGGGTGAAGAGTTGACGAGCGGTCGCCCGGACCAGAAAGAAGGTCTCTACTTTGGAGCGGAACTGGGCGACGATCACTCGAAAGTTGTTGCCGGTGTGCCACTTCACGGCCGCAATCTGTTTCCGAACATCCCGTCGTTCCGCGAGACCGTACTGGAATACATGGATGCGATGACGCAGTTGGGGCATATGCTGATGAGTGGCATTGCTCTGAGTCTGGGACTCGACGCGTCTTACTTCCGCGACGAGCTGACTGCCGACCCGTTGATCCTCTTCCGTATCTTCCACTATCCGCCGCAGGAGCCAGTGGGCGAATCAACAGCAGAGTGGGGAGCTGGTGAGCACACCGACTACGGGCTGTTAACCATTCTGCGGCAGGATGAATGTGGAGGCTTGCAGGTCAAGTCGCGGTCGCGATGGGTCGAGGCAGTTCCGATCCCGGATGCGTTTGTGTGCAATATTGGCGACATGCTCGACCGTATGACCGGCGGGCTGTACCGATCGACGCCGCACCGCGTCAGAAACGTCAGTAGCCGAGGCCGGCTGTCGTTTCCGTTCTTTTTCGATCCCGGCTTCGACGCAGAAATCCAGTCCGTTCCGTGCAACCAGGCGGCGAGTCCTGATGGAGAGTCACGCTGGGACGACCAGAACATTCATGAATTCGAGGGAACGTACGGTGAATACGTTCTCGCCAAAGTGTCGAAGGTGTTCCCGGACCTTGGCGGCACTTCCTTGTAAAGGCGCGCCGCACGCCCGGCGTTACTCGCGGTATGTCGCAAACTGCTTGGGAGTTTCCCACAGCGATACTTCGATCACAGGAAACCCCTCGTTTTTTGTGTAGTTGTAGATGAGCCGCGAGATCGTCTCGGCGGTCGGATTCTCCGGCAACAGAAACAGAGGCTCGCCCTGTTCCTGCAGAAATGGGACGGCCGGATCGTTTTCATTGAGGATCATGCGATGATCCAGCTCGTTGTCGATCCACGTGCGAACGGATTCCTTAATGTCGGAAAAATCGACGAGCATGCCTCGATCGTCGAGAGCCTCTCCTTCAAGCACGATAACCGCTTTGCCGTTGTGTCCATGAAGATGCCGGCACTTCCCCGAGTAATTCAGGAGTCGGTGGCCGTAACAGAATTCGATGTTCTGCGACACTCGGAACATTGCACTACTCGATGCTTAACCTGGACAAACTGGACTCGTTAGTCGCGTCCGCCCTGATAATGACAAATGAGAATTGACAAATAACTAATGACAATTGGTGCACGGGCGTTGCACGACCTGTTGGCCATCCCGAGCACGGACTCATTGATCCCGATGAAACAGGTCTCGCTGGTCTCGACGCCACGGATTATCTTCGGCCTTTGCCTCGCTTACCGCCGCCCCGTTTGTTGCCCGTCTGGCCTGGACGCTGCGGGGGCGTGTTGCCGGCTCCCTGTCCGCCGCGCTGTGCTTCAACCTGCTGCTGCATTTCAGCAGCTTCCTGGAGTTGCTTGAACAGCCGAGCGAGGAAGCCATCCTTCTTCGGAGGTTTGTTCTTCAGGGCTTCCTCGTCAACAGGCTTTTCCGGCAGGAACTCCAAGAGCTTACGCTCAGACATGCCCCACAAGCTGGAAGCGATAAAGTACACACACAGGCCAGCCGGGACGTGATAGAACATGAAGCCAAAGATAAACATCATGCCATTCATCATTTTGTACTGCATCGCCTGCTCGGCAGTCGTGGCCGGCGGCATGAACATCTTCTGCTGGGCGTAGAACAGACACACTGTAAGGATTGGCAACAGGTTGAAGTCGGAACCAAGGAACGGCAACGTCGGCATAGAAGTCAGTGCGTCCGGAGCGGCCAGGTTGTCGACCCACAGAAACGGCGCCATGCGCAGATCGACCCAGTTGTTCAGCGCCTGATACAGGGCAATGAAGATCGGGAGCTGCAGGAACACCGGCAGGCAGCCTGCGAGCGGGTTGAAGCTGGCTTTGCGATACAGCTCCATCTGAGCCTGTGCGAGCTTTTGTTTGTCGTCCTTGAACTTCTCCCGAATCTCCGTGAGCTGCGGCTGCAGCTCTTTCATCTTCTTTGCACTCAGGGCCTGCTTCTTCGAAATCGGGAACATGCAACCGCGAACGATCATCGTCAGCATGATGATCGCCACACCGTAAGGGGCTCCCCAGCCGTGGAACGTGTCCAGTAGCCAGACCATTACGTGGCTGATGGCCGCGAACCAGCCAAAGTCGATGATCGCATCGGCCTCATAGGTCTCCAGCAATTCACGACGTTTCGGTCCCAGGAACATCTGGAAGCGATGTTCCACCACACCGTCCGGCGGCAACTCGAGTTTGACCGAGGTCAACTCGACACTGATATCACTGCGATCACGGAATTTCTTATCCACCTTCAGGACGGTGGGCTTCGATCCGGAGAACCATGATTGTTCATGCTGTGGTTCGGCGGGAACGGGAACGATGATCGCAGCAAAGTACTGAGTATCGACGCCGATGTAGCGAAACGGTTGTGACCACGTTTCGACTTCCTCATTCTCGTGGTTTTTGGTGAGCTGTCCGGCGGTCAGGGTTTCCGCCGAGATCGAGCCGTCACTCAGAAAGCCCGCTTTGATGTCGCGGAATTTACGCGCGTTTTCTTCATTCTCAAGGGGTAATCCGGCCGGCCCCTGGAGGACGTAGGTAGCAACCTGCGGCTTGCTGGTCGATAGATTGCGAATCTGCAGTTCGACATCAAGTTGCGAAGCCAGCGAGCTAATGTCCCGAATATTCCCCACTTGGAGCTGATCGGCTGGAACTCGATTCAGCCGGAAGATCTTTCGAATCTCCAGCTGCTCGTCTGGCGAACGGATGCGGAAGGTGGCCGTGTCCATTGTACCGGCCGCGTCCGGGTCATCCATCGTTTCCAGCAACTCCCAGTCAAGCGTGCGCAACGACGCAGTGGTGTCCAGGTTCTGGAATTGACTGTCGATTACGGCGACGTCGACATCAAACGTGTGCGCCAGCCGCTTTTCACCACCCTCGTCGTCGATCGGGACGAGCAGGTTGTTTCCGAGAAGCTGCAGTTGTGGTGGTGGATCGAGTTTGTCCGGGTTCTTGGCGACGGGATAGCGGGGGTCATTCAAGGTCGCCGACACGATGGCGGCACCCGTGCTGGTCAGCTCGATCGCCAGCGTATATCCCGTGTCCGGATTCAGTGAACCGAGTACGACAGATGTCTGGGGATGCTCCGGAAGATGGACTTCGGGTTCTGCAGGATCACCTGGTTGGCTGGGTGCCGGCTCACCGGGATCAAGCTCATCCGGGTTCCCGGCCTGCGCGATCACGGGTCCGTCTGGCTGTTCACCAGGGGCGGGCGCGTCCTCGGCCTGTTGCTTTGGCTTGGGTGGGGGAAACAACCCCGGAAACAGCACTGGCCCGACTGAGAACCAGCCGAGCCATGTCACCACCACCAGGACGCTGAACGTCAGCAGGCGTCTCTGTTCCATTGTCGTATGCGTTAGCGTCCGTCTTTCAGACGGTCTCCCAGGAAGTTGTCGAGTTCGGGGATGGCGTAGATTTTTTCCGCAGTCTGGTCGACGTCGTAAATGACTCGGCGGTACGTAAGCTGAGTTCCATCGAGTATGACGTACGACGAATTCGGGACGCCGTTCCGCGGCTGGCCCACCGAACCGACATTAATAAGATGCTTCTTTTCTGTCCCAAGGTCGTATGAGAAATCCACTTCCTCCGGCGTCAGAAAATTCATGTCCTCGGTAAAGATCCCCGGGATATGCGTGTGCCCCTGAAAACAATCCTTTTCGACCAACGCGAAAATTCGTTCCATTTTTCGCTGGTTATAGATGTCCTCAGGAAAGACGTACTCGTTCAGCGGGTTTCTCGCCGACCCATGCACGAAAAGTCGTGTTTCTTCTTTCGTTGTGCGGGGCAGTTCGCCCAGAAATTCCCAGCGGCTCTCACTGTCCTCACCCTGCTCCAGCACGGACCGGGTCCAGAAAATGGCACGTTCAGCTCCGTCATTGAAGCCTTCCGGATCGAACAGTGCCCCCTGGTCGTGATTGCCCAGTAAAGACATCGCACAATGCTCTCGAACGCGGTCGATGCACTCTCGCGGATTGGGCCCGTAACCGACGATGTCGCCAAGGCAGTAAATCTCTTCGATTCCCTGCTCTTTAATGTCGGCCAGGACAGCCTCAAGCGCTTCGAGGTTTCCGTGGATGTCGCTGATGATGGCTCTCAAGGAAGCACTCCGTTCACGCTTCGGCACGCGGCCTTTCCGGCAACTGATGACACGGGACTGTCGTCTTTCGATTGTCGGCAGTTTCGATCCAGCTTCGACCGGATTCTGAGGCTGCAGCGCAGAATGTGAAAAACCGGTGTACGGAGACAGTTTGGAATCTTAGTTGTCGTGCTCAGACCCGGACAAGCAGCGCACGCCTGGCGGAGCGCAGCGTAAGTGTTTATTTATGGTGATATGCGCCGAGGATTCCGCAGTTTGTCCCGAAGATCGACCAACTGCGTGATGTTGGGGGCATCTGGGCATCACAACCCATCTGACCTGCCGCAGCTGTGTTCAGACGGTCAGTCCAATTTCAGACAAGAACGTCACAGTGTGACATCTCCGCATCAGTCGTCCTGCGACGTCCTGTGATGCCGTAAGCCGACAGGTCCGCGTTGACCAGACGCAACCGCGACCTATGTTTGCGTGCG
>CAYSJO010000346.1:0-1851 GCA_964431285.1 uncultured Planctomycetaceae bacterium
CCGGACGATCCGACAGTGGGTATTGAATTGCTGCCGACACCTGTTGGGACACTGCAGGTCCGAACGGCGACCACCGAGTTCAGAAGCGGAAGCGAAGACGCGGCATTCGTGACATATTCAACAACTTATCTCATTGACCCAAATGAGTATGACGTCAAAGCCGGACTGGAAGGCGTCGCCAATGAGATCCTGTCAACGAACCAAAGGACACTCTTGAGTGTGTCTAACGTGACGATGGCAAATTTACCCGGCTACGAAATCCTCGCACGTGACGCGAGTGGATTTGTGTTGCGAACCAGATTCTTTATCGACGGTGCCGGGCCGACTTTCTATCAGGCAGTTGCAGTCGGTTCGAGAGAATTTGTGGAGAGTGCCGACGCCGACTTCTTCTTCGACTCGCTGCAGATCACACGCTGACGCCGGACCCTAAAGCTGAGCCTCAAATGCTCTTCGACCCCATACGTGGTCAGGACCAATGCCGTGGCTTCTGCTGAAGCTAAGCAGGATTAAAAAAGCAGGAACACAGGCAGCACGGCTCGGTGCTTCCCGATGACCGAAGCACGGCAAGTCGAAATCAGGCCAGTGAGTCTCGCGTCTGCTTCGACGTACTGTTCCGCGAGCGAGCGGATGCGGTTCCTGTCGCCGGATTCGACAGCCTGTTTTTCGACCAGCGCTGATCCCAAACCAACGGCGCCGTCCGTGCCTGCGAAGTAGTTCGATGGTCTGCCGTGGTCTGGTCTTTACGTCGGAACTTCGCCCTTGATTGTGACGCGCAGTCCACGGCGGCGATTGGGGTAATAGTCCCACATTGCGTAATGCTGTACGCACCGATTGTCCCAGAATGCAACGGAACCGGGTTGCCACTGAAACCGACATTGAAACTCCGGTTTCGCAATGTGTTCAAACAGCATTCGCAGCGTGAAGTCACTTTCCTGTGGCGACAGTTCCACGATGCGCGTGGTGAAGATGCGATTGACGTACAGCGCGCTGCGGCCACTGACCGGGTGCGTGCGAATGACGGGGTGTTCCGATCGCGGGTACGTCTTACCCTCTTCGGATGCGTCTGCGTAACGGCCCCGATAAGCGTTTTCTCCGTCGTGCAGCGCTGTCAGTCCATTCAGGAACTGCTGCATCGGGGTAGAAAGCGCCTCGAAGGATGCATACATATTTGCAAACAACGTGTCGCCGCCCACCGGAGGCACTTCGATCATCCGCAGAATCGTTCCCAGTGGTGGTTCGTGATCGCACGAAACGTCCGAATGCCAGTCTTCGCCCGCAATGCGTTGTGAATTCTCATCGGTATAGAGTTCCATGATCTCGGGATGTCCGTCCACAAGGCGCGGCCACGCCGGATGAATGTGCAACTCACCGAAACAACGCCCCAGCCTCTTGTGCTGCTCGTGTGTTAACTCCTGATCGCGAAAGAACAGCACACCATATTCGGCAAGCGCGCTGTTAATCTGTTCAATCACCGCATCGTCGAGCGGCTGACCAAGATCGATTCCGCGAACGAGTGCACCGCAGCCAGGCGTCATGCGAATGAATTCAGGTGCGGTTGTCATGTTTTCATATTCTCGTCTCAGGACCGTTCGCGAAGTAATTGTCCGGTTTCCTGGAAACGCTAATGCTAGGCTCTGTCTGAAAACGACGCGTATTAGAAAATGGCACGCATGTACCGCTGAATGAACGCCAGGCGACCGATACCGCCGAAGTACAATGCGGTCATTTCAAACCGTGAAAACACACACCGGAACTCCTAGAGCCAGCCAATGACGCGTACGACGATGTATCGTAGACGCTAGCGTTCAGAATCAAAGTCAACCTGTCGTGCATCGCGATCCTCGTTCGCTT
>CAYSJO010000347.1:0-4403 GCA_964431285.1 uncultured Planctomycetaceae bacterium
GTACTCAATCCGCAGGCTGAGGCCCCACTTCTTCATTGGTACGGGCGACAACGTTTACTACGACACGCCAAAGAAGCCACGGGCTGAAACAGTGCCGCAGCTTCGACAGAAGTGGCACGAGCAGTTTGTACAACCGCGTTACCGCGATCTGTTCGCGTCAGTCCCGACGTACTGGATGATTGACGATCACGATTACCGCATCGACGACGGCGACAACACGGGCGACCATCTTCCATCGCCGGAGACGGGTCGACGCATGATGCTCGAACAGCTCCCGCTTGGAGCGACCGATGATGCAGACATGAAGACGTATCGGACGCATCGCGTCAGCAAACACCTGCAAATCTGGTTTCCCGAGAATCGCATGTATCGCAGTCCGAACGCGATGAAAGATGGACCGGAAAAATCGATCTGGGGCAAGGAGCAACGTGCGTGGCTGCAGAAGACGCTCGACGAGAGTGATGCGACGTTCAAACTCCTGGTCTCACCCAACCCGATGATCGGCCCGGACGACGCTCGCAAGTTCGACAACCACACGAACTTCGGCGGCTTCCGTCACGAACGGGACTCGTTCTTTGCCTGGCTCGACAATGTCGGTATCTCGTCTGAGCAATTCTTCATGGTGTGCGGGGATCGGCACTGGCAGCATCGATCGATTCATCCCACGGGCTACGAAGAGTTTTCATGTGGTGCGCTGGTGGATGCCAATTCCCGTCCAGGCCGCAAGCCGGGTGATCCGAAATCAACCGATCCCAAAGGCCTGATCAAACAGGTGTATTCGCAGAAGAAGCCGTCCGGTGGATTCCTGGAAATCGAATCGTGGCTGGCGAAAGACAACCACGTGCCCACGCTAACATTTCGATTCCGCGACGAACACGGCGTCGTGTTATACACCGACACAAAGCGGGCCGAGGGCAGCGAGTAGAGCGGCATTGAATGATTGACGGATACAAATGAGTTTCTGGAGACGGATATGCGTATGCGATTGCTGATCGTCATCTCCTTGGCCACGTCGACACATTCAGTTGCGGCTGAGCCAGAGGCGACGGATTTTGACCGGACGATTGCCCCGCTCCTCGCGGCACGGTGTCTCGATTGTCACAGCGGCAGCGAACCCAAAGGCGGTCTGGACCTCGGATCACGCGGATCGGCACTCAAAGGTGGTGAAAGCGGTGTCGTACTGAAGCCAGGCAAACTTGATGCCAGCGTTCTCTGGGAACGCGTGCGTGAAGACGAAATGCCACCGAAGCACCCACTGACGGGTGCCGAGAAGTCGACGCTCAAGCAGTGGATCGAAGCCGGGGTAAAGTGGGGCTCGGACTCGATTGACCGTTTCCGCTACACGACCGATCGTCGGGCCGGTTACGACTGGTGGTCGTTGCAGCCGCTTAAACAAATGTGGCCGCCGGAGAATGGCGACACGACCTGGCCTCGCAATGCCATTGATGAATTCGTGTGGTGGCGTCTTGGCCTGGCCGGTCTTGAACCTTCACCACCGGCTGATCCGCGGTCTTTGATTCGCCGCGTGTACTTTGACCTGATCGGTTTGCCGCCGAGCCCTGAGAACGTTGCTGCGTTTGTTCGTAACCCGTCCGACGACGAGTACGCGAAGGTTGTCGACGAACTGCTCTAATCGCCGCGTTATGGCGAGCGCTGGGGCCGGCACTGGCTCGATGTCGTGCGTTTCGGCGAGAGCAACGGGTTCGAACGAAACGGCCCGCGGAACAACTTCTGGTACTACCGCGACTGGGTTATCGATGCGCTGAATCAGGACATGCCGTACGACGAGTTTGTCCGCATGCAGCTCATTGGCGATCTACTGAAGCCGGGTCGAGAAGGTGCCGCATCTACGGGGTTTCTTGTCGCCGGTGTTCACAACACAGTCGTCGGAGGCAGCGAGCGCATGAAGAAGCTCGCGAAACAGGATGAGTTGGAAGAGGTCATTGGTGCGATCGGTCAGACGTTCCTGGGGCTCACCGTCAACTGCAGCCGCTGCCACGATCACAAGTTCGATCCGATCCGGCAGACCGAGTACTACCAGATGATCGCATCGATCTCTGGAATGACGCACGGCGAACGAGTCGAGCGGACACCCGTTGACCAGGAGAAGCTCGATGCTCTGGCTGCGACCATTAACAGTCACTCGAAACAATTGACTGCAATCGACTCCGCAGCGCGGGAGACAATCCTGGCCGCACGAAGGAAAGGGACGGCGAAGCCACCCGAACCACCAGCCGCCTTCGCCCGCTGGGAATTCGACGGCGATTTCAATGACAGCATTGGCAAACTACACGGTAAAGCCATTGGTGGGGCCAAAGTTGAAAACGGAGCCCTGGTCGTTGACGGCAAGTCGTATGTTGAGACTCCTGTGCTCGACAAAGAAATCAAAGAGAAGACCCTTGAAGCGTGGGTGCAGCTCGACGATCTGACTCAGAGAGGCGGTGCGGCCATCAGCCTGGAGACTCCTGGCGGCGGTGTGTTCGACGCGATCGTCTTTGGTGAGCGTGAGCCGAAACGCTGGATGGCCGGCAGCAACGGATTTGTACGCACCGAGTCATTTAAGGCTCCTGTAGACGACGACGCGGCGAAACGCCCCGTCCATGTTGCGATTGTCTACAAGTCAGACGGAACGATCGTTGGCTACCGCGACGGGCTGGCGTATGGCCAGCCGATTCGTAAGACCGGTCTGCAGACATACGCGCCGAAGCAGTCACATCTGTTGTTCGGACTGCGACACAGTCCCGCAGTTGGCAACCACTTCCTGAAAGCCCGGATTCTGAAAGCAGCTCTGTATGATCGGGCGCTGACACCCGACGCAGTGGCGGCTTCGGCCGGAAGCAGCTCTGACTATGTGCCTGAGAAGCAGATCATCGAATCATTAACTGAAGAGAAAAGAAAAGAGCGAGCCGAACTGAAAGCGAAACTGACGGCGGCACAACAGCAGCACAAATCACTGGAAGCGTCAGCCAACCTCAAAATCTACACGATGAACCCCGGAAACCCGGGCACGATTCGATTTCTCGAGCGCGGCGATATTGAGATCGAACGCGATGTCATGTCGCCCGGTGGAGTTGCCGCGGTCACAGGTGTCGATGCGAACTTCGAGCTGACTCCGACATCGCCCGAAGCAGACCGTCGCAGAAAGCTGGCCGCGTGGATCACTGGCCCCGACAACGCTTTGTTCGCACGCACGATCGTCAACCGCGTGTGGCATTACCATTTCGGCACAGGCATTGTCGAAACGCCAAATGACCTGGGCTTCAATGGCGGACGTCCCAGTCACCCAAATCTCGTCGACTGGCTGGCAGGGCAACTCAAGCAGAATGGCTTTCGATTGAAGACTCTGCATCGTCTGATTGTGACATCCAATACCTATCGTCAGTCATCCGTGCAAAATGCAGCAGCCAGTAAACTCGACGCCGGGAATCGGCTGTTGTGGCGTGCGAATCCTCGACGACTGGAAGCCGAGGCAGTTCGCGATGCTATCCTCATATCGGCCGGCAAACTGAACGACAGCTCCGGTGGGCCAGGCTACATCGACGTAAGCATCACGCCGAACAACGGCACGACCTACTACGAACCAATCGACGTGGATGGCCCCAGCTTCTTTCGGCGCACCGTGTATCGCTTCACTCCACGCGGTGGGCGCAGCGCGCTGCTGGATGCATTCGACTGTCCAGACCCGTCGACAGCTGCTCCGCGCCGAGCTGTGACAACGACTCCCTTGCAGGCGCTCAGTCTACTGAACAATGCGTTCGTGCTCCGCATGTCCGATTACTTTGCGACACGAATCACGAATGACGCCGGCAATGATGTTTCTGCTCAGGTCGATCTAGCCTGGCAGGTAGCACTCGCACGTATGCCGAGTAATTTCGAGCGAAAACTGTCGGAGAAGCTTGTGAAGGAACACGGTCTCGCGGCCCTGTGCCGTGGACTGTTCAATGCGAACGAGTTTGTGATCCTGGAGTAGCTTGAATCGGGGCATAGTCATGCCGCGTATGGCACAACAGGAATCGTCAAAGGGGCAAATATGTGACCTGACGCACGGCGGACAGGTCGCGCTGGATCCCGAAACGAATGAAATAGCGGCCCAGGATCACGATCCAGCACTTGGTGCAAAGACTGCAGGAATAACCGGCCGCGGCGCGACGAAAGTGTGAATTGACATGTCGGCCAAACCCCAAATGCTGGCGAAAACGAGTCACGATCAACGGCAAGAAAAAAGACTTCTACTTCAAATTTGGGCGATCAAAGAGCGACGAAGACGGCTATCGGAAAGCATTGGCCGCATGGCACGAAAAGAAAGCTGAACTTGGGGCACGCACTCGCCGTTGCTGTGAAAATGGACCAGCGTGAATCCATCGGGATCAGTGCGTCTCCTCAGCATAGACATCTGCTCGGTC
>CAYSJO010000348.1:0-4666 GCA_964431285.1 uncultured Planctomycetaceae bacterium
GTGATTGAGCAGTGTGGTAACGAGCATTCCGAGGACTCCGGAGATGATGCGATGTCAGAACAGCACCATCATTCCCCGAACTGTCGCGGTATGCTCTCCTTCCTCTTCTTGAGGTGATTCGTACCTCGTTCGACTCAGGCCCGCTCCGCCCGGCCGACTGCAACCAGACCGCTTTCACCAACACATTCCGGCGACAAGCCCCTTTCTGAATGCCGTCGGTGAACACATCCCAGTCGCTCCCGCATGGTGTGTTACTGATGACGAACTGGTGTTTTCGCGTTTCCGCAGGGGATCAATGCTTATCGCAGACGGAGTCTGACAGATTCGCTCGCGGACAATCCGGTGATCGCAGCCGGTCTGAAACGTGATCAGCCGCCATTGATGTTTGGTTATTACGACTCGAAACGACTTCTGCGACTCGCCTGGCCTGTGGTGCAGATGCTGAGCAACATTGCCTTCGCAGAGTTACAGCAGCAGGAATTGGAACTCGACATTTCGCTGCTGCCTTCGCTCGCATCACTTGAGCGATATGTCAGCGGCGAAACATTCGCGATTGTTCCGAGCGACGACGGCGTCGAGTTAATCAGTCGCCGCGTGTTGCCAGGCGGTTCGGAGTTGGGCCTTGCTGCGGCAGCGTCATTGGTGGGCGTGCGGTCGGTTGCTGTGCCATTCGCTGTCGGAGGACGTAATCGCAGCTCGTTGATGAAGATGAGCCTGTTGGACGCTCTTTCGCCGATCCGCGCACAACGCACGCAATCGACGCACAAGCTGAAGGCGATCGGACTGGCTATGCACAATCACCATGACACGTTTAAGACGTTTCCGGATGAAGCCGTGCGTGACGCCGCCGGAGAGCCACTGTTGAGCTGGCGTGTCAAACTGCTCCCGTTTCTTGGCGAGCGTGAGCTGTTCGACCAGTTTCGTATGAATGAGGCGTGGGACAGCCCGCACAACAAGCCACTGATCGACCAGATACCGAATGTCTACAAGGTGCCCGGCGTGGAGATTCCGGCTGGCCGCACTTCGTATGTCGGACTCGTCAGAATTGGAACGCTGTTCGATTCAAACCGTCCCGGCATGCGGATGCGTGAAATCACCGACGGGACCAGCAACACGCTTCTCGTGGTTGAAGCCGCCCCGAAGTCCAGTGTGATCTGGACAAAACCAGCTGATCTGCCGCTGACCGCAGAGGACATGAAGCCCAGCCTGATTGGCGCACGTCGTGGGGGATTCCTGGCATTGACCGGTGATGGTGCAATCAGCTTTCTGCCGGAACAGGTGTCTGAGGCAACGATTGTGAATCTGGCGATTCGCAACGATGGCATCGCGGTCAACATCCGGAACCTCCCACAGCGAGCAGTGCCACGGTCGCCTTCGGGAGGCGCGGGTCGTGCAACCGGAACGACTCGCAGACCTGCTACGTCAGAGCCGCCAGGGGATGAACCATGAATCGTGAAACCAGCGATCTCCGATTTGCGGTGTGTCAAACGGATTCCTCGAAGATTGCCGAATGTACCCGTCGGTGGAGTGCCTCGACGCAGGTTGTGGCAATCGTGTCGTTCCCGTCACAGACATAGGATTCCCGTCTGTATGACACATGACGCCATGGGCGTCAGTTCCTGCGGACTTTCTGCCTGTCCGATAGATCAGCTGGGTGCGAGCACCTGGCGATCACGTATGCTGGTACTCTCAAACAGTGGCCGAATGGCACGCAGTTGTTGAGACTCCGTCGTTCTCTGGCTACTATTGACGGGCCGCGACCAGGGGAGGATGCCTTGGCGATTCAGGACAAGGAAGTTGGAGTTCCTGACAGAGTGAGTTCACGCCGATGAGCGATTCGCTGACTTTCGAATTGAATGACGAACAGCGCGAAGTCCTGTTGCGTGGTCTGCGGTTCGTACGCCGAGCCATCATGCTGAAGCAGGAAGATCCGACGCTTGAGTACGTGGAAAAACGAAGCGGTGAACTGCAGGACGTCGAGGCCCTCTCCAATCTGATCAGCGCCCGCCCGGTCACCGAAGAAGCTGTCGTCTAACGACGCAAGCGCTCGCAATCTGAATCTCTATCCGAGCCGCATCGAAAGTCTGATGGCTGTTCCATGCGGCTCGCGTCGTATGTCGCGACTCGCTGTTCGCTAGCGAATCGAGCCCGTGTGGATAAGTTTCTTTCACTTGTCCGCCGCATGCCTGGCCGTTCGCACCGCATTCCGAGGAACAATTGTGTCCACTCACTTCATCCAGATGATTTTGACTTACCTGGTCTTGCTGTGTGCCAGCGAACGGTGCGCTGGCGACGCCCAGGTGATCACCGACCGCATGCACCATCTCCGCAGCTCGGAGGGTCCGCGTGAATGGTCCAATTTCCCGGACGAAGCGGAAGGAACGCGTCTGCAACTGACGTTCGACGCAGTGAGCAATGACGCGCCGTATTGCCTCGAACTGCGACAGCAGGACCTCAAGCAGACGTGGCGCATCACGCTCAACGACACCGACCTCGGTCAACTCTACCGTGACGAAAACGATATGGTCGTCTACTTCGACGTCCCGACAGGCGGTTTGACGGATGGGAACAATGTCCTGACGATCGAATCCTCTCGCTCCCGCTCGCCCGACGACATTCGCGTCGGCGAAATCTCGCTGCACGACAGCCCGCGAGCAAAGCTGATGGAGTCGTACATCCTGCTCAAAACTCTGAATCCCACACCAGTGCGGATCACGGTCGTCAATCAACGCGGTGCGCTGCAGGAGACCGGCCTGGAGTCTAATCGGGACACGGCTGTTCGACCGGGAATTGTCTACGCAAGTCAGAGGACGGGGCCTGCCCTCATCCCCGTGCCAGCCGGAAAATACACCGTTTATGTGGGACGAGGATTCGAATTCGGGCTCGGCACGGTCGAGGTCACAACCCGAGCAGGCAGCGTCTCCGACCACAGTGTGTTCGTTCGTCGCGAAGTTCCAACCGAAGGTTACGTCGCCTGTGACACACACGTGCATACGCGCACGCATTCCGGTCACGGCGATTCGACCGTCCAGGAAAGAATGATCACGCTGGCTGCTGAGGGAATTGAACTGCCGATCGCCACGGATCACAACGTCCACATCGATCATCGCCCTTTCGCCAGTGAAGCCGGTGTCGAGCAGTATTTCACCCCAGTCATTGGCAACGAGGTCACGACTCCCGTCGGCCACTTCAACATCTGGCCCGTTACACCGGGTTCTCCGCCACCAGCCTACAAACTCGACAACTGGGCCGACATCAAAATGTCGATCGGCAAAGTTCCTGGCGTGAAAGCGGTCATTCTGAACCACTCCCGCGACGTTCATTCTGGAGTCAAGCCATTTGGCCCGAAGCTGTTCAACGACGCAGTCGGAGAACGAGTGGACGGCTCGAAGCTGCCGGCTAACGCGATGGAAGTCGTCAATTCGGGGGCCAATCAGACGGACATCATGCAGCTCTTCCACGACTGGATGGCGCTGTTGAATCGCGGCCTGAATGTTACTCCAGTTGGTGCCAGCGATTCCCACGATGTGGCGCGGCACTTCGTCGGTCAGGGCCGTACCTACATTCGCTGTGACGATTCCGACCCAGGCAACATCGACGTCGATGAAGCCGCATCCAACTTCGCACTCGGTCGTGTCATGGTCAGCTACGGGCTGCTGACCGAGTTAACCGTCGAGGGTGCCGCTGGGCTCGATGGGGAACGCAGGAAGTACCAGTCCGGCGATCTGGCCAGTGTTGACGGAGAAAAAGTCAGAGTCCACGTCCGCGTACTTGGCCCACGATGGACTCAGGCTTCACACGTCTGGCTGTATTCCAACGCCGAACGAATCCGCGAGATCGAACTCACAAACACCGAGGAAGAGAGGAAGCGTAAACCCGGTGTCCTGTGGGAAGACCATTGGGAAATCGACCGTCCCAGTCACGACGTGCATCTGGTGGCCATCGCCGTGGGCCCGGGGATCAAACATCTGTACTGGCGCACCGCGAAACCGTACCAGCCAACATCACCGGACTGGACGCCAACCAGCATCGGTTGCAGCGGCGCCGTGTGGATTGACGGAGACGGAGACGGGAAACGATCATCGGCGCACGTCTATGCTCAGCGGACATTCAAGCGGGCGGGAGGCGACCTGGCCGAACTGCTGACCAGCTTGAGTGGGTTCGACAGTGCGACCGCCGCACAGGCGGCATATCTCTACCAGTTCGCCTTACCACCCGGAGCTCCAAAGCTCAACTCGCCCGTGGCCGAGCAGAAAGTTGCCCGGGCCAGTAAACACGTCCAGCGGGGCTTTCGTCGCTATATGAAAGCATGGCGCGAGAACCAGATCGCCGCTGCAAAGCAGTGAGCGGGTGAGCTTAGGCGGAACGCGTTGGAGCCAAATTGACCGGCCAGATCGGCGTATGCCATCGCAGCCATTTCGTCGTCACGCGTCAGCGACTGGTAGCTGGCCAAGGCGTTAGCAGCCCGTTGAAGAACCTGGCCGTGTAACGGGGAATGATTATTCTACGTGTGTTCGTTTTCTGAATGGAGTCAGACGATGTCGTTGCGGCGGCGAAACACTGAGAAGCAGCGGGAACTGTGGATCGAGACGGGGGCGGTGGCGAAGTCTCCGGGGCATGTGTTCTATGAGCGGCTCAACGGGCTGCTCGCGGACTCCGGCTTTGA
>CAYSJO010000349.1:0-7144 GCA_964431285.1 uncultured Planctomycetaceae bacterium
CGATTCTTCGTGTTTCTGAGTGCCCTGTTGATTCGCGTCTAATCCTAAGACCGACGTCTGCTGGGCACTTGCCATCGATGCGTGCTAGCCGGCGCTTAGCACGGCTCGCAGGACGTGTACGAGAGCTGCTGCCTCCGGCGAATCGAAAACGGATTCCTCAGTCTGCAACACGGCCGGCACGCCGCGACTGGCGAGTTGCTCCTGAATCAGACGCAACTCGTAACCGGTGCGGCACAGGATCGCGATGTCGCGCGGGTCAATCGTTCGCCCGGCGTCCGCGCCGGCCAGGTCGAATACCTGCAGTTCCGAATTCAACTGGGCCACGATGTCGTCAGCCACTCGATGAGTCACACGTTGCAGCGCTTCGGCTTTGGATGCCTCTTGCTTCTTCTGTGTAGCAAACGGGTTTGGAACGACCGTTACTGAGAAGGCAGGCACGTCTCGCATTCGATCGTCGTAGCGAGCTGCAACTCTGGGAAAAGGGATCTCATACGTCAGAAACGGATCAGCCGCTGATGCGAATGTCGCCTGCACCGCGTTGACCAGTGACCGGTCCGAACGCCAGTTCGTACCCATCTGGTGTCGGTTTCGCGGATCGGTCTCACGGATGGCCTGTAGACAGGCGTGGATATCTGCTCCTCGAAACCGGTAAATCGATTGCTTGGGGTCGCCTATCATGACGAACGCGCGCCCGTCGGCAGCTTGCTCAGCACCGTCGACAAACACCTGCCGAAAGATGCGATACTGCACCGGATCGGTGTCCTGAAACTCATCCACCATGGCAACGCGGTAGCGGTCACGCAGCGCATCAAGCACGAACTGATTTTGATCGCCGGACAGCGCCCAATCCACCTGATGCAGCAGGTCACTGAAGCTCATGACACCCGACTCGCGCTTGCGTCGTTCAACCTGCCGCCGTACCGACTTGGCCAGCCGGGCCAGCACGGTAGCCCTGATCTGCTCGCGATGCCGACTTATCTGCCGAGTGGCCTCAACGACCGCTTCGTACTGCTCGAACAACTCGTGCCGCGGAGCTTCGTAACCCTTCTTTGCTCCACCTTCGACAGCCGTACTGGTCAGCCGTCGCTGCGTCGGACCAGTCTTCGATTTGTCGAGTTGAAACAGGTTCGGATCCCGATAGTCAATCAGTGCCTGCAGATGCTCGACCGCTCGATCGATCTGACTGGGTTTGCCATACATGTTCCTGTTCATGACACCGTCGCTGACGGCTTTGCGCAGCAACCCGATCGCCTCTTCGCCAGCGGTCGTCCACGTCTCCTCAAGTCGCCTGACACACTCCAGAAACCGAGCCGGCAAGTCCGACCTGAGCAACTTTTCAAGACCCAGACCGTCCGGGACCACCCCCAGCGTCGGGTTTTCCATCGCCTGGAAAGCCACGTTTGCCATCGACTTCCACAGAGTTCCATCCAGCTTCAACCAGTCAGCAAGTGGGGCATCAGGCGTGGTCCACCAGCGGGCGACGAAATCGCACACGGCCTCGTCGAGTAGCGGTTTGGTGGACGTGACCAGTTCAGCATCGAATCGGCTGCCTGTTTCAAACACCAGGTCCTGCAGAATGCGATTGCAGAACCCGTGAATCGTGTAGACCGGCGCCTGATCGAAACTCAGCAAAGCGTCCTCAAGTCGCTCCTGAACACGCTGGCCAGAGTCTTCGTCCCAGCCTCCGACAGCATCCAGCAGTTCGACAACAACGGCATCGGCGCGTCCTTCCGCTGCCAGCGACTCAGCATCCGAGACGCTGGTGCATCGTTCCATCAGCCGCAACGCTTCTTTGAGACGGCTCCGCAGCCGGTCCTTCAGCTCGGCTGTTGCGGCCTCCGTAAACGTCGTGACAAGAATAGAATCGACTGAACATTGCGTGGCAGGATCGAGCAGAAAACGCAGGTACAGGGTCGTGATTGCATAGGTCTTCCCCGTACCGGCACTGGCCGAAATGCTGTGCACGCCGGTCAGCGGCATCGTCAACGGGTTGAATGCAATGCCTGTCATACGTGGCCACTGTCGGTCAGCGAGTTCGACCGGATTCCCGGACTCGTTTGAGTTCCGCCTGCAGACGCTCGACGACATCGGCGTGCTGAGCGTAGACGTTTTTCAATTCGGACGGGTCATCTGACAGGTTATAGAGTTGCCCCTTCGGTCCGTCTGCTGTCGGCTGCACTCGACGTGGCGTTGAGAATCCGCCCGAGCCAAGCCCGGTGATCAGTTTCCAGTCTCCGATGCGAATGGTCATTGTGCCGTTACCCGAGGCCATCGCCAAAGACGGTCGAACAGGCTTGTCCTCGGGCAACTCGCCACGCAGGACCGGCAACAGGTTAAAGCTGTCCGGACCGTCCTCTTTTGACAGTTCAGTACCGACGATCGCGGCGAACGTCGCCAGCAGATCAGTGAAACAGATCGTCTGATGGCTGACCGAACTGGCTTTGACAACTCCTGGCCAGCGAACCACAAACGGCATGCGATGCCCGGCTTCCCACGCGTCGGCTTTCATCCCTCGCAGCCCGCCGGATGAATCGTGATCGAATCGCTCGACGTCGGTGTCGTACCACACAGGGCCGTTGTCGGATGTAACGATGACCAGCGTGTTATCGGTCATCTTCGCGTTGTCGAGTGACTTCAGGACCCGACCGATCATGGCATCCACCATCACCGTAAAGTCTCCATACATCGAAGCTTTGCTGGTGCCGTCGAACTCCGGGGATGGCAGCCAGGGCGTATGTGGTGCCGGGTAGGCCAGATACAGCATCAGTGGCTGTTTCGAGTTGGAAGCCGCGTGTTGATCGATCACCTTTACCGCTTCGTCAGTGAATCGCGGCAGGACGTCTTTCAGTTCAAGTCCTGGCGCAATGCCGCCCGCTCGCCAGAAAGCTCCCTGAATTGGCGTCCAACCCGGGCTGTTTCTCGCGGCAATCTGATTTGTCGGCGCTGCAACGGCGCGGTTGCCGCGAATGTAGAAGTACGGCGGTATGTCGGTTGAAGCGCGGATGCCGAAGTAGGAATCGAAACCCCGATCAACTGGCCCACCCGGCAGAGGCTTGTCGTAACCGTTCTCCTGAAACCCCAGATGCCACTTACCGACCATCGCCGTCTGGTATCCGTGTGGCTTCAACAATGACGCAATCGTCACCCGATCGGCTGAGATCGTTGGCTGGCTGCGCCATTTCCCGGGCTGCGCACGGAACGGATACCGACCCGTCATTAATCCGTATCGCGAAAGATGGCAAAGCGGGCCGGGAGCATGTGCATCGGTAAATCGCATGCCGTTACGTGCCAGACCATTGAAGTGCGGCATCGGAATCTTCGAATTGCTGTTAAAGCAACCGGGGTCTCCGTAACCCATATCATCCACCATGATGACAACAATGTTGGGACGATTGCCGGTCGATTCGCCGGAATTCACTGCGAGCTGTTCGGCCAGACCGAGCCGACATGTCAACAACGGACACGTCATTGACATCACCACCATGGCCACCTGCCACGGTCGATAGCGTCCATGTATCATCACATTCTCATTTGGTTGAGGCATTGTGAATTCCAGCAGCCTGCATCCGCCCAGGAAGAGACTGCCAAAGCGCACGCGAGGCGTGTTTTGTGGACACGTGTTGGCCTTATGCCCAGACTCGAACAGTGCCATCAGGCTTCGACATTCTGGTGAACGCGGCGTCGTACCGCGCCCTGCCACAGAGCTCGCAGAGGCGACGCGAAGGCGAAGTAACAGAAGATCAATGGCACAGCCAATTCACGGACGATGAACACCACAGCCACCGTGAACACCAGTTGGATCACGTGACCGCGACTGCGTGTTCCCGTGAGTAACTGATTGAAAACATGGTTGTATCGGATCCGCGAGACCATCAGGCACGCGACCGCCAAAGTCACGGCTGGAAGCAGATCGTCGATTCGGTCGTTCATGAAGTCGCCAAGGCTGATGACAAACTCCGGGTTCGTCACTTCGATCATTTTCTTGATTCCATACATCGCGATCGGGAACGACGCGACGGCTCCCGCCGCAGCCGGGGAGGGCAAACCACTGAAGTGCGCGTGCGAGTCATCTTCGTCGGTTTCGACATTGAAACGTGCCAGACGCAGAATGGCGCAGACAGCGAACAGTGCTGCGATCACCCACAGAATTCGCGGATGGAACATGCTTGTCTGAGCGAACTGCAACATCAGAAAGGCTGGAGCGACTCCGAAACTGACAGCATCGCACAGACTGTCGAGCTGAGCGCCGAAATCACTGGTCTGATTGGTCCACCTTGCCGCAGCGCCGTCGAGTACGTCGAACAGCATGGCGAAGAAGATGTAGAACGATGCGAGCAGCAGATGCGAGCCGTCCGGTTGAACTTGCTCAGGACCAAGCTTGGCCGCGTACGTAATGGCAGCGAATCCGCAGAACGCATTACCCAGCGTCAGCAGGGTGGGAAGAACGGCGAAGGCACGTTCGCGTCGACTCATGGAACTGGTCCGTTAGCTGGGGTCACCACACTCACCGAATTTGCCAGCCTAAACAACGTTGGACCCGGAAAACAGCGTCTATCTACAGCGGACGTCGTGCCAGGCTGAAAGACTGGCCGGTTGGTCCGTTTTTCGGCTGAGTCGCCAGCATCATCGCCAGTGGAACGACGTCTTCAGGCTGTTTGCCCCATTCGCTGGCCATTGCCGGATGCGGGACGCCGGTCTGCATAATGTCGGCAGTCAGCTCGGTGTAGACGGGGCCGGGAATCAGTTCATTGACCGTAACGCCTTCGTCCCACAGCTGCATGGACATGCAGCGAGTCAGCATCCAGACGCCGGCCTTCGAAGCGTTGTAGGAGCTGTTCGTGGCTCGCGGCTGATGTCCCATGCCAGAACCGACGTTGATGATTTTTCCGCCATCAGCTGCCTTCAAATGCGGCAGCACGGCGCGCGAGCAGTAGTACGTTCCCAACAGGTTGATCTCGATAACCCGCGCCCACACGTCCGGGTCGTCTTCACCAACGGGAGTCCGTTCCAGCCCCCCACCGGCGTTGTTGATCAGAATGTCCAGCCGACCGAGCTGGCCGACCGCGTCCTCGACCATTGCCTCGACAGCCAGTCGGTTGGATACGTCGCAGGCGACGGCCACTCCACGAACACCGTGGTTGCTGATTTCGGCAGCCACGTCCTGGATCTGGTCGACCGTGCGCGCCGTCACGCAGACATCAGCACCGGCGCGTGCCAGAGCCAGCGCAATGGCCTTCCCGATTCCGCGTCCACCACCAGTGACGATCGCGACGTTGCCGCGCAATTCGTCGGGCTGTGTTGTCATACAGGTGCTCCCGCGTGCCGATCCATTGAATCACGGGTTGAAACTCCCGTGAGCGGCCTGCATGACAACGTATCGTTCGTCGGATGTGAACTTACCCACCAGACTTCCTGCGAAAGTCAAGGTCCAGAAGATCTGCAAGATTTGATGCGTGCTTGCCTTCTTTCATGCGAATGTACATACCATTCGTATTTTTCGGTTGACCAACAATCAGGCCGTGCTGGTCAAAACTCTTCGAGCGGCTAACCCCCGCATCGTCCAGAACCCACTGAGCATGGTGGACTCCAACAACGACTCCCCCCTGGTTCATGGTCTCGTGAATCATCTTATGGACAAAACCCTTGAGTTGAGGGTTCTTGTGAGTGAAGACACTCTCGCCGCCATCGATGAAGGCCAGCGAGTAGAATTCGCCCGCCGAAAACGTGGTCAGAGGCTTCGTATGCATCTTGCGGCCATCTGCAACCAGTTTCGGAAACTTTGATGCTTGGGACGTCAATACCTGTACCTGGAACCCCTTTCTTGTCAGTGCATCTACGACCTGAGTGCACTCCTGCACGTCTGGGCACGGGCCGACTGCGACCAGGACCAACCGCGGCAGTGCCCCATTTCGGGGAGCCGTGCCCGGACGGGCAGCACCCCGTGGCGCCTGATCAGAATCTTCGGCTCCGCTGTTAATGATCGACGTCCCGCTGGAATCACTCGCAGTTGACGGCGGCAACACGGACCACAACCCGAGCATCAACAGCAGCGCGACACCGATTGCAGCGACTTGCCGCGGGTTCTCACGCACGTACTCGAGTGCGGATTGCCACACCGGTGGCATGGCTGACGGGCGACGTCCCGAGCGGCAGGCATCCAGGTCTTCGACCGCTTCGGCCATCGTCTGGTAACGGTCTGCCGGGTCCTTGGCGATCATCTTTCGGAAGACCGCATTCGTACTCTTCGTGATCTCTGGGACAGGAAGATCGGGAACTGGCTCCTCGCGGTGAGCAACCAGCTTTTCCATCAAAGTTTCACCGCTGTAAACACCTCGCCCCGTTAACAGGAAATGCAGCGTGCAGCCCAGGCTGTAGATGTCCGACCGAGCGTCGGCATAGTGACTGTTCAGCGCCTGTTCCGGAGACATGTAGTCGACCGTGCCCATGATCACGCCGGTCGCCGTCATGGCAACGTGTGTCGCCGCGTCGATCGTTTCAGCGACGTACGTGTCGAAGCGAGCGAGTCCCAGATCCAACACCTTCACCTGAGGACCACCGTCTTCGTCTTCGGCAACAAGCAGGTTGTGCGGCTTAACGTCTCGATGAACGACCCCCTGCTCGTGTGCGTACTGCAATCCTTCGGCCACCTGCTGCATCAGGTCCAGCGCCAGGTCGACCGGCAAGGGGCCGTCGTCACGGACCTGCCGGGACAGGTCATGTCCCTCGATGTACTCCATGACAAGAAACTGAATTCCGCCAGCCTCACTGGCATCGTGAGCGACCACGAAATTCGGATGCTTCAGTGACGAAAGCGTACGAATCTCGCGACGGAAACGCTCCACGACCTCTGGGGATTTTCGACCGGAAGATCGCAGCACCTTCAGGCAGACGATGCGACCCATTTTGCGGTGGCGCGCCATGTAGACATGACCCATGCCGCCTTTGCCCATCTTTTCGAGAATCTCGTATTCATTGAGGATCAGTCCCTCCCACCGACCGCGAGCTAGTGGACCGTCATGTCACAATTTTCTGTAGGCTGTGGTCCCGTACCTGATCAAGGATGATCACATGGCGGTCAAGTACATCATCACGCTCACGGAAGAGGAGCTGTAACAGGTCGAAGCGGTTGCTCGTGGAAAGAAGG
>CAYSJO010000350.1:0-5066 GCA_964431285.1 uncultured Planctomycetaceae bacterium
CCGGCCCATGTCCGCCGTCTCCCCCGAGTCCGCCAGTTCGTCAACGCCAAGCTGATCCTCAACGGATTCCGTATCCTCAAAAACAAAAACCAGTTACAGCTCCAAGCCCCATGAATAAAGTTCCCACAGGGGAGAGGGAACTCGTCTGACTGGTTCCCTCTCCCCGCTGGGGAGAGGGAACTGCTCTAAACCTGGCGAAGCGAGGTTGGCGCAGGTCTGCAAAGAAAGTTCACATGCTCGGTGAGACGAGATCTGTTATCCCGTCCGTCTGCCAGGCCCTTTCGAGGCAATGCAGGAACTGGCCAGTCCACCGCGATTCGTTCCACTGGTTACTATCTGTGGAAGACAACAAGACTGACCCGCCAGAACGCAGTGGGAAGCGTGATTCGCACTTGTCGATCGTGGCTCTCTGTGTGCTGGCTTTGGCGCTGGCGGCCGTCATCGTGTGGGGAAAGTCCTGGATTCAGTCGCTGAAGCCCCAGCCGGCAGTGTTTTCAGGTGGAACAACCGCGTCTCGCTCCACCCTTCCACTGGACGCTTCCTCCGTCGGCCCCCTGCCGAGTCACAATGCGCGTGTCACCAATGTCCAGATCGTCGATTTCGACGGCGATGGGCAGCAGGACGTCGTGGCGTGTGACGTTCAGCGAAACGGTGTCTTCTGGTATGGCAGTGCATCCAGTGACTCATGGGACGAACACGCCATTGCCGACGATCTCAATGCGCCCGCGCACGCTACGATCGTTGATCTCGATCAGGACGGACGAGTTGATGTCGTCGTGTCGATTCTCGGCGATCTATACGGCGTGGACGATGTCGTCGGACGAGTCGTCTGGCTCAAAGCGACTGACAGCGGCTACGAGCAACATGTCCTGCTGGACGATGTTCGCCGCGTTGCCGATGTCCAGGCTGGAGACCTGGACGGCGACGGAGACATTGACCTGGCCGTTGCGTCGTTCGGCTATGCACGCGGTCAGATTCTGTGGCTCGAAAATTTGGGAGATCAACGGTTTCGCGAACATGAGTTACTGGCGGCGTCCGGCACGATTCATGTTCCGATTGCCGACTACGATCGCGACGGAGATCTGGACATCGCGGCGATCGTGTCGCAGGAGGATGAGGAATTGTGGGTCTTTGAGAATAGAGGCGGTGGCACGTTTCAATCACGTCTGTTGTGGTTCACATCCAATTTTGATGCTGGTAGTGCGGGGCTCGTCAAGGACGACCTGGACATGGACGGTGATGTCGATCTGTTGCTGCCGCTGGGCGACAACCTCGAATACCAGTACGCCTACCCACAGCCCTATCACGGATGCCTGTGGTTTGAGAACGAAGGCGACTGGAAGTTCACGCCGCATCGCATTGCTCACTTTGGAGGAACCTACGCGGCGGCGGCGGGCGATCTTGACGCAGACGGGGATCGAGATGTCGTCCTTGTGAGTATGGTAAATGAATGGCAGAAGTCTGGTCATGCGAGCATCGTCTGGCTGGAAAACGATGGTCGGCAGAATTTCCAGATGTGGGAGATTGCTCGCAGGCCGACGCACCTGACCACTGTGGACTGCGGTGACCTGAATGGTGACGGTCGTGATGACATCGTTGCTGGTGTCATGAAAGTGCTCGTTCCGTTTGAGGATCTCGAAGGACGACTTCCTGCCTGGTTGAGCCGGAGGGCGCTGCCATGAAAGCCCTGCGCTGGCTGCTGATAACGGCGTGTCTGCTTGAATTCGGCTATGCATGCATTCTGGCACGAGACTGGTTGTCTCAGACGATTCCTCCGCAACCGGATATGAGTCATCTTCACGCCGTGACGCGTAGCGAGATTCAAATACTGCAGCAGCAGGTGATTGACGACTCCCGCAACGCGGTGCATTGGGAAAAGCTCGCCGAGGCTTACATGGTCTTCGGTCTTTTCCCGGAAGCCGACTGGTGCGCGAAGCACGCTGCGGAGTTAGCACCGGAGTCATTCAGCGCGATGTACTCATCCGGGCTCGCGTTGAATCAGTTGGGTAAGACGAGCGAAGCCATTAAACGTTTTGAGCGGGCGATCACCCTGACCGGGAATCAATCCGATCCGCAAGCTGCTGCGCGGTGCTGGTACTGCATCGGGCGAAACGAATTACGCGAAGCGCCAGTTGTGAAACCACCAGGCGACGACGCGGGCGTCGAAGACAAGCATATTGACAAGGCGGCATCAGCGTTTCGAGAGGCCGGTGATTTTCTTCCGGCGCAAAGACATCTTGCTCACCTGCTGATTCGTTCGAATCGAGCGTCAGAAGCAATGGCGATTCTCGATCGTCTTGTCGCGCGGTATCCGAACGAGGTCACGTTCTACCAGTTGCGGGCGCGGGCACGTGATGCCCTGGACGATTCCGTTGGCGCACAACTCGACCGTGATCGGTCGATGCAATCGACCGACGTGCTGCCATCAGACATGGTAGCGCACCGGTTACAGTTGCAATCTTCACAGTTTGGTTTGGGCCGACACCTTGCAGAGTGCCGGAATCTGATGAGTACAGGCCACCAGGCAGAGGCCGCTGGACGCCTTGAAGATTACGTCGCCATGGATTCCCGCATTCCGATACTCAATTTGTTGTGGCAGTATGAGATTCATCGTGGACATGCACAGCAGGCGCTCGAACTCATCCAGCAGATCGAAGAGACGATGGGGATTGGCCCCGAACGAATCTCGGCCATGGGTAACGCGCACTTCCTGCTTGGACGTACCGACCAGGCCGTGGCTCATTGGCAGCGCGCAGCGAGTTTCAAGCTCTTTGTCGAACCGCATTCCGAACTGATTCGACACTTCGAACGTCAAGGCGACGCAACACGAGTCAAGTTTCATCGGTCACGAGTCCTGTTCGCTGAAGGCATGGATGCCTGGCGAGAGAACCAGTTGGAACTGGCCCGTCTGAAGTTCGCCCAGTCAGTGGAGAAGGATCCGGAACAGCCCCATGCGTGGTATTACCTTGGTGACACGCTGAGAGTCCTGGGCAAATCACAGGAAGCCAGAGTCGCATTGAAGCGGTGCCTCAATCTTCAGCCGCATCACGGTCGTGCCCACGTCTTGATGGGCCGTGCAGCGACACTCAATTGATTCATCGGCCTTGTACACAGACTGGTCTGTGACGCAGCGTGCTCTGCGCGAGCGACTTGCTGTGGTGGTGAGTTGGTAATCAGAGATCTCACTCAGGACTGTTTCTCGATCATTTGCTGCAGGGCTCGCCAGCCCGCGAGCTGCTCCCTCGTCATTGTTGCGGGTTGGTTTGTTTTGTGATGGTGTTCCACGGCGCGGAGTTTCCGTCGGACCCTTCGAGGGAGATTGACTCGTTCGTTCACAACGAGTCCCGTGACTTTCTGCTGCTGGTGCTGTCGACGGATGCGCAGTTTGTCGCCATGCATCTGATAACCGTGAGCTTTGAGTTGCCGACGAACAGCCTGCACGGTCCCTCGCACTTTCTTCGGATAATCGCGTGGGAAGCTGATCGTGATGTCGTCTGCGTAGCGCGTGTACGTTCCGCGTCGACTGCGTACGAAGCGGTCAATTCGAGCGTCGAGGCGATAATTGATCAGGTTACTCAGCCGCGGACTGGTTGGTGCTCCTTGAGGGAGTCCGCCGTCGTGTGTTGTCAGTCTGGTTAACAGCACGGCGGCTTCTCGATCCCAGCCGACTCTTTGAAAGTATGCCAGCACACGTCCAGCGTGAGTTTCTGTGAAGAAGTCGCGCACATCGATGTTGATCACAACAGTCTGGCCGACGTGTGGAGCCGCGTTGTCCACGATCGAGCGACCGGGTTCGAATCCGGTCACAGCCGGATGTGCGTTGAGCTTCGCAATCAGTCGCCTGAGAATTCGCTTTTGCAGAAGCTTGAGTTCGGGTCCGGGGACATCCAACCGCCGCGAGCCGCCACCCCGTTTTTCCACATGGCGTGTGTGATAATCGAGTTCGACCGAATTCAGCTCTTCGACAGTCATGCCAAGCCGACGCGCCAGCTCAGCAATGCCCAGTCCCTTGCCTCGCCCGACTCGCAACCAATGTCCCGGTGCCCTGTTTGTCGCCCGGCGGTATGCCGTGTACAGAATCGAAATGCACACAACGACAGCGATCAGCACAATCGGAGTAATGCATAACCAAGGAAGCAGATCGTCAAGCATGACGGCAATCTCAATAGGAAAACCGGACGCCCTCGGGCGTCCGGCCAGCCCTGCGCTGCGGGCGAAAACGCGTTTTCGCTTACCGCAGTCTCCCGAGTCTCAACAGGTCGCAATACGACCCGGCCGACGAAACATCGGCCCGTGCGAAGAGCACCGCCAAGGCGCGCGAAGCGTACCATGGGGGTCGGCGAGGATCAACCCGTGACCCTGAAACGGTCTATCAACCAATCGTCAGCGAAATCACAACTCCTGGGAATTGAGCGTTTAAGATGTCTTGCCCACACCACAGCTTTATTGACCGGGAAGGCTGTTGGCAGGAGTCGTGAGCCGCTTTCGATCACTCTGCTTTTGCTCAACGAGGAATTCTGCGGGATCGTGTTCAGTCGTAATGACGCATCGAAATGGAGTAACCCATCCAGCGAACCCCAGCAATTTCGGGTCAAACACCGTGTCTGAAGTCTGCTCGCCGGAAGAGCGAAAACCGCTGGCGTGGTGGGTCGCTTCAATATCGACATTCCATTTGTCGTCGCTACGTTCGATCGTCCCTTTGATTTTGAAATGTCTGGCAGGCGTCAGGTCGAACGAATGCCCTGGTCGGATTGGAATTGTGGCCAGCAATCGGGGGGGGAGCACCGCTGTCTGGTTTGCCAGCGATCGCCGAGTAAGTTGGCGTGAAACAGTGCAGGAATGCCGAAGGCTTTTCAGTCTGTGCCACGTCGGCCTTCCGAGGACTGGTTTCTCCAGACGTCGATGCCTGTTTGCGAGACTCGGCGCGGCTGGCAGCGACAACAAGGGCCGCGATCTCCGGATGATTGCGCCCACGTTTGAGATCAATGACGAGCTCGGCTGGCGTCAACCCATCCTTGTTTCGAGTATCAAGCGATGCACCCTCGGCGATCAGCCAGGCAACAGAT
>CAYSJO010000351.1:0-14491 GCA_964431285.1 uncultured Planctomycetaceae bacterium
GAGTGTGTCACCTGTGGCATGACCACCACCATCGAGCGTCGTCGGGAGCGTGATCGCACCGACGAACGTGAACGTGTCGTCGCCGTCGTTTCCGGCAAGGTTCTGCAGCATCTGCACGCCAGACGCGACCGCAAACACATCATTGCCACCGCCGCCGGACAGGTCGATTGGGGCCGATATGTCGACGTCGAATGTGTCCACGCCGCCCTGCCCGTTAAGGGCGTCGATCTCTGAGAATGCCAGCGTCTCTCCCGTTCCGGACATGGGGTCATAGGTGTTGCCCGCCGTCGCAATCGTCCACGTGGAATCCACATTACGGCCGTTCAGAGACGTGTCGCCCTGTCCGCCGATGACGTTGTCGATGTCGGCAAATCCCATAGTCGCGATCGCTGGAGTCAGAGTTCCAGCGAAGCCACTGGCGTCTGCTGTGGACAACACCACGGTAATTGCTTCGGTTCGACTCGAAAGGTCAAGCGTGTCCGTGCCGCCATTGCCATCGGCTGAGCCGGTGAACGTCTCATTCGCGACGGAGCCAAAACTGTCATTCATCGTCCCGCCGACTGCAGCTTCGAAAGAAGAAAACAGCAGCGACTGCGCACCATCGCTATAGGTGCTGGTCGTCCCGAGTGTCCAGGTGGAATCCACATTCCGGCCGATCAGCATGTCGCCCGTCGCCGTCGAATCACCGGTCAGCGAATTGATGTTCGTGAATCTGCCCGTCAGGCGTGTGGCCTCGTTGCCCGTGAAACCGTCCGTATCAGAACTGGTCAGTGTCACTACGCTGGATGTGCCAGTACCTGCGAAGCTCAGACCATCACTGCCCGTTCCGCCGTCGATCGAGCCACTGACCACGCTGGCTCCGTTGTTGAGCGTAAACGTGTCGTCGTCGCCGGCTCCAACAAGGTTTTCCCAATCCGTGAACGCGATCGTGTTGGAAGCGGTCGTTGTGTAGGTCACCGTGCCATTGTTAGCCCCGACAATGATGAACGCGTCTCCGGACGAGGTTCCCGTAATCGTGTCTCCTGCCTGACCAGAGTCGATCAGGTTCTCGATGTTCGTCACCAGTGACAGATCCACATTGGCCGACGTTGCCGTAAAGGCCGCGGATGTCAGGATGTCACCATCGTTGACACCGGCACCATTAACATTGAGCGCCAGGTTGACATTGTCCGCGAGTGCAAACGTATCAATGGCCGATCCACCCACCAGCGTCTCAACGGCATCAAACGTGAAAGTGGAAGCGATGTTTCCAGAATCCGGCCCGTCGATAGTCCACGTCTGCGCGGCATCCGGTCCAGTAACCGTATCGGCGACAGTTCCGCCCACCAGGTTACTGATGTTCGAGAAACCGCCGTTCACACCAGTTGCCGTTCCCGCGATGCGAGTAGCATTCAGCCCGATCGCCACGCTGGTTGTGAACGCCGAGTAATTGAGAGTGTTTGTTCCACCGACACCGTCACTTGTGCCCGTCACACTGGCTCCGTCACTGAAGACGAAGGAGTCGTCGGCAGCATCTGCTGCACTGCCGCCCGCCAGGTTCTCAATCGACGTGAAACTGAACGTGTTATCGACATTGCCGGCATTCGCAGATGTGATGTTGACCGTATTGGCACCATCGGTTGCTTCCAGCCGGTCACCGGTCGTCATGCCGCCGGTAGCGCTTTCGATATTCGTAAAGGTGTTGCCATCAGCCGTACCATTCACCAGTGTCGTCAGGCTGATGACGACGCCATCCGTGTCCGCCGCGAAATTCAGTGAATCCGCTTCCGAACCCCCGTCGATCGTGCCGCTGACCGATGTCCCGTCACTGAAGACGAATGTGTCACTGCCGGCGTCACCATTCGCGCTGCCGGTGAAGGACTGCACGATGTTGACCGTATCGTTGTCGGCTCCGGCATTGACCGTCAGATTGCCCGTCAATCCGGCGGCCGTCGCGTTGGCCGCGCTGTAATTCACGTTGATTACATCCGCGCCGTCGCTCGCGTTAATGACGACATTCGTCTTGTCGGCGAATGCGTACTGCTCGAACGCACCGTTGAAGCTGACCAGCAGCGCCGGATCCGCCGCCATTGTTGTCGTTGGCGTCACACTGACAGTGTCATTGTCGGTCGAAGCGTTAATCGTCGCGGACACCGCTG
This sequence comes from uncultured Planctomycetaceae bacterium, assembly GCA_964431285.1. GTDB lineage: Bacteria > Planctomycetota > Planctomycetia > Planctomycetales > Planctomycetaceae > CAUZFZ01. The sequence continues at coordinate 2,139 of CAYSJO010000351.1, forward strand.
TCTGAGTGTCTTCAATCGGTTCAAGGCCAGTGAACATGATCGTTTGTGTTGCGCCGCCACTGAGTACGGTGGTGATTGTGCCGGCGTCGGCTGTGGGACCGACGTTGTACGTGACCGTCGCACCAGCATCACCACCAGTCAGTTGCAGGTCGTCGTCGTTCGCACCGCCGGCATAGGTGAAGCTGCGTGGAGCAGGACCCGTCGTGTAATCAACCGACAGCAGATCATTGCCACTGCCGGTGTCGAGGGTCTGATTGAACACCGCGTTGTTGGCAATCGTCACCGTGTCGTTGCCGGCGCCGGTCGTGATGTCGCCATTGACTGTCGAGCCGGACTCCAGCGTCACCTGATCAATACCGTCGTCGGTGTCAATGTTGTTGACAACGCCGCCATTGGCAACCGTCACAGTGTCATCGCCGCCGTCGGTATTGATGTCTCCACCAAACGCGGCGTTGACCAGGACAATGTCATTGCCCGTGCTGCCGTTGACGGATTCAATCTGAATAAATCCGCCGTCCAGCGTGCTAAGCGTGCCCGCGCTGGGCCCGGTCAGTGTGAACGTGGCGACGGAAGCGGGTCCGGTGATCGAGTCGGTATCTGCTCCACCGATGATTGACGGATCGGCGCCGCTGCTGACCATGCCGTCGATCCGGAAAGCGTCCATCCCGGCTCCACCGTCGAGACCAGCGGTGATCGTCGATCCGTTGCTCAATACAAAAGTGTCATTGCCGTCCTCACCGAAGCCGATGCCTGTGAGCGTACCAACGATGTTGAATTGATCGTCGCCCAGTCCGCCCAGGATGTTGCCGCCGACCGTTCCGCCGACAAGCAGGTTTACAACGTCGTTGTCCGCCCGTCCGTTGATGAAGCCGGACAGCGTGTCGCTGAGTGTGAATGTATCGACGTTACTGCCGCCAACCAGGTTCTCGACTTCCACGAACGAACTATTCTTACCGAACAGGATACCAACGTTCGGGCCGGTGAGCGTGAAGATGTTTCCGTTATCGTCACCAGTCAGTGTGTCATCGCCATCGCCCCCGTTCACGAGGCCAAAGACACTGCCGTTATCAGTGAACGTGAACGAGTCGTCACCGTCCAGGCCCTACAGGTTTTCAACCGCCTAGAATCTGGCCAGCTTGCCGGACAGCGTGCCGGAGTTTGCAGCGTCAATGACGAAGTCGTTGGCGTTGCCATCACCGACCAGCGTGTCCTGCCCGTTACCGCCGTCCACGATACCGGCAATGCTGCCGCTATCACCAAATGTAATGATGTCATTACCGGAAAGACCCAGAACGCTACCGCCCAGCATACCCAGAATCGTAATAGCGTCGGCGCTCACACCACCGTTCAGGTTCTCGACGCTCCTGAACCCGCCCGTGATTTTTGGTGTGGTTCCATCGGATTCGAAGTGGGTACCGGCGTCGCTCTGACCCAGTGTGACCGTAATGACGTCCCCGTTCTGGTCGCCAATCAGGGTGTCATCACCGGCGCCACCATCCACGAACCCGCTCAGTGAGCCCGCGTTTTGAAAGCGGAACGTATCTGTGTTCGTCCCACCGACAAGAGTCTCAACGTTGACAAAACCACCCAGTGCCGAGTTACCCGGCTGGATCGTTCCTGCGTCGGCACCCGTAATCGTCCAGACGGTAGGCGAGACATTACTGCCGGCCGCGGTATCCACTCCGCCTCCACCGTCAATATTCCGCACGGTCGGACCACCGACCGTCTGGAAGTCGAATGTATCGGTCTGATTGCCGCCCGTCAGATCGTCGTTCGTACCGATCTGGTAGGTCAGCACTTCACCCGCGGACGTGTAGGTGGCCGCACCCAGGTCCCAGTTGGCGTTTCCGTCGAGGCCAATCAGTTTGTCGCCTGGTGTCACCGTTGCACTGTTGAGCAACACGCTTGAGATGTTGGCGAAGCCCACGCCAATCGGATTTGGATTGCCAGCGGTTGTCCCATCGACCCCGATTTCAGAAGCCAGGTCTGTCAGCTGGACTGTGACCGGTGAGATATACGCTTGCAGATCGAGTGAGTTGGGGCCCGTACCACCGTCGATCGATCGCGAAAGCTGCGAGTTCGTCAGGAAGATAAACGTATCGGCGACTGTGCCGCCGACTAGATTCTCGACGCCGAAGAAGTTCGTCGAACCACTGCTGCTGGCCAGTATACCTTCATCGATTCGCTGCCCGTCCGTGTTGACATCGGTCAGCGTCCAGGTATTCACTAGGTTATCGGCCGTGATGGAATCTTCGCCAGCTCCGGCATCGAGCGACCGCAGTGTGCCACCGGTGCGGAACGTGAAGTCGTCGGATTCGTTGCCACCGGTCACGTTCTGAATGTTGGAGAAGCTCAGCCGTGGATCAGCCAGATTCGCACCCAGCATGACAGAGCCGCCGAAGAGCCGGTCGACAGTCCACGCATTTACGGTATTACCGACCTGCAGAGAGTTGTTCCCCGGAAGAACTGAAATCGTCTGGCCTACCTGGGTCGTCAACATGTCTACAGCGCTGAGTGTCAGAGTTGTCGCTGTCACAGCTGCAACGGTGAACGTGCCGTCGTTCGTGGCACCAGCTGTACCCGAGACGACAATTGTCTGACCTGCCGCCAGTCCATCCGCTATCCAGCTTCCACCATCCGTACGATTAATCGTCGCGGGGACGGCGTTGACAAAGTTGGCTGTGACGCCGGCAATGTTGCCGCCATCAATGGAACCATCCAGCGAGCCTCCGGACAGACGGAACAGATCGTCGCCTGCTCCGCCCGTCAGATTCTCGATGGCGCTGAACTGGAACAGGCCCACGTCGCCGCTGTTGGCACCGGTAATGTCCCAGATGTTGTTGGCATCCAGACCGATCAACGTGTCGCCGTTGACACCTTCCGCACCGCCGTCAAGTACGGCACGAGCTCCATTGCTCCAGGCACTCAAGTCGAATGTGTTGTCTCCGGCCCCACCTTGGACTGTGACGTCTTCACCCACCATCCCTACCAGACGCAGCAGCCCCTGCGATCCGGGAGCTACCACCGTCCCCAGATCAAACTGCTGAAGAGCATCGTTAAGACGAAGGAGTTCCGCATTTGTCGTAAAGACCAACGCATCCGTACCGATGCCCGCATTCAGAATCAGCGGAGACGCGGAAATCGTGGTGTTGGGGACTGCAAGATCGTCCGCAAGCATGTCAGCGGCACTGAGTGTCAAAGTGGTCGCATTAAGTGCAGTGATCGTGAACAGGCTGTTGTTCGACGCGATCGTGGACCCGAACACGGAAATTGTCTGACCAACCACGAACCCGTCTGCAATCCAGCTGCCGCCAGCGCGGACAATTGTGTCGGGCCCCACCAGCATGTTGTCATTAAAACTCACGGTCGTGGCGGTGCTCACGGGACCGGGCAGCAGATCAGCATCGACATTAAACAAATCTCTCCCATTGCCGGTATTGATCTGGGTCTGGAGCAGGCCGGGCGCGTCTGCGATCGCGTCATCCGTTACGGTCACTGTGTCGTTCGGACTGACGCCATCGTTGATTGCCAGATCAACGGTCAGGCTGGTGACATTCTGTAAATGGACTGATGGGAATGCCGTGCTCGTCGTCCCGTTACCGGTTGTCCCTGAAATTACGAGCGCGTCCTGCGTATTCGTGCGGGCATCTTTTCCGGTTGCGATTGTCACCGCATCCTGTGAGTTGTCCGTGATCAGCGTCAACGCGTTGAACCGTAACAGATCCAGCGGACCGGCATTGTCGACGCGAACTGTTTGTGTCAGAGCGCCGTCCGTGATTGTGAGGTCGCCCGCGCCCAGATTGGCAACGTCCGACGTGTCCATCAGGAATTCTGCGACGGCAGCCGTTGTGCCGCTTACGACCAGCTCATCATCTCCGCCATCTCCGTCAAAGTTGATCTCCGCGGCAAAGGCGCCTCCGAATTCGTTGTTCACAAAGACAAACACATCATCAGTGGTCGGCGTGACGTTCAACTGCAGATCGACGTCCATGGGTGCAAACAGCTCGTTGATGACACCATTCAGCACGACTTCAAGGACTTGAGGAGTATCATTGTTGAGACGGATTTCGACCGTGTCGGCAGCGCCGTCTACGGGCGCCGCAATGTCCTGCACGACTCGAACATTTGTGACGTCACCAGCAATCGTGACACCGAATGTCAGAGTCAGAATGTCGTCGTCGTTTCCACCGTCCAGGTCACCGCCGACGTTGGCGTTAACGATAAATGTGTCGTCGCCATTCAGACCGGACAGGTCTCCGGTCAGTTCGCCGTTGATGTTGAACTGATCGTTGCCTTCGCCGCCCGTCAGATTTTCGATGTTGCTGAATCCCGACGTTTCCGGAATTCCGATATGCACGTCCGTCGGACCGGCACTGACCGTCTCGTCCGTAAGCGCATCTTCCATGATCGTGAGCGTCGTCGCGGTAACGGACGCAACAGTGAAGATGCCATTGTTGCTGCCCGACCCAACCACCTGAATCCGTTGGCTCATTGCGAAGCCGTCTGTCACCCAGCTTCCGGTACTACGAACAATGGTGTCACCAGCAGCCGTGAACGTGAGCAACGGTGTGCCACTGATGACCGGCGCAGCTTCCGTCAGGACTCCGGCATTCAGACTCGTCGTGTAGAACACGTTACCGTTGTCATCTCCGATCAGCGTGTCACTGCCGGCTCCACCATCGATGGCCCCGGTCAGTCGGGCGTCATTCTGATACTGGAATGTGTCATCACCGCCGCCACCACGCAAGACGCCGGTGTTTGGAATACTCCCAGTGCTGTTGACGATGAACGTGTCATCGCCGCCGCGTGTGTCGATCGACTCAATACCAACAAAGTCAGTCGTCAATTGCACCGGTGTTCCAACAGTGATCGTTCCCTCACCAGGGTCTGTCAGAGTGACGACATTGTCGTCGGCATTTCCCACGAGTGAATCGATCGTGCCACCCCCGACGCCGCCCGTGATCGTGCCCGCCAGGCTGCCGTTGGTCTCGAAACGGAACGTATCTGCCGCGGTCCCGCCCGTCAGATTCTCGAGATCGGCGAACGTTGTTCCGCGGCCAGCCAGCACACCGCCGCCGGCACTGGAAATCTGATAGGTCGTCGCTACGTTTCCGCCGAAGAGAAGGTCCACGTTGCTACCGAGTGCACCTCCATCGATCGTTCCGCTTAGATTGACCGTTACGGCAAGATTGAATGTGTCACTGTCATCACCACCAGAGAGATCAGCCGTGACAGTTCCTGTACCATTTACGGTGAACACGTCGTCGCCCGCTTCGCCCTGTACCGTCGCGTCAACGGACGCTCCGGCAACCAGAGTGACTTCATCGTTGCCCGCGCCGGCCCTCACCCCGCCCCGGATGTCTGCAGCGGCGTTGAGAGTGATATCATCGTTACCGGCGGCAGCGTTGATGCTGCCGTCCAGTCGCGCGTTGACGGTGAATGTGTCGATGCTCGCTCCACCATTCAGATTCTCGATCTCAGTGAAGCCGCCAGTGAGTTTCGGAGCTCCGTCCAGCACACCAGCATTGAGCGCGTTGACTGTAAACACGTTTCCGTCCGCATCTCCGGTCAGAGTGTCGATGTCGTCGCCGCCAGCAATAGCGCCCGTGAGCGTGCCCAGAGGCAGGTACGTGAACGAGTCCATGCCGGCCCCACCGGACAGGTCACCGATGCGGCTGAAAGTGCTGGTCTGACCACCAACCACAACCTGGCCGGAATCAGCTCCGCTGATCGTGAAGTCGTTGGCTCCGTCATTGCCCAGAAGCTGGTCGTTGCCACCTGTGCCTCCGTCTATCGCCAGTGCCACCGCTGCTCCGCTGGCAAATTCAAACCGGTCATCCATGCTGCCACCGGTCAGCGAATCAAACTCCTGAATCGACACGGTTGTTCCACTGCCGGTGTATAGAACAGTGGAATTGAGTGTCCATGCGGCGTTGACATCATCGCCGGTCAGCGAATCCGTCTGACCCGCCGTCGATGTTCCGATGAATGAGTCGATTCCAGTGAACCCGCCATTCACGCCGCTGGCCGTACCGTCGAAACCGGTTTCCGGGTTGGTACTTGCGGCAGTCAGCGTGACACTGGACCCGGTCGTCGAGGTGGCATATGTCAGCGTGTCCGTTCCAGCCCCGCCGGTGACGGCTCCCGTGATGGTGGCGAGCTGAGCCAGACCGAATGTATCGTCATCGTCGCCACCGGTCACATTTCCAATCAAAGTTGATTCGGCACCCAGACTGACGACATTGTTGCCGTTACCCATCGCGATCGTTCCGCTGGTAACGGTCAGGTCCACGTCGGGATCCAGAGTCAGAGTGTCGGCTCCGTCGCCGCCACTGATATCCAGCGTCAGATCCGACTGTATGTTGAATGCGTCGTCACCCGTTCCGCCGCGTAGATCTTCGATGCTGTTAAAAGTGAGAGTCGGCAGGGTCGCTCCAGCGTCATACGTTCCGCCCGTGGAAGTGACTGTCCACGTCGCAGTGGCATTCTGACCGGTCAGGCTGTCGGTGGCGGATGAGCCGAGCACGTTGCCAATGCGATCAAACGTACCACCAATGGTCGCCGCTTCTGTTCCGGCAAAACCGAACGCGGGGGCTCCCGTCCCGAGACCGGTGAGCATAACGTTTACTCCACCGGCCACGCTTCGGAAGTCCAGCGTGTTGACGCCGGCAGACGCGCCGCCATCAATGTCTCCGGTGACCGTAACTGCGTTGGCGAAAGCAAACCTGTCAGCGCCAGTTCCGCCTTCGAGGTTTTCAATGTTGCTGTAATCAAAACCGGACACATCGCCGCGCTGTGCTGTTGCAATGTTCCACACCGCGTCGATATCTGGCCCGACCAGTGTGTCATCACCCCCACCTCCGGTGATGCTCGCCGTGGCGGCCGCAGCAGTCGTGGCGTTCTTCCAGCCACTCAGATCAAACCGCGTCGGAACATTATTCATATCGGACAGTTCCGCGCGTCCATTCGAGAATCCAACCAACGCGATACTGCCGAGTGAACCGGTCGTGTCGGACAGCGACAATAGTGTTTCCGTGAGCGTGACTGTCGTCGCTGTTGCCAGGGCCGTTTCTACCTGCAACTCATCGCTGTCCGCACCGGCCGTCAGCGTGAGCGGGTTAAATGCACCTCGCTGGTAATCGGATTCACGGACGATAAACGTGTCGTTACCAGGGCCGGTGATTACGTTGAGGCTCTCCAGTGTAGCGCTGCCTCGCAATGCTCCGTCTTCGACTGTGACGGTGTCATCGGAACTGCCAGTCTGATCGAGAGTTGCCAGGTTGAGGGTCGCATTGGAAACATTCAGCAGGTACAGAGTTTCAAAACCTGTGCCGCCGCTGGTGCCCATCACCTGCAACGACTGTTGTCCGGCAATCGGCGCCAGAGCGTCGTTGAGTGTGACACTGTCCATGCTGGCCGGTGTTGTGAACGACACGGAGTCGAACGTATCGAATTCAACTTCTGGCGTACCTTCAAAGCGTGACGTATTACCATCGACAGTAATTATACGTCGGCCGTTGACATCGGTTGTCTGGTTATACACGCCCGCGCTGCCGGCTGTTCCGACCAAACGCACGTTGTCGGTCATGCTGTCCGAGTTGTCGACGTCCAGCGTGATGTCCGCGGGCAATTGACCACTGGCATAATCCAGAATGATCCGATCCGACCCCGTCTGAGAATCGATCGTCATGCTGACGTTCAGTCCAGCGGTGGGCTGGAAGAACTGGACCGGCGGATCACTGTTGATGACCGCTTCCAGGACGCCCGCGTTGTTACGAATCAGAATGACGTCGTCGCCCGCCGTCGTCCCCGTGTTGACGTCAACAACCAGTACTACGTCAACACGCTGCACGGTTCCGGTGATCTGTGCTCCGGACTGCAGCGTAAGATCGTTCTGGCCCAGGCCACCGTCCAGGTCACCGTTCAACGTAACGTCCATGTCAAAGTTAAAGTCGTCGTCCCCTGCACCTCCTGTCAGGTTCTCGATGCTTGTAAACGCGTTGACTGTGGCCGAACCAGTGACGTTACCGGCATCGTCACCCGTTACCGTGAACACGGCACCACTGGCCGGCCCAGTCAGTTGATCACTGCCCACGCCACCCAGAAGTGTGCCCGTCAACTGGCTGCCGTCCACGAGGTTGACAGGATCATCACCACCGCGAGCGTCGATCGTTTCAATGGATGAGAAGGTGGTTTGATTACCACCAATCATGGCCGTGCCGGCATTCGTCCCGTCCAGCGTGATCGTGTCCGGATTGTCGCTGGCCAGCAGCGAGTCATCCGTACCACCAGCTGTATCACCGACAATTGTTCCGTTAACCAGAGTTCCCGCACCATCAAACTGGAACGTGTCTCCCAGGTTGCCGCCGCGCAGATTCAGAATTCCATTGAAGCTGTTGATACGGGTTTCCAGCACACCTGAATTGGTACCTGTAATGCGGAACGTGGTGGCGGTATCCCCACCATCGATCAGGTCTCCGGTGTTGCCGCCACCTGAGATAGTTCCTACCAGCACGGCGTCTGTGCCAAACGTAAATGTGTCGTCGTCGGTGCCACCAGTCAGATCGGCTGTGACTGTGGCGCCCGTTGCCAGGTTGAACGCATCGTCACCGGCGTCACCAAACACACCGGCGAACACTCGTGAGTTGTCGGCCAGACTGAAGACATCGGCTCCTGTTCCGCCGTTGACGGAACCGCCGACCGTGCGACCGGAACTGATGGAAACCTGGTCAATGTCACCACCACCCGCGATGCTGCCCGTCAGATCGCCACCCAACGCGGCGACCACGAATACGTCCTGACCATTACCACCGGTCAGGTTTTCAACATTAATGAACTCGGCCAGTTTCGAAGCGCCGACCGCTGTGACACTGACCGACGGTACGGTTGCTTCGTCTGTCAATACGTCACCCGCGAATGTCAGCGTGTTCCCCGCCACTGATAGAATTGTGCGGAATCCGTCGTTTGATGCCGTGCCGAGAATCAAAATTCGCTGGCCGTCTACGAATCCGTCTTCCACGCCCCAGACGCCGCTGGACCGCACAATCGTGTCGTCAGCCGCAGCGACCTGGTCGAAGGTCAGCGTCACTGCAGCGGAGCCCGTAAAGCGGGCAGCCGGAGCCACTGTCTCGGTCAGGACACCACGGTCGCTGGCCGTGACGCCAAACACATTTCCATTGCCGTCACCAGTGACCGAGTCGCTGGTTCCGCCGGCCGCATCGATCGTGCCGGTCAGAGTACCCAGATCGGTGAACGCGAACGCGTCGTTTCCAGCCCCACCCGAGAGAGATTCGATACCCGAGAAGGTCACGTTCCGGGGCGTGGCACCATCTGGCACCGTGCCCGTACCACCGTTCGTCGAACTGACGGTAAAGCTCACGCCCGAATCGTTACCGATGATCTTGTCCGCACCCGTACCCGTGCCACCACTGATGGTTACGTCACTGGGCGGACCTGCCGCGAACTGGAATGTGTCGTCGAAGTTATCGCTGCCCCGCAGATTCTCGAAACTGGTCAGGCTCAGCGAGGTCAGATTTTCGCTGTCGCGGTATACACTGGCCGCGCCAATGGTCCATGTCGAATTCTGTCCGAATCCTGTGAGTGCATCCGCACCCGTGCCGCCAGTCAGATTCTCCAGACTGGTGAAGTTGAACAGCAGCAGGTTTTCCGTACCGTCATAGCCGCCCGGAGTCGTCGTGTTTCGAGCTGTTAGTGTGATATCCCGGCCGGTGACATAATTGCCGAAATTCAGTGAGTCGTTGCCAGTGCCGAAATCGATTGGTCCATCCAGCGTGGCGTTGTTATTGAGTGTGACCGTATCGTTGTCGTTGCCACCATTGATCGAACCACCCAGGTCGACTCCGGTCAACAGTGTGAACGTGTCGTTGCCGTCACCGCCGGCGAGTGTGGCATCGAGATTCGTGTTCACAGTGAAGTCATCAACCGCGTCGCCGCCCGTCAGCGATTCCAGGCTGCGGAAGCTCAAAGTGTCCGTCACCGCGCCCAGAGTGGCGGTGTACGTGCTGCCTGTCGAAAACAAATCGAACGCACCATTGAATGCAATACCACCACCGTCGACAGGCATGGCCGTCATCGAATCGCTTTGTGATGTCCCGATGATGCTGTCGATGCCGGCGAATCCGCCTGTGATCCCCGTGGCCGTTCCCGTGAAACCGACGGTCGCGGTCAACCCGGTCAACACGATTGTGCGTGCCGTTGTAACGTCGCTGAAATCGAGGGTATCGATTCCCGTTCCCGTTCCACCGTCGATACTGCCGATGCCCGGTGTGACGGCGGCATTGATGATCAGGAATTGATCGTTGGCCGAACCTCCCACCAGGTTTTCGACTTCGGTGTAGATATTTCCGTTGACCGTGCCAGACAGGCTGGTATCCACATTCCAGATGGCGTTTTCGTTCGGACCGACAATCGTGTCGTTATCACCCGTGCCTCCATTGACCGTGGCTTTGCCGTTCAGCCACCCGCCCAGGTCGACGCGGTTGTCCTGACCGTTCGCTCCTGTGATCGAAGCTTCGTCACCATCCAGATTCCGCAGCGTGATGGTACCCAGGTCCGTGACACCTTCCTGCAGTGACAGCGTGGTGTCGGTCAGCGTCAGAATGTCGCGATCGGTCTGGTTGATGTTCAGCCGATCCGTGTCGCCGTTACCCGGATTCGTGTCGGCTCCGTCCAGGGTCAGCACCATGAGGTCGCTGCCGACCGAATTCCGGTAGTCGTCCTCGTTGATGTTGAAAACGTCCTGGCCGTCACCGGTCAGAATCGTCAGGTTGTCCAGAGACAGATTCGCCTGCAGTGCTCCGTCGCTGATTGTCACCGTGTCGACCGATTCGCCAGCCGTGTCGCTGTCCGCCAGGTCGACGTTGACCAGAGCCACATCGATCAGAAACATCGGCGAGAATGGCGCCGTTACGGATCCCGCGTCGTCAAAACGCAATGCCTGCACGTTGCGCACCGGACTACTGGCATCCAGCGAGAATTCGACTGTGTCGGCAGTGTTGCGACTGGTGAAGTTGAACGTCGCAAAGGCTTCCACTTCAACTCCGGCGTTGACGTCTTCGAAGTCGACTGTGAAGCCGTCGACCGTGACCAGTCCCTCGTTCGCACTACCGGCATCCGGCACATACGAACCTGTACTCGTCGTGGCACCCGAGGAACCGCGTCCTTCCACGCGTAGATCATTGGTTTCGCCGCCACCCAGTCCGGCCGGCGCACCATCGAATGTGATCGTCGCGGGGACCGTGCCGCCGGTGTGATCCACGATCAGAGTGTCGTCGTCGGAACCACCTTGAATGTTCAGAGTTACTTCACCACCCGACGGCAGGAAGAAGCGGTTGGTGACCGTTCCGAGCCCGGCGGCAGTCTCGTCAATAACAACCTCCAGCACGCCTGCATTCACACGCACAGTGAAGATGTCGGGGTTATTGTCCGCCGGCATCGATGCCATTTGCGTGGGAACGACGACATCCACATTGGAAACTGTACCGGTCACGGTGACGTTCGAACCCACCGTTAATGTGTTCGTCCCAATGTCACCATCAAGGTCGCCATTCAGCGTGGTGTTACCTTCAAGGAAGAAATTGTCGTTCCCGGACCCACCGTCCAGGTTGCCGGTCACAATACCTGGACCGGCAACCTCGAGCGTAAACGTGTCGTTGCCGAGACCCCCGGTGATGTTGCCATTCACCGCTCCGGTCACATTGAATGTATCGGCACCGGCGAGGCCCGTGATATTGCCATTGAGCGTTCCGGCTGCCTGGATGTCAAAGGCATCCGGCCCGGTCCCGCCTTCCAGATTCTCGATCAACGTGAACCCTGCACCACCAATGCGCCGATCCGTCATCGGGGCCGTGTCGAACAGATTCCCGGCGCCGGTTCCGGTTACAATGAATGAGTCACCCAGTAGATCATCGGCCGCGGCGATTGTGTCGTTATCCGCCCCACCACTGAGGACACCAGACAGAAAACCTCCGCTCTGGAATTTGAATCGATCGTTACCGGCACTGCCGTCGACCCGCTCGATCTCTGCAAAGCTGCCGCCGTCAAGCGTGCCTTGATCCAGGCCATTGATCTCGAACACATTGTTGCCGGCGTTCGCCTCAATCTGGTCGCCTGCGGTTTCGCCGCCTTCGCCGCCGGTAATGACACCAGTGAGCGAACCTCCGGTTTCGAAGCGGAACTGATCATCCTGGCTTCCACCGGTGAGGTTTTCGAGAGTGTTGAAGCTGGTGACGCGCAAAGAAGAATCACTCGTCCGTCGCAGTACACCCGTGTTCGCTCCAGTGATCTGCCACGTCGAAGCTGTGTCACCACCCTGAAGTTCGTCAGCCGTCCCG
>CAYSJO010000352.1:0-4272 GCA_964431285.1 uncultured Planctomycetaceae bacterium
AGGGTCTGAACAACAAGGCGAAAGTGACCATGAGAAAATCCTACGGATTCCGCACACCAGAAACGCTGGAACTCGCTTTATACCACAACCTTGCAAAACTCCCCGAGCCGAACTTCACCCACACATTCTGGTGAGGAGGCTAAAAGAGAGGGACTTCAGCGGCATTTCCTGGACCGCGGACAGATCCGTGACATGGTTGTTGCGATCGAGATCGAGTGTTTCCAGCTTTAGTCCAGAAAGCGGCTGCAGGCCTGTAATGCGGTTGCAGGCGACGAGATGCAGGGCTTCGAGTGGCAGTCCAGTCAATGGCGAAATATCAGAGACAGGTATCGACTGACAATCGAGGATGCGCAGCGGCATACCGATCAGAGGGGAGAACTCTGAAACCGGAGCGTCCCAAATCCTCAGATACTGGAGAGGCATGCCACGGAGCGGATTGATGTCACTGACCATAACGGGCTGAAGAGACAGATACCGGAAGCCCGTGCCCCGAAGCGGCTCAAGATCACGGATACTTCCCCTCGTTACGCTTAACCAGTCGTACGACAGTCCCCGCAGCGGCTGAAGGTACAGACACGCGAGATTCGCTGTCTTGCACTGTCGAGGGTGATCGATTGTGAAGACGTTGCTGCCGCCATGGATCTCGTTGAACTTCTTAAGGACGAGCTCATCCTGCTCTTTTGGTGGCAGATCTTTGAGGGACTCGGCGAAACCGACGCAGGCAAGTTCCGCGCGGGCATGTCCCAGTCTGTAACGGGCGTTGTCTTTCGCCTCATCCGTGATCACTTCGATTGATTCCATCAATTCTACGGCACGCTCGCAGACCTTTACGGCCTGCTCGAACCGCTTGACTTTCAGAAATGCGTCCGTAGCTGCCAACAGGCCGCGCCAGTTTCTGGATGTGTCGGTATCCGCGAGCATCGCCATCGCCTGCTTCAGATTTCCGGCGTTTGCGAGAAGCTGCGACTGAAGTGCCCGCGAAGGACCGTGTGCCGTCTGCGTTTCCAACGCTCGGCTCACATGCATTTGCGCCGCATGCTGCGGCAGGCCATCGCACTGAATCAGTCGGCACCGGACTTTCAATTGAATCTGGCCGCTGCGCTGCTTTCCGCCGATCGCGCCGCCGCGGCCGAACAGGCCTGCCGCCGTTGTCTGGAACTCGACCCGGATTCCGTGTCATCTCGCAACTCACTCGGCAACGCATTGCGACAACTGGATCGGCTTGACGAAGCGGTCGACGTCTTCTCAGACGCGCTGACGATGGAACCGGAAAGCGCCGACGTGCTGTGCAATGCCGGCAGCGCGCTGATGTCGCTGGGGCAATTCCAAGTCGCAGGGCACTGTATGCGCAATGCCCTCGACATCAATCCGCGTTTCGTTCCAGCACTGACCAATCTTGGATCGTACTATCGACAGCGCGGCCAGCTTGATGCATCGGCGACGTACCTTACCCAGGCCCTGGAAATCGAACCGCAGTCGGTCGAAACGCTGATCAATCTGGGTAATACGTTACGTCAGTCACTTAATGTGTCCGATGCCGAGGAATGCCTCCGCAAAGCGCTCGTCCTCAATCCGAAGTCCGCTCAGGCGTACAACCTGCTGGGCACACTGAAGCAGGATATGGACGACACGACCGCAGCGCTCGAGTGTTTTCTGCAGGCACGTGTCCTCGATCCCGAATCAGCGTCGATCGAGAGCAATCTCCTTTACTGTTACAATCTGTGTCCGCAGGTGAACCGCCAGCAGACGTTCGCTGAGCATCGCCGCTGGGAACAACAGTTCGCGGGAGAACGTGAGGCTCAATGCGGTCGCGTCGTCAGCTACGACATGGACAGACGCCTGCGGATCGGGTACGTGTCGCCGGACTTCCGCCAACACCCGCTTGTCAGCTTCTTTGAGCCGATGCTGATCAACCGGGATTGCTCACAGTTCGAAGTCATCTGCTATGCCGAAGTTCCGTGCCCGGATGAAGTCAGCCAGCGACTGGCAACTCAGGCGGATGGTTGGCGATCGACGTGCGGACTTTCGAATCAGCAGGTCGCCGAACTGATTCGGCAGGATGAGATCGATGTCCTGGTCGACCTCGCGGGTCACACGGGACACAATCGGTTGCCCGTGTTTGCAGAGCGGCCAGCACCGCTAAGCCTCTCGATGCTTGGTTATCTCGCAACAACCGGACTGGAAAGTGTCGACGGTTTTGTCACCGACGTGTATCGCAACCCACCTGGTGACGAACAGTTTTACACCGAGACACTCATCCGACTGCCGGGAGGAGGATGCTGCTGGAGACATCCGGAACAGTCGCCTGACGTCGCCGGGCCTCCAATGCTGGCGAACGCGTTCGTGACGTTCGGTTCGACGCACCGGATCGACAAGTTGGCTCCCAACGCGCTTCCCAACCGCGTCCACAGAATGAACACGGCAATGTCGATCGGCTTCTGGTCCAGCAGATAGTCAATCGTCTCCTGAAACGAAGCGGTCGCGGGAAGTGCCAACTCTTCCCAAAGCAATGGCTCCAGGGTGACGCCCCGATAACGCCACTCAAGAGCTTCAATGACACGACGGGCTTTCTCACGTTCTTCAGTCACGTCACCGGGACCTGAAATGAAGACGCGAATCGTTTGCGTGGCAGACATGCGTCAATCCTCAGACAGACTCGACCGTCCTGAGTACGGTAAGTACGTCAGCTTCACACGACAGGCAGGACTTCCCACTCCCGTCTATGGGCTCAGTGAAGTCCACCACAGCGCGTCGTCCAGTACGTCCCGCGACGCGGATGGTTCTATACCGGTACGCCACGTAATTTCTCTTGGTCTCAGGGGTTGCGCTTTCAATCATGGCCCACGCGGCCTAGATTGACTGACTACACGTCTATCGTGCCAAACGGCGACTTGTAATATGACGCTGGCAGACGATCCCTACGCGCGAAGCACTCAGGAGTTCGAGGATCCACCGCGCGACTTTCGCTCGACGCTTCGTCATCTGGGCCCCGGCATGATCCTGGTTGGATCGATCGTCGGTTCCGGCGAGCTGATCGTTACAACCAAGCTGGGTGCGGTTGCCGGCTTTGTGATGTTGTGGTTTGTGCTGCTGTCCTGCCTGATCAAAGTCGTTGTTCAGGCCGAGTTGACTCGGCACACGATTTCCAGCGGCCAGACGTTCCTGACGGTCTTCAATACACTGCCAGGTCCTGCGGTGGAGCGGCCGGCATGGCTGGCAATTCCGTGGATGTCGCTTGTCGTCGTGGTTAGCGTCATCGCGGTGATCCTGTTCGTTCATCTGCCAGAAAGGTTATTGACCTGGCCGATCAGGGCAACGATTCTCGCAGGAGCGGTCGGTATTCCCGCCCTCGTGGCATTCCTGATGAGGGCATATCATCACCGCACAAAGCCAGCATCGAAGTCATCCCCGCGACCGAAGATCAACTGGTTCACGTGGCTTTGGCTGGCCTCGTTGTTGTTGACCTTTGTTAACTCGGGAGCAATCCTCGGTGGCGCCGGCCAAACGATCGAACTGGCGTTTCCCAACGTAATGCCCGGTGGTGCCAAAACGTGGTCGGTGGTCATTGCCAGTGCAACGGCTGCCTTGTTGATTAGCGGAACCTATGCGTCGTTGGAGAAAACGTTCACAGTCATGGTGACCACCTTCACCTTGATGACCGTTGTATGCACCGTGCTCATTCAATGGACACCATATGCCGTTGCCTGGAGTGATATCGCCGCTGGTCTTTCCTTCGTAATGCCCGGCCCGGTAACGACTACGCTGATCCTGGCTACCCTGGCGATGTACGCTGGGACCGGCGTCGCGTATGGCGAAATGAAGACCTACACATACTGGTGCGTGGAAAAGGGATACGCTCGAAACGTGGGTGAGAGTCAGCCCGGCGAAGAATGGGCCCGGCGAGCCCGCGGGTGGATTCGAGTCATGTACACCGACGTCTTGATCACTATGGTGATCTATACCATCAGCACAGTGTGTTTCTACCTTCTGGGAGCAGCGATCCTGTATGCGAACGACCTGAATCCGGATGGTCCAAAGACACTTGCCACACTGGGAGTGATGTATACCGAAAGCCTGGGCAGTTGGTCTGCACTCCTCTTTGTTGCTGGTGCGTTTTTCGTACTGTTTTCGACGGTTGTTGCAAGCACCGCCGGGAATTCGCGACTGCTGGCCGACGGGCTGACGGTCATGGGGATTGCTGATCCGCGTGACTATCGTTCGCGACTGCGCTTCATCCGCATATTTATTATCGTGTCGCTCGTTTTATATTCG
>CAYSJO010000353.1:0-11842 GCA_964431285.1 uncultured Planctomycetaceae bacterium
ATCCGCCGTAGAGTTGATACGGCTGAGTTCTGGCCTCGGCAAGCTCTTCATCGAACCACACCGCGTCGCGTGGAATGCCGAGTGCGTGGTAGATCGTGGCTGCCAGGTTCTCTGGGGTTTGCGGATCCGACTTCGGCTCGCTGCCGATTCGGTCTGACGCGCCGATCACCGTGCCGCCGCGGACCTGGCCTCCCGCGAACAACACGGTCTGCAGCCGTCCCCAGTGATCGCGGCCATGCGGGAAACCTTTCATCACCTGAGGCTTCGGTGTCCGACCGAACTCGCTGGCGACAACAACCAGAGTCTCATCCAGAAGGCCGCGCTGCTGCAGGTCGACCAGCAGTCCCGTCAGGGCATGGTCGAACGGAGGCAGCAGAAAATCGCGAAGAATGCCCGCGTTCTTCTTGTGAGTGTCCCACGGTGCGTAGTCGCCGAGCACGGCCTGGACCATCGACACTCCCGACTCGACGAGCCGCCGCGCCAGCATCAACGTCCATCCCCACTGAGTGCGTCCATAGAGGTCCTGATCGCGTGCACGAGCGGCCGTGACATCGAAGAGCGCACTGCTCGTTTTGCCGCTCGTCAGCAGGGAGATGGCGCGCTGTCGAAACGGATTCATCGCCTTGACGGCGGCCTGGGCTTCGAGGTCGGCCCGCTGCTGTTCCAGTGTCGACAGCAGATCGTTGCGTCGATGGAATCGTAACTCGTCCAGTGAATTGCTCAGAGTCAGGTGCCTGGGAGGAGTGAACGCAGGCTGTTTTGTGTGCTCGTACTTCTCAGCCGCTCGGAACAGGTAGCAGTGATCCGGACAGCACCCATGGCCGCCGCAACCGCGGCTGGCTTCGATCATCCACGGGTCCCACTTCGATCCCATCCGGCCTGCCGTGATGCCGGGTGTCATGCTGGCCGATTCCAGTTCCCGATTGGGAGTCAGCACGATGGCCGGCGACAGATTATTCGTGGGCGACATTGAGTAATTCACCAGTGCGGCAATACCAGGCCAGTCGTTCCGGGTCGGTGGTGTTCCGTCCCGAATCTCAGCGCCTTCCGGCAGCGAGGACCGTCCTGCATTCATCATATGGAAGCCGGGCCAGTGGATGTTGGTGCTGTGCGTGACCGAACGGCACATCGACCACAGCGAACTGTGCTCCGCGAGCTTCGGAAGATGCTCGCAGATCTGCACTCCCGCAGTGCGCGTTGAGATCGGCTTGAATTCGCCACGGATTTCTTCGGACGCCTGCGGCTTCATATCGAACGAGTCGATTTGCGATAGTCCTCCAGCCAGGAAGATGTAGATCACGGACTTTGCTTTGGGAGCCCTGGACGTATCGGACTCTACCAACGCCTGAAGTTGCCACAGGTCTCCGAGATTCAGTCCAAGCAGACCTGCTGCGCCGGCCTGAAGTGCTCCACGACGTGTTGAAAACGGGGAATGCACTGGGCGGTTCCGAGTGGTCATGTGGTCATATCGGACGGCGAACACAAATCAATCAACTCAGTTCGGTGCAGACTCCGTGAGCTGCCCGAAATCCGAACTGCGACTGCGTCGACGCTGCTCATGATAGCCGCGATAGCGCCACTCCTGCATCTGCCGCTGCGTCTGTTATTGGCAAACCGCAAAGCGGAAGTGAATGGCATTGGATCACGCCAGCAGGTCAGACACGATCTCGCCGTCCGCTACCAGCGGGAGTGGACGGCCCAGGCGGTCGGGGATCAGGCGGTGAGAATTCACGCCCAGCAGATGGTAAATCGTGTGGATGACATCGTTGGGCGAGACAGGATCGTCAACGACATAGGCGGCGTCGCGGTCGGTTTTGCCGATCACATTGCCCTGGCGGATACCGGCGCCGGCGAACAGGCAACTGTATGCGTTCGACCAGTGTCCGCGGCCATCAACTGAGTTTCCGCGACGCTCGGCCTTCGGAGTGCGTCCGTGTTCGGTCAGGCAGAGCACCAGCGTTTCGTCGAGCATGCCCCGCTCGTCCAGATCTTCAAACAACGCGGTAAATGCCTGGTCGAAGCCCGGGCAGAGTTCATCACGCAGCCGGGGTGTCTGCTTCTCATGAGTGTCCCATGTGCCGCAGGACTGTGCGAACTCGTCCCAGAACACAGACACCAGACGCGTGCCGGACTCCACCAGCCGCCGAGCCAGCAAGGCCGACTGACCGAACAGATGGTGTCCGTACCGTTCCCGGAGCCCGGCCGGCTCGTTCGATAGATCGAGCGCCTCGCGCAGTCGTGGTGAGGCGATGACCGACATGGCCATTTGCCGAAACCGGTCAAGAGAACTTCCGATCTGCGAGTCGTCCAGGTCGCGTCGGCTGATGTCGAACTGGTCCAGCAGTGAGTCCCGTACGGAGACTCGGTCGATTGTCAGTCCGCTGGGCAGTCCCGTCCCCTGAACTTCGAACCGGCAGTCTGGTTTGATGCCGCCGTACGGATCGTTGGCCCGATATGTTTTCGGATTGGTGGCCTCACCGACGAATTCCGCGACCACCGGGTTGTACCGCGGTCCCAGAAAGCCGCCGAACAGGCCGGATCGCTTGTGCGGAGCGGATCGTGAACTCTGCACCCATGGCAGATGCATCGTGGTGGGAATCGCCGGCTGATCAGCATTCGGATGGTCGACCTCGTGCAGATAGTCGAGCACCGACCCGAAGTACGGCCAGTGCCGCGTGTCGTCCCTATTGAGTTCCATCGGGATGTCGACATGTTTCACGCCGGTCGTCGCGAAGGCCACTCCGTGAATCGGATAAGGATGCGACATCGACCTGACCAGCGAGACGCGGTCCATCATCTGTGCCAGTCGCGGCAGGTGTTCGCTGATCTGCACTCCGCTCAGTGATGTGGAAATTGGTGAGAAGGGACCGCGAATGTCTTCCGGCGCACTCGGCTTTGGATCCAGCGTGTCGAGTTGACTGACGCCTCCATACAGAAAAAGCAGGATCACGTTTTTTGCCTGGCCGAAACGACGAGTCAGGCGCGGCTCACTGGTGCCGGAGGCCTCCAACAGGTCGGCCAGTCCCAGCCCGAGCATCGAGGCTCCGCCAGCCTGAATTATGTCACGGCGGGAAAGAGAGTCGCAGGCCCGTCGATTTGAACCGAGGATTCGCAACATCGTGAGCCTTTCGGCAGCATGGTTGAAGAGTGATCAGATTCTACTCAGTCTCATCGTCGAATCCGATCCAAAGTTCTGGAAGAGGTTGCTCCGATCCGGCAATGGCAGCCGTCAAGAAGCGGATGGGACGCTGGTTGCCTGAAGAACGGCAGTGCTGGTTTCCCACTAATCATACTTCGAAGCTCGTCTACTGCTCAGATTCTCCAGACCAGCAGCCAACGCAACAGAGTGTCTTGCTTGCGCAGATAAACCTCGTTACGGCAGATCGGCTCCTGGTTTCGCTCCGTGCACTTTCAACAGCTGAAACACCTGGCAGGCCACGCAATCGACCTCGATGCCAACGTCCGGTACGGGCTGATGGCGACTAAGACCAGATAGGCCGTCCTTCGCTGGCGCTGCCGAACTCTTCAGCGATGCGGACAGGCTCGTTCAACGTTCCATGAACTGTCGAAGTTCATTGGGCCGGCTTCGGCGCAATGGGCACGTTGCAGAAGGTCAAAGCCGACATCCCGTTTTTACCACGAAGAAGATTCTTCTGGTTCCAGTCGCTTTCCTTGAGATACGTGATCCGGTTGAACGAAGCGGCCTCGGCCAGATTGAGAGTCAGAACGTTACCCTTCACTGAACCCGATTCAATCCGTCCCTTTTCATCGTCAGGGTAGAACTGACTGGTAAGTTGAGCGTCCCAGACGACCGGCTGATCGAATTCGAGATTGATCGCCGTCTGGCTGGCGTCCGAATATCGGGCGTTGATGAGATTCGCTGCGGTGATCGGCTCGTCAAACTTTGCGCCGTAGAAGTCGCGCTCGAGTAGTCGCTGAACTCGATCCGCAAGCACTCCCCAGCCTTCCAGTGGAAAGTGACAGCCGCCGGGCGGCTGAATTCCGAGTGACGACAGAATCTCCATGTTGGAATAAAGGCGTGGCAGAGTCCGCTGTCGTTCACGGAGCATGTCGCCGTTGCCATCGCGTCCCATCGCGCAGGCACTCGGCCAGATCTGAAACATGTAATAACGGCGGACATTTGGACAATCGCGCTTCCACGCGGCGGACATGCTGACGAAATACTTCTGGTAGGTTTCCCAGCCATAGCCGCCATCTGGACCGGCGGCCCCCTGATCGTTTTCGCCCTGGTGCCAGATGATGGCTCGAACACCGTGAGTCAGTTTCGCCTGCTGAAGACGCCACAGCATCCGACCATAGATAGTGTTCAGATCTGTGGGATCATCATCGTCTCGCTGATGCTGATCGATACGCGTTCCACCAACTGCTGCATTCAGCATGAAGATGGGTACCTGCTGGCTCTCGACAAGCTGATTGGCGAGCTTCATGCCCCACCAGCCGAGTTCCGCGATGTGTTCCCCCGATTGCTGGCGTTGCCGCGCCTTCCAGACCGGTCTGCACCACAGGTTTTCGCGTTCTCCCTCTTTGAAGAAACGCGGACGTCCATAGCTGCGAACCCATTCGTTCGTCTCGCGTGGCGAATCCTCCCGCGTGTCGGTCGCCAGCGCGTTGGACTGGCCGTCGATCAGGTACGCGTCTCCGCAAACAATATCGCCAGCGCGATGCAGAACCTTCTCCTGGTTGCCGTCGCGGATTCCGAATTTGACGGTGTATTTTACGAGAGCAGCATCAAGTTTGACCGCCAGCTCGTAGGAACCGTCCGCTGCCTGCGAATCTGATTTCGTAGCGAACTGTTTCCCGTCCGCAAGAACACGGACAAATACCTTATCGGCTTGCTCCTTCAGCACCCCGCGGCAGTACAGCGTTCCGTGGCCACTGTCGTCGCGGGTATAAAACTGACCGTCGACCGGCATTTCGTATTCGTCCAGCGGCCGTTGAACATACGGGTCAGATTCCGGTTCGGTAACGTCGATTTCCTTTGAAACAACAGTCGGCTTGCCACCATTGGACAGCGACAGCCTGACGGTTATCCGGCCGCTGTTCTGAGCGCGGTTAAGAATCAGCGATTCACCCTGAGGATGACTGACTGTGGCCAGCCCCGAGATGTCCCAGTCGTAGACCAGTTTGTCGACTCCTGCTGATTTCAGCTCCTGCAGGTTGGTGATCTCCGGACGTATCTCGATGGCGGTCCTGCCGTCCCAGTCGTCAGTTCCCTTAAGTAAATACGTGGGCTCGGGAAGCGTGTTTCTGACTGCAACCCCCATAACATCCCGGCGAATTCCGTCGGGATAGATGGCTTCAAACAGGATGGCGAATCCCGTGTCAAATGGAACACGTCCTGGTTTGAAACGAAACTTGAGCCGGTCGGTGGCCAGTGTCTGAGTGTCGTCACCCACAAGTTTCCAGTAAGTCTTCAAAGCGCCGTCAGCCGTCGCAGTGAATTCGACTTCGCCATCTTCATCCAGTTCGACCCTCTCCGGAGTGACGCGGAATTCATTGCCCGGCTGAACGACGTGGCCGACGAGCGACTGATTCGGCTTCTGGTTCTCGTACTCGAGGCGAATCCAGTCGGTAGATCGCGCGACGGACGAAATGCGGACCTCATCAATATCGCCCTGATAGTCGTAGTTGTTGTACCAGCCACCGATCCACATTCGCGCCGGCCGTTCGATGTTCAGCGATGGCGCCCGCGAAGTGTCGTCCACAACTTTTTTACCGTTCAGAAACAGTCTGGCCCGGCCATCGTGAAACGTGTGAACGACGTGAGTCCATCCGCGCGAACGGCCAGGAATGGTGGCTCGGGTGTTGCCATTCGAAAAGTAGCAGTCGACGTAAATGTGCGGTGGGCTTTGATACCACATCTGCACTTTGCCCTGCGCCTTTTCTTTGCCCCACGAAAGAATGCGGCCGCGCGATGAGTCCGACCGGAACCACGCCTGCGTGCTGTGCGGTTCACTGCCGATCGGGAACGACGTGATGTCATCGCCGCAGAACACACCTTTGCCGCCGGGGAAATGTCGAGCATCACCGATCATCCCCGTTGTTTGCGACGTGCCTTTGTCGTCGGACTTCAGTGATCCCACAACGTCACGAACTTCACCGCCCAGGTGCCAGGCGCTGATGTATCCGTTCGACTTGTTGAAGACCGCCTTGCCGCTGGATTCGCTTTTTGCATCGGGATTGCCCCAGTGAATCGTGATCTCCTGCCGGTCGTTGCCGATGATTTCGGGAATGCGAACCCAGATGCTTGCCGTTCCGCCTTTCGTGTCCCATTTCTCGATTTCGAAGGCGAGAGGTTTGCCGCCGCTTGAAAAGCGAATGTCCGTGCCAGCCTTCGCCGCTTCGGAGAACGGGAAGAAGTCACGATGCAGACGGACCAATACGGGAAAGTCTCTGACGGCGGCCGATTCCGGCAGATCGGCTCCCTCCGGCGTTGTGAGGATCCAGATAGAGCCCGAATGCTTCCACTCAGAATATTGAGCGTGAGCCGTGGAAGTTACGGCTGCGAACGACAGCCATAGAAGAACGAGGAATCGCATTTTGAACTCATGAGTTTCGAGGGGACGTGTCGGTTGATGGAGCTCCGACGTTTTTGGGGAACGAAGCAGGTGTGTCACGAGTCGTCATGTCGACCGACTTATAGCTGACTCGCCGGAGCTGGCTGGCCAGCGAGGACGATTCTACCTCGCCTCGAACCTCAGGCCTTCCACGGGCTTTCCGTTTTTCCTGAAGGCACAGGTGAATCGCCAGCCCTTCTTGTGATCGATAACCTTGAGGATTAACTCGTTCTCCCCCTTTGCAAGGGTTACCAGATTTCCTTCGATCAGCTTCCCGTTTAGAACAGCCCGCGCGAGATCATCGGCTTGAAGAACGAGTGTGGCGGATTGCTCCACCGGCGAGGTGACCGTGGTTCTGACGAACGCGCTGCAGTCGTCGTGTTCGCCGATGTTGGCCTGGACATCAATTCGACTCGGTTCGAACCCCTTTGTGATCGGCTTCCACTTTGCGTTTTCTGCGAATGCCGGGGCGAAGGCTTTCAAGTTGTTGCTCGACTTGTCATCGAACGGGCCAATGATTTTCCATCTGGTGATCAGGCCTTTGAGGGGCTTGCGTTGAGGTTGGGAATTCCGCGTTCGAGGACCAGGAACAAACACCTGTCGCCCCATCCAGCGAAGCAGGCATTCGTAGAGCCGCTTGTCAGAACGCGTGTGGCCTTTGAGTGCTTCCAGTGCCGCGTTGACGATCTCAGCGTGTCCCAGCTTGTCCATTGTCCACGCCGCCATCATTGCCACTTCGCCGGCTTCATCCTGCAAAGCCTTTTCGATTACCAGGCGAGCAACTCGAGCATCGTCTTCGAGTAGAAACAGACCGCAGATGCCCCAGTAGCGAACCCCTTCGTCGCTGTCTGACAGAGCTTCGACGAAGGTGTCAAGGTATTTGCGATCGCGCGACAATGCCATGTCGGACAGATCGAGATAACGCTCAAGCGGATACAATTTGGGATCGCGCACCATCTCGTAGATCGTGAGATTGTTTTCCGCGGCCCGACGAACTCGCATGGATTCGGGAAGCAGTCCGGAATCGAACAGTTCAAGTTGCCGCTTTCGCAGCGTGGCCCGCAGCTCAGCGATCTTGTTCTGACTTGCCGGATCGTCGATGAGATTGTCGACGTTGTCGAAGTCTTTCACCGTGTCATAGAACTCCTCAGAGACTCGCGGCCTGAAGAAGCGTCCGGTCACCGCGTCTGTTTTGCCTTCCTGGTGATGTTTATGCCAGGCCTGAGTTGCCTGCATGGCATACATGTATTTCAACTGCTGACCGTTCGGGGCCCACGGCATGTAGTTTTTGATATAGGCAAACCGCTCGTCTCTCATACCGCGAACCATATCGCAGGCTTCGTCGGCGCGTTCGCGGAAGCTGAGGTGATACTTCGGGGCGGGCTCCATATCAGGGCCCAGGAAGATGCGGCCCTGATATCCGTCGGGGATTTCGGCTCCTGCCACGCTCAGCCACGTCTTTGGCATGTCAACAAAACTGACAATTCTTTCGACAGTCATTCCAGGTCGCTCCGCGGGCCACCACTGTTTCCATTTCTCAGGAATTCGAACGATGAGCGGACAGTGCGTCCCGCTGGAATACAGAAAACGCTTGCTCCTCGCGATGACACCCCCGTGGTCCGAGCAATAGACGATGATCGTGTCTTCAAAGAGCCCGTCCTCTTTCAGCGACGCGATCACCTCGCCGACTTTTCTATCCATGTTTTCAACGGCGTCCGCGTATCGAGCGTAGGTTTGCCGCACTTCAGGCAGATCCGGGTGATACGCATGCAGCGTCATCTCCGCAGGATCGTTGACTGTTGGAGTGTCTTTCGGAAACGCGCGGCTTTCGTGACTGTCACCGATGTTTTTGATCGTGAAGAAAGGCTGGCCCGGTTTGCGGCGTTCCCATGAGCCGCCGCCGATCCATGTGTCCTTGTCGTCTCGACCGCCGATGTTGTAGTCGGTCTTTCCCCCGTTCCCGACAAAGTAACCGGCCCTCTTCAGCTGATCGGGATAGTAAGGAATGCGGTCGTGAGGAATCGCGTAGCGACTGCGCATCGGCTGCGTGCCAATCGAAATGGCATAGTGCCCGGTGATCCACGTCGAACGTGTCGGAGCACACACGGCCGCGTTGTCGAAGCAGTGCGTATATCGAAACCCTTCCGCAGCGAGCTGATCGATATTCGGTGTCTTCGCATTCTTTGACCCGTAACAGCCGACCCAGTAGATGCTGTTATCCTCGCTGGTAATCCAAAGAATATTCGGTCGGTCCGCAGCCTGCGCGAGGACGGACGTCGCGAAGAACAAGACGGACAGCATCGTAAGGAGTCGATTCATGGTTGTTCTTCGCTACGGCGGCTTATTCGCGGGCAAAGGGTCGCCTCGTTCTGTGACTGTCACCGAGGCGACGGGGCTTCCACATCGTAGCAGCCGTCGATGGTGAGAACAGGAATCGGCTTGCGGACGGTAGATCGGTGACGGCACGATCCTCGCCGTCCAGATATGGCTTCGGTAGAACGGTCGTCTCCACTACTCTGCAGTCCATACAACCCGTGGTAGACGAGGTAGCGCAAAATGTGGTGAAGCGCGGCATGTGCTTCATCAACGTTCATCTGCCGGTCGAGTTGCGGACAGAGAAGATGCCCTTAAGAGCCATCACACTGCTAATCCTTTTGACTGTTTGGTCACCGCCAGCCGTCGGCCGGGAGCCCGTGGCCGTGCCGGAGAAGCACAGGGCGATGCTCAAGGAGCATTGCGCGAAATGTCACGGGGCCAAACGTCAGCAGGGGAAGTTTCGAATCGACGATCTGTCGTTTGTGATTGACGATAACGAAACGGCTGAGTACTGGCAGAAAGTTCTCGATGCGTTGAACGCGGGCGAGATGCCGCCTGAGGATGCGAAGCAACTCGCGCCTGAACTGAAGGTGGATTTCCTGGACGATCTTGCCAATGTCATGGTCGATGCTCGACGGCAGTTAGCAGATCAAGGAGGCGTGATCACGATGCGGCGGCTGAACCGTCGGGAGTATGCGAACTCACTCCGCGATCTGCTTGGCGCTGAGATCAATGTGAGCGAGTTGCCTGCCGACACGAGTTCGACTGCGTTTGATACTTCGTCCTCGAGTCTGATCATGTCGAGCGATCAGTTCGAACAGTATCTGGCTCTGGGACGCGAGGCTCTCAAAGAGGCGCTTGTTCGAGAAGCCAATCGAGGTGCGAAGTACTCTAGGCGTTTCGAAGCAGAAGCAGGAACGATTGAGCGGGTTCGAAAAGGCATGCATCGGCGGATGGAAGGCCATCGGCAATACAACAAATGGAAAAATCGAATCGACGAACTTGTGCGGCTTCCCGAGAATGCAAAGGCCGCGGCACGGATGCGGAAACTCAACGTAGGACGGCCAAAACATGACTTCTATCACTGGTGGAGGGAAATACCGGGTGCTCTTGATCCGAAGGAGTTTGGATTCACCGACGGTAATGAGGCTTCGCACATCGGTGTTGGACAGTGGAATGCCGTGCCGTACATGTCCTGGTTCCTCGTCCAGCCGGAGAATAAGACCGGCGCCTGGCTAAGTATCGGCGACAACGCGGTCAATCCCTGGTTCACGTTCTGGGCGGATCGGGCGCCGGCGGGCGACTATGTGATTCGCATCAGGATCGCGGCTGCCAGCGAGGTGGACTCGCATCGCAGGTTTGTCGAGTTCGGCCGACGCAGCCAGGCGTTCATTCATCTCAGCACGCACGAAGTCACGGGCACGCTGGACGAACCAGCTGTCATCGAGATTCCAACAACGATTACAACGGGCGGCGACCTGAACTTCTTCGTGCGGGAACGTGGTACATTCGATTCGGGCCAGCAATCGGCGTTCAAACACAATCTCGGCAAGAAGGAGAATGGACTTGGGCCGGATTTCGCGCTGTGGGTTGACTGGGCGGAAATTCAAAAGCTGCCGGAGTCACGTTTCGTGACTCCGCGAGGAGTACTGGCTTTGAAGGATG
The DNA here is from genome assembly GCA_964431285.1 of uncultured Planctomycetaceae bacterium. Classification (GTDB taxonomy): domain Bacteria; phylum Planctomycetota; class Planctomycetia; order Planctomycetales; family Planctomycetaceae; genus CAUZFZ01. Next base: position 10,560 of record CAYSJO010000353.1, read on the forward strand.
CGCATGCCGATATTCGAAGCGCGCTACAGCGGTTTGCGATCGAAGCCTGTCGTGGCAAATTATTGCCGGACGCTTTCCTCGATCGCCTGGAAAGAATCTACAGAACTCGTCGCAAAGTAGATGACGGTCATCAGTCCGCGTTGATCGAAACCGTTGCGGTCATTCTGGCGTCGCCGCGTTTTCTGTATCTGGCTGGGTCGGGTCAACAACGTTCGCTCCCGCCTGCAGAACTGGCGACACGGCTTTCATTTTTCCTGCGAGGTGCGCCGCCCGACCAGGTGCTTCGAAAACTCGCCGCCACCGGTGAACTGGCGAAGGCGGAAGTGCTCACGCAACAAACGGATCGGCTGCTGAGTAAGCCCGAACTGACAACCGGTTTCGTCGCGCCGTTCGCACATCAGTGGCTCGGCATGGAGCGTCTGGATTTCTTCAAGTTCAACGTCCGAAGGTACCTTGACTTTGACAACTCGACGAAAGAAGCGGCTCGTCGAGAGGTTCACGAGTCGTTTGGTAACGTGCTACGGGAGAATGAAAGTCTGACCGATCTGCTGCGAGCGGACTACGTGGTCGTGAACAGCCTGCTGGCAAATTACTACGGCATCGAAGGCGTTGCGGGCGACGAGTTCCGTCGTGTGGATCTTCCTCAGGGAAAAGACTCGCCACGTGGCGGGCTGCTCGGCATGGCGGCGATCCTTGCCATGGGCAGCAATGGTGAGGACTCGAATCCGGTCGAACGCGGCGCATGGGTGCTTCGCAAACTGCTCAACGATCCGCCGCCGCCTGCTCCGGCGAACGTCCCGCAGATCAGCCGGCTGAGCGACCGGCTGCTGACAACGCGTGAACGGCTCGGTCTGCATCAGGAAGAACCGCAATGTGCGAGTTGTCACCGAAAGATCGACCCGATCGGGTACGGGCTGGAGAACTTCGATGCCGCCGGACGTTGGCGGACCGAAGATCACTACGAATATCGCGGCCAGCGCAAGACGTGGAAGATTGATCCTGCGGCGGCGCTACACGATGGCCCGAAGTTTGCCGACTACTTTGAGCTTCGCGATCTGATCGCCGCCCGAGAAGAAGCATTTGCGACCGGTTTTGCCGAAGCCCTCGTTTCGTACGCGTTGGGGCGACCCGCCAGCTTCAGTGACCGTCAATTGAGTGATGCGATGGTCGAGCGCGCGAAGCAGAAGAATTACGCGGCCCGTGAGTTCGTCCACGCACTGGTTCAAAGCAATCAGTTCCAATCAAAGTGAAACCCGTAGTGGAAGTCGCCAGATTCCTTTTCT
>CAYSJO010000354.1:0-2473 GCA_964431285.1 uncultured Planctomycetaceae bacterium
TACTTGTTCGTCAAATCGCCAGTCATGAAAGCGAGTGACGGGTTAAGCCGGTTGACTAGTGCCACAGCCAGATCGATCATATGCTCGTCGTAGGCATAGCGAGATATGTCGCGCGGCACGGTCTTGTCGTCGAACTGCGAATCGGAAAGCTGGACGAAGGTCAGCTCCGGTTTTCGGGCAAGGTCCTCGCTGTAGGTCGGCACGCCAAACGGGTCTTCCGTCGCTGTCGGCATTCGATCGGCGGCCACCGGGTTGGGAATGACCAGCGACTGCACCGGCTGATCCGGGTCCCGCATTAGCGTCAGTTCGATCTGTTTCTGGTAAACCGTGATCAGAGCAACGGAGAACTTCGGCGAGTAACTCCAGCCGGACGACGGCACACCCCAGATTGGCAGGCTGTCCTGGTAGGTAACATAGTGAGCGTGTGTGGGAACAAACCGGACAGCGACGTGCTGGTCATGAATCGAGTTCCAGTACGACTTCAGATTGGGCGGAGCTGTGGAGAGTTCCGGCGTCGCGCGAAAGTCGGGACCCTCGAACAGCAACACGGCCTTCGCATCACTACTCTTGCTTAGCCCCGACACCATTCCATCGAGCACTTCCGCCTGGGCCTGAGCAGTCCGCTCACCAAGCCACGTTCCGAATTCGAGATGCACGTTGCGCACATTGACGGACTGGCCAGCGACATCTTCTTTCGCGAAGTGCTGACGAAAACGATCCAGCCCTCCGTCTTTCAGGTCATTCAAACCCGGAACAACATGCAGCGGTACTTTGACCGCGGCGAGCGCCTCTTTCGCTTTCTGAAAATCCGCATCGGACCCGGTCCACGTAAGCGAGCCGAGCACCACCAGCGCGTCGGGTTCGAGCGACTTAACCGCCTCGATCGTCCGCTTGATGCCCGCCGGAGCGGTGTACTCGATGAAACTGCGACTGGATCCAAGTTCTGTTTTCGACAACGTCGTCAGGTAGAGATTGGAAATTGCAGCGATCCGGCAGATCGGCTGTTTTTCCTCGGCAAAGCCTTGCCGCGAAGTCGCAAGGACCGCCACGGCCAGAACTGCGATTAACGTGGTGTGTCGTTTCATCGTTCGACCTCGGATGTCGTTATGAGCGATCTGGGTTGCTGTAAGCTTCACGCACGCTGCGGCCCCTATGGTATCCCGTGTCGATCCGTCGCGTCTTCCGACGGGACCTGTTACGTCGAGTGGTCGTGCCAGCCGAGTCCCTGCAGTACAACGTTGCTCGCGTCTGCCGATCCTGGGAGTCCCACCTATGACGAATCCGCTTCCACTGTTCCCCACGGCCGTGATCGGCAGCATGCCTCGGCCACAGTATGTGAAAGACCTGCTGGCAGCGCGGACGCAGGCCGGCGGCAGTCCTGATGCCGATCTGCAACACCGTACCGATGACGCCGTGCGGTTTGTGATTGGACTCCAGGAGCAGGCCGGGATCGACGTCGTCTCGGACGGCGAATGGCGGCGGGAGACCTACATCGACGTCATTGCCGACCTCCTGCACGGCTTCGAGTGGATCGAGCGAATCAAGTTCGGCTACCACCAGGTCGTCACAAACAAAGTCACACCAAAGTCCCCGGGCATCATCGCGCGCGAGGCGCATTTCCTGAAGGATAACTCGGATCGACACGTCAAAGTCGCGCTGCCGTCGCCATACCTGATCGGACAGCGCATGTGGGAGCCGGATCATTCGAAAGGTGCGTATCCGACGCGCGAAGCATTCTGCGAGGCTCTCGTTCCTGTGCTGCGCGAAGAGCTGCTGGCTGTGCGCGAGATCGGCGTCGACATGATTCAACTCGACGAGCCGCATCTATGTGTACTGGTCGACCCGGAGGTGCGAGCAATGTTCGACGATCCAGAAGCTGAAATGAGACGGTCCGTCGAATACATCAATGCGATCGTCGACGGAGTCGACGGTGTGACTCTGGCCGTGCATCTGTGCCGACGAAACTGGGGACGCAGCGGTTGGGGAGCCGCCGGTGGCTATGAGGCCATTCTCGAACACGTCAAGAGATTAAACGTCGAGCAGCTCATGATGGAATTCAGCATTCCCGTGGCCGGCGATGTGGCAATCCTGTCGGAACTGCCGGAGGAATTCCGCATCGGACTGGGCTGCGTGGATGTCCGGTTCCCCGAGATCGACCAACCCGAACAGATCGTCGAACGCGTCGACAAGGCTCTCGCACATGTTGCGGCTGAGCGTTTCACATTGAGTCCGGACTGCGGCTTTTCGCCCGGCAAAGACCACGGCATCCCGCTCGACGAGTCGTTCGAAAAACTCAAGAGCCTGTCAGCAGCGGCGACCCTGTTGCGCGAGCGAGACTCGTCAACGTGCGCACGGACTGTCTGAACTGTGCGGCCCGTTTCACATCCTGAATTGTCTGCGGGTCAGAGATCATCTTCCGGATCGGATTCGTCGACTTCATTGAGGGCAGTCGACGCCGTCTGGTCAATACTGC
>CAYSJO010000355.1:0-16827 GCA_964431285.1 uncultured Planctomycetaceae bacterium
TCAGACGGTTGGGTGCCTCTTCCTTGCTGTCGGATCCATCGCCGGTCTGGTCAAGTCGGCGGAAGGTTTCTTCCAGGTTGTCCCCCCCCCCACCCTTACGGCGGTCGCCTTTCGGCTGGTCACCTTCGGCGGGCGGTCGCCGCGGCCGATCGCCTTCACCTTCCGGTCGACGACGGTCGTCAGGTCGGCCTTCGCCGTCGCGCGGCGGACGATCACCATCACGTGGCGGACGGCCTTCGCCCGGTCGCCCGCCAAACAATTCGCGACCATCAAGCTGGCCGTCATCGTTCTGATCGAGTTCGTCGATGAGCGATACGGCTTTGGCCAGTTCGTCGCGGCTAAGGCGGCCGTCACGGTTGGTGTCCAGAATGCGGAAAAACGCGGGTCCGCCGGGAGGTCCTGGCGGTCGATCTCCTTCGCGCCGCTCACCATCGCGCGGTGGTCGAGCGCCTTCTCCAGCCGGTCGACCCTGGCCACCAACCTTCTGTCGGGCCTGTATGAACTCTTCGAATGTCAGAGCGTCTTTGCCAGCGGCCTTAAAGACCGGCGCGACACGATCACGTACGAATTCCGGCAGCTCGTTGAGAGTCAGTTTTCCGTCGTTGTTACGATCCATCCGCTTCAGGAATTCAGCGTCACGCGGCGGCCGCCCTTCTCCCGGACGTCCCTCTCGACCTCCGGCATCACGCCCGACCGACCGAGGCGGATCGGCCTGGTCGCTGGTCGCGCCATCGAACTCGGCACGGGACAGTTCGCCATCGTCGTTGTCGTCACCGATGCGGACGAGTCGGTCAAAAAACCGGACCTGGTCTTCCCCAATCTCTGAGGCGACCAGTTTGCCATCGTTGTTCTTGTCGAGCTTGGTGAAAATGTCGCTCGAATCTTCCTGGGTCATCGCCATTCCGCCGCCGAGCAGCAGAACGGTTCCGAGCAGTGTGAATCGCTTCATGGGAGTGGTTCCTGAATGGGGTCGGGAGTTAGCAGTGCCATTAAACGCGCGTTCCCTGCTGAGGTTTCGATTTTTCTGAGAGACCAGGGAACAGTATGGCAGTTTGTCACTGTTCCCGCTCCCGCTGACAGGATCAGCCGGGCCCTTTATGCGTTCAACACTGGCAGGACAACGCCTCTTATGCCGCGCGGTCCACATAAACTTCGGGCCCGTTTTCCTCTGGCCGCCAACCGGTCGCCGCGACCCGCTCAGTGAGTTCGTCCGCATTGCACGCCACCAACGGACCGATTTCGACGTTTGCATCAGGCGACACATCGATACCAGCCTGTACCAGCCAGTTGCGGTGGAGTTCGCACAGCTTCTTCTGTACGGCCTGTGGGCTCGTCTCGGAACTGCTGGCATCTTTCAACGGCAGAAAACACTGTTCACGATCCACCGGGATCAACATCGTCTTCTCGGCACGAGGGAACATGTCGAAGACGAACCGCTCGAACTTGATCGCGTTCGGTGATTCCGGTTCGACCATCTCGCCCCGCTCATCAATGTGGGCGACCTCCTTATAAGCGGGATGAAACGGCAGGGCGCGCGCGTCGCGCGACTCGCGCATCAGGAAGTCCGTGCGGAAGAGATGAATGCCCGTATTGGCCGCTCGAAACTTCAGCTCGCCGTCGGCATCGCAAGCGTTCGCAATCGATTCGGAAATCAGCGAATACTCAAGCACGTGCAGCCGGTCGTTGATCGAGACAACCGTCCCCGCACGCTCTGCTGCGTCCGTCTTTTCCACCGTCAGCACGGTCACGTCCGCTCCCGACAGCACATGCTGGCCGATAAGTTTCAGATCGAGCAATGGCACGGCCGGGTTGTCGATCTGGCAGTAGAACAGGTGTTCGACACCTTCTGAGTGCATCGAATCGAGCAGTCTGTCTTGCGACAGAGCCGACACGACACCACCGTGGCCATCAGGGCTGAGACAAAGTCGAGACTTCGATTCGAGCAGAATTCGGCCATCCGGGTCGACGGCAGGCATCGTTCCCTGACAGAAAACGTGCCGACAATCAGCCGACACGCCAAACCAGTCGGCAGCATCGAGATAGCTGACCGTTGCCGCATGCGTCGCCGGGCTGGTCATGACATACACGGGCACGTCCACGCCGTATCGACGTGACGAGGCAACCACTTTCTCCAGCAACAATTGATACAGAGATGCTCCTGAGATTGGCCCGAGCGGAAAACAGCCTTTGGGGCCGTCAAAACTCAGTCGCGAGCCTTCTCCGCCGGCAACAATCAGCGCGCCGACTTCGCCCTTCGCCAGGGCTGCCTGGCCCGCTTCGCAAGCTGCCGCTGTCCCGCATACATCTTCGTGTTCGACGACTGTGACCGGATGTTGCTCGGCCTCGAGCTCAACATCGTCGTGAGCCGTCGCACTGCTGTTTGAGCCAACCAGTGCCTGCAACTTCTCAAAGTCGATCTGCTGAATCTGGCCGATCAGTTCCGACTTCTGATCGCTGCTCAACTCACCCCAGAATTTTAACAGGTGATGTTGGCCCAGCGCCAGGAGTTTCGATCGCAACGCGATGACTTTCGAATCAGCACCCTGGCTTGAAGGATACTCCCCATCAGTGTCTCTGAGTACGCCAATTCTGTTCATAGTGAACTCCGACGAACAGTATTCCATTCCAGTTCGCAAGGGAAATCTGAGCGGCCATCAGTCGCGAGGATGCACTTCAGGCCGTCGGCTCCGGGACGTAATGGCTCCATCCGAATGGACACCACGAAGTTACGTCCACGTCCCGATCATAGGAGGACCGGGTAGATACTGGAGGATCGGATTCAGTTGGCCTGTAACGAGCACTGTCGATGCGTCGTAACTATTTAATATATAATGACTTACCGCGTTGTTCTGTAAGCGCAATGAGAGTGGCCGGTCGTTGTGAATGCACTGTGAATCCACTAGGATTGCGCTCTTGTGACACGCGGACGAAACCCTTGATTTCTCGGGGTAAGGAGACAACGCATTGTCGGTTGGGAATGGCGGTTCGGACGATCTGACAAACTCGGAATCCGGCGACATCGACGCCCCACAGGAACGGATTCGGCAACTGGATATTCAGGACGAGATGCGGACGTCGTATCTGACGTACGCGATGTCCGTGATCATCTCTCGTGCGCTGCCGGATGCCCGTGACGGACTGAAACCGTCGCAGCGACGCATTCTGGTCGCGATGAACGACCTGAACCTGCCGCCAGGTGGATCGACGACCAAGTGCGCCGGCATCGTCGGCGAGACCATGAAACGCTATCACCCGCACGGTGATGGAGCGATTTATCCGACTCTGGCCCGCCTCGCCCAGAACTGGGTCATGCGTGAAACGCTGATCGCCAAGCAGGGCAACTTCGGTTCGCTGGCCGGCCTGCCACCCGCTCAGATGCGATACACCGAGGCGAAACTTTCGTCCGCCGCAGCCGACATGCTCTCCGACCTGCAGTACGACACGGTCGATTACGTCGCCACCTACGACCAGAAAGACACGGAACCGGTCGTGCTGCCGGCCAGATTTCCCAACCTTCTGGTCAACGGGTCGACTGGGATTGCTGTTGGCATGGCGACCAGCATTCCCCCGCACAATCTGGGCGAGATCGCCGACGGAGTTGTGCTTCTGATCGACGATCCGGAAGCCACGGTCGATCAGGTGATCGACGTCATCCCCGGTCCGGACTTTCCGACTGGCGGCATCATTTGCGGCCGGTATGGCATTCGGCAGGGATACCAGACCGGACGTTCGACGCTCACGCTGCGAGCGAAGACGCACTACGAAACCGAGAAGAACAGCGATGTCATTGTGGTCACCGAAATCCCCTACATGGATACACGGGACCGCATTCGCGAGAAGCTTGAGGTGCTCGTCCGCGACGACAAGATCAAGGGCATCTCACGCATCGTCGACCTGACCGACCGGACGACGCCGACATGGCAGGTCCGCCTGCATATCGTCCTGAAAAAGGACGCGGACAAAGAGGTCGTACTCAATCAGCTCTATCAGTTTTCGCCTTTGCAGAGCACGGTCAGCGTGATCCTGCTGGCGCTGGTCGGCAATCGGCCGCAGTTGCTCAACATCCGCGACCTGCTGCAGGAGTTCCTGCGGCACCGCGTGGATGTCATCCGTCGCCGTACCGAGTTCCTGCTGGCGGAAGCCCGCAAACGCAAACACACGGTCGAAGGCCTGATGATCGCTCAGGTCGACATCGACCAGGTGATCGCCACGATTCGTGCCGCCGCCAGTCGCGCTCAAGCCAAAGACGATCTGCAGCAGATTCAGGTCCCGGCCGAACTGGTTGCCAAGGCACTCGGCGATGCAGGCTTCACCAACTTCGTCGAGGAATACGGCGAGCAGTCTGAATACTCGCTTTCGCCTAATCAGGCGGAAGCGATCGTCTCGATGCAGCTCGGCTCGCTGGCCAACCTCGAACGGGAAAAACTGCAGGGCGAGTATCTGAAGCTGCTCGAAGACATCACCGGCTACCTTAACTTGCTCTCCGATGACGCTCACATTCTGGCGATCGTGCGCGAGGACATGGTCGAGCTGAAACGCAAGTACGGCGACGCACGCCGCACTGAGATCAGCGACCTGGAACTCACCAACGTCAATAAAGACGACCTGATCACCGAAGAGACAATGGTCGTCACGCTGTCGCGCAATGGATACGTCAAGCGTACACAGCTCACGACGTATCAGGCACAGAACCGAGGTGGCAAAGGCATCACGGGCGGGAAGAATGACGTCGAGGACGCGATGGAGCACCTGTTTGTCTCCAGCACGCACGACTATCTGCTGTTCTTCACGAATCGTGGGAAGGTCTACTGGCAAAAGGTCTACGATCTGCCGCTGCAAAGCCGCACAGCAAAAGGCCGCGCTCTGATCAACCTGCTCAATCTCGATGAGGGCGAGAAAGTCGAAAACTGTATCGCCGTCCGCGACTTCGACGAGCAGCATTTCCTGCTGATGGCCACTCGCAACGGCACGGTCAAGAAGACGGCCCTGACCCAATACAGTCGACCGAAACAGGGCGGTCTGATCGCCATTCGCCTGAACGAAGGTGACGAACTTGTCGATGTCGTCGTCGTTGGTCCGGACGATCACGTCGTGTTGTCGACGCGGGACGGCATGGCAATCCGTTTCGCGCACACAGACGCCCGCGCGATGGGACGAGCGACTGCCGGTGTTCGCGGTATCCGTCTGGTCGGCGATGACGAACTGATCGGCATCGTCGTGGCGAACCCCGACATGCAACTGCTGTCAGCGTGCGAACATGGATACGGCAAACGCACGCCGTTTGGTTCCGGCGGAGTGGTCTCGTCTGGTGCGGCACCCACTGAAGGCGACCAGGTTGACGACGAAGGCGATTCGGCCGCGGATGTCGATATCGACGAGGGTGACAGCGATCCAGGCGAGGAACGCAGCGGGCATCAGTATCGAGCCCAGCGTCGCGGCGGCAAAGGTCTGCGAGACATCCGCACGACAGAACGAAACGGCAAGTTCGTTAAGGTTCTCGCCGTGGCCGATGGAGACGATGTGCTGATGGTCACGTCCGGTGGCAAGATTCAACGCGTCCGAGCGGCCGACATCGGAATCGTCGGCCGCAATACCCAGGGCGTCCGCATCATCCGCCTGGACGACACCGACGCCCTTGTCTCGATGGCCCGAATCCCGAGTGAACTGCACACCGACGACGAACCGGCCGACGCGACTTCGGCGGATGGCGAAGCTGCCGACGCCGGTGTGCCGGAATCTGAATCCGAGAACCCTGGAGATGACTCATAGCGGTCGCTTGAAGATGTCGAGGACTGTGGCTGTTGGCGACGTTGTGTGGGAACATGATTGCGACTGACACAAACCCACAAAGCAAGAGGGGTTGGGATTACGTTTTCAATGGACTTTCTCGCGGTAACACCCCTTTCGAAATGGACTGTGATCATCGAAGAGAGTTATCGAGGAACCCGCACTGTTTGTGGTTCCGTGGACTGCTCGGTATCCCTCTCGACATTGCTGAGTGGAATTGATGACGACTGCGCGTCGGCGGGCCTTGAGTCTCAGACGCGCTTCAAAAACCAGGGAAAACAGCATCGGAGCGAGAACGAGCGTAAAGACTGTCGACACGACAAGGCCGCCCAGGACAACGCTCCCGAGACCTCGATACAGTTCACTGCCAGCGCCGGAGTAAACGACCAGGGGAAGCATTCCCAGCACTGTTGTCGAAGTACTCATGAAGATCGGCCGAATGCGTCCGCGGACACTGTCAGTCATTGCCTCCCGATGATCCATGCCGTTCTGGCGAATGTGCACCAGAGTCTAGTTTACGATCAGAATCGCGTTGTTAACAACAGTTCCGACGAGAATGACAAAGCCGAGCATCGTCAACGTGTCGAGCTGCTGCACCGTGAACAGATTCAGAAGTGCGAGGCCAGCAAAACCGCCGACAGCCGCCATGGGGACGCTGACCATAATGACCAGCGGATAAAGAAAAGACTCGTAGAGTGCGGCAATCAGTAGATAGGTGATGACCACCGCGAGCAGCATGCTGACATCCAGCGCTCCGCGCATCTGTGCGAGCTGGTCGGCCGTTCCGCCAAGTTTGATGTGGTAGCGACCGCCTTCGTCGAGGCCGTCGGACAACTGACTCAATTGGAAGAACTACTGATAGTCGCTGATACCGCGCCGAATACAGCAATGGCTCAGCTCGGCAATCTGACGAAACTTCGCGCATTGGAACTTCGGTTTGGCGAGGGCGAGGCAACCGACCTGTCGTTTGTGAGCAAACTGACAGCGTTGGAGGAACTGGAGCTTGCATTTGTTTTCAGCGACGAACAAATGCAGCATCTCACTAAGTTGCCGCAGCTCCACAAACTCTATCTTCCCGAGGGCCTGACGGATGTGGGTGTTCGGGCGATTGTGAAGCTACCGAGACTGAAGAAGCTGAGTCTCAACGATACGAAGATTACTGACGCCGTGCTCACGGACCTGCTTCGCTGCAAGAACCTTCACACCCTGTACGCCGAGCGTGTGGAGCTGAGTGACGCGGCAGTGGAAATCTTTATTGACGCCTCCTCACCAGAATGTGTGGGTGAAGTTCGGCTCGGGGAGTTTTGTGCTGCATGGCACAGGCATCTGGTATCAGGCCAATGCAGGGACGCATTCCACCTGGATCCTGATTGGAATCATCACAGCCTACATCCTGATGATGGCCGGCGCCGGCTTTGCGATCGTCCGCTTCGGTCGCGTGTGGGACGACGCCCGATCGATCCTGCTGATCCTGATTCTGCTGTTCCTCGAACTCGCCATGACGGCCGACGATGTGCTGGTCGACAATCGTCTGTACGACACCGGCCGAGCCATGCTGTTGACCGCGTGGCTTGTTGCCGCGGGCGTGTCTGAGTTTCTGCTGATCAGCCTCGGCATCCGAATGCGGGCGCTGTACTTCATCCCGTTCCATCTGATGCTGGCCATACTGTTGCTGTACCCACTGGTCATAGTCCGAGGTGCCTACCCGCACGATCAGGCCGCCACGATCTGGAGCATCTTTCTGTTCTCACCGATCGCGTCGCTGGGTTTGCTCACTCTCGTGCCCGCGATTCGACGTGGTGCTGACTACGTCTCAGAAAACGGCACTCCGTGGAAGTGGCCCCTGTATCCGATGTCGCTGTTTGTCGTCGTCGGCATTGCCATCGTGTTCCGGTCGTATGCGTTGAGTCTCTCGTACGACCCTGTCCTCGATGTTTCGTGGAGCGAGGCGCTCGACATGACCAGTCGATACGGAGGCATTTTCGTCGTTCCGTTTCTGCTGGCTCTCAGTGTGCTGTGCCTGGAAGGCTCGCGTGTTGCGAATGGTGCATGGCTGCGACGCATCGGTTTGCTGCTTCCCTTCCTGGCTTTATACGTATCAACTCCGGACATATCTCAACCAACGCTGTACCTGGGCTTCGTCGAAATGATGACCGGGCAGTACGCGTCACCTGTCTGGCTGACTGCCGCGACAGGCGTGCTGATTCTCGGACATGCCATGCTTCGACAAACTCGCAACGCTGAACTGCCGCTGTCTCTCATGCTTCTGGTACTCGGTTTCGTCGGACCAGCGACGCTGGACATCACGCAGCTCGCTCCACAGAACTCCATTCCACTGGCGGCAGCATCCGCGATTCAAGTCTGGGCCGGATGGAAACGACGCAGCGCGGCAAAACTGTTTGCCGGATTGCTGTGCGGCGTGTTGCTGACGAGATCGTTGCTGCCTGCAGACTGACACTGGATTCTGCGAGACATCATCACCTGGCATCTGGTGACGGCGACCGCACTGGTTGTCGGTGTCGCGATGAAGGGTGGCTTAGCCGCAGCCTTGCGACTAACTGGTGCTGCAATGCTGATCGTGTCCTGTGTGATCAGTCCCTTCGCCAACTGGATACTTCCGGTCGCGTTACGCGAACTCCTGCTGGGGGGCCACATGGTTGCAGTGGCACTGGCCTCACTGGTCCTGATCGGCTGCCACGATCGTCTCCTGCGATGGACAGCGACGATCAATATGATCGCAGCTCTGTCGGCAGGCATTGGCAAGGGCGTGCTGCTGATTCTGCGGCTGTCCGGCGGCCAGGGCATCGTCTGGGCACTCGGAGGACTGGTCTGGTTTACACTGGCTGCTCTCATCAGCGCCCGCAAAGCCGGACTGAGCTGGCGATCCCGAAGTCGATCCGAGTCGGGATAGAGCAAAGACGCTGTAGGCCGGACCGAGCGAAGCGAAGTTCCGGCAATTGGGTTCTTCCGGCGGCTGAAGTGCCGGAACTTCGTCGCTATCGCGACTTGTTGCCGGCCTACAGTTCGCGGTTTGGCGAGCGGTTACCGAATCCAGCTACACTGTCGACGCCCGGTTCATATCTCAGCGACGATTTCCATGACCGATTCCACACTTCGCTTTGGTGATTCCGAGTGGGCTGCTGCGGACGCACTGATCCGCTGGGCGTTGCTCGAAGACCTCGCGTCCGTCGGCGATCTGACGTGTGGCGCACTGGTCAGCCCCGAAGAAGATGCCGAGGTACTGGTCGTGTCGCGTCAGGCGGGTGTTGTCGCCGGACTGCCGATTGGCGAGCGAGTATTTGCGCAGGTCGATGCCAGAGTCGGCTGGGTCGCCGAGGTGCCCGATGGATCGCGGGTTGCTCCCGGAGCTATTGTCGCGCGAGTGGCTGGTCCTGTCAGCGGTCTGCTGACTGGCGAACGCACGGCGCTCAATTTTCTGACTCACTTGAGCGGCATCGCCTCGCTGACGAACCAGTTTGTCGAGGCAGTGGCTGGAACTCGCGCAACGATCCTCGACACACGCAAGACCCTGCCGGGCTGGCGACTACTGGCGAAATACGCTGTTCGTGCCGGTGGTGGCACGAATCACCGCATGGGGCTGTACGACGGAATCCTGATTAAAGACAATCACATCGCGTCCTGGTCGCGACAGGTGGGGAACTCGTCGCTCGCCGCGGCGATAAGTATGGCTCGAACGTCGTCACCGGGCGTGTCCGTTGAAATTGAGGTCGATACGCTCGAGCAGTTGCGCGACGTTCTGGACGGGAAACCGGACATCGTTCTGCTCGACAACATGGATTGTGAGCAGCTCAGAGAAGCCGTGAAGATTCGCAACGATCAGGCTCCCGGAGTGCAACTGGAAGCTTCCGGCGGTGTCACGCTGCAAACTGTTCGTGGAATTGCGGAGACCGGCGTGGAACGGATCAGCATCGGTGGCCTTACGCATTCAGCGCCGGCACTGGACTTCGGCTTCGATTTCAGCGCGTAGTGCTGTCGCAGGCCCAGGGAATCCGGGATAGCCGCGCTGAAATCAAAGCCTGACACCGCACGTCACAACAATCAGGCGGGAATTCGTCAGGAATCCGGTCTGGACACGATTTCGGCGTTTCCTGAGAATCCCGCCCCTTCACATGAGCCAGGGACGGCTCAACCGCCGGAACCGTCGTATCAACGGTCCACTGCAAGGGAATGCACGATGCCTGGAATCGGGTCACGTTTCGCACTGTTCGTCGCCATCGGACTACTCTCGCTGACAGGTTGCTACTCATACCATCCATGGGGCACGCACCCCGGCATGATGGCGCCCGGCGGACAACCGATGTTCCCGCCGCTGCAGACGGCGCCTCAATCAACATTCGTCATGCCCGGCGACGCAGTCGGCAGTCCATCTGGCGGACCAGGCGCTGTCGTGACGCCGCCGTCCAGTTTCGCACCAGACAGCCAGCTGGAAGCCCCGGAACCGGGCCGTGCAGGCGGAACCTCTGCCACTCCCGTGCCAGCTCCACGGGAACCTGGCGAAAATCTGACGCTGGCTCCTGGAGGGCTGCGGTCATCTCAATTCCGCACACCGCAGCCGCGAGGTGCGGGTCGACTGACAGCACAGGAGCCCGACCTGCTCCAATTCCAGGAACCCGTCGTGATGGCTGAGGCCGAGGGTGGCAATCAGGTCGTCTCTGTTTCTCTGGAGGACCAGTTGTCCGATCCGGCGGATGCGGGATTCGCACATGATCCTCAGTACCGTTGGTTCCAGGGACTTGCTGAGTTCGATGCCGAATCGCAAACCTGGCATTTGCTGTACGACCTGAGTCCTGATGTCCACGACCAGCTTGGTGGAGAGATCCAGCTCAGCAATGTCCGCCTGGATCCTCGCTTCTCGGGACGACTGCTTCGAGTCAGTGGCGAGTTCGACACACGTCGTCTCGATCAGCTCAACAAGCCCGTCTACGCGGTCCAGCGGATCGAAGAAGTCCGCAGCTCGCAGTAACACCCATCGCCAGAGTTGACGACCCATGAAAGGCATGGGCCCGGCCACTTCTCTGATCTTGCCGTGGCGCGATGGCACGCATTACCAGCGCATGTCAATCAGTCAGTTTGATACTGAAATCGTTACTGCCGGTTGCTGAAACGGTGAACCTAAGCTCAGACGTTTCTGGATTTCCGTAACGAGCCGGGATAAGAGATTTCGCCGTGGGGGCATCCCCTTCTGCCGCGGCCTTTGCCGAAGCGTTCATCGCTTCTTCCATCGTGTCTGCGTTGCTGGGATCACTCGATGGATCGTCGACTTCCACTTTCGCTGTTTTCACAACCGTCGCCGTATGCTCTCCAGGAATTGCGCCGTCCTGTTGACCGAATGTGGAGAGGATGAACCGCCCGTCCTCACCGGTGACCGCTGTTGCCGCTTTACCACCTTGAACTCGGAAAACCACCTGCGCGCCGGCAACGGGCTCACCGTTGTACGTCACTGTTCCACCGGCATCGACTCGGTCCGGGAGTGAGTCGCCGCTGGAACAGCCTGCCAGACCGATGGCCACAATGACGACGGTTGCCCATCTGACACGCTGTAGATACTGATTCATCTGTTGTTTCCTTCTGTGTCACGAACTCCCCGACCTGTAGCGTATCACGCTGATCCCTGGTCGCGAGTGGCGTGTGAGAGCCTTTGAAACAAGTACTCCCCCGCCCTGCAGCGACTACGGATTTCGTTAGTTGCTCCAGAGCCGTCGACAAACGTCAGCAGTCGACTCATCGGATGTGAACCGCCGTGGTGGCGAGTGAGTGCCGCGACCTGCAGGAACCCGACGCCCCAGCGAGTCTCAGTAATCGTCTTGTCGCCCCAGTTGTCCTCGGGGCCGTGGACGTGTGTGTGGCCGGCGACCTACAGATCGATTGCACCACGTCCATGTTGTTTGTGGAATTCGTCCAGAAAGTCCTCAAAGACGTGGGCATCGCTGATGAATTGAAAATCGTCCGGATCATCGTTCTCAATCAGGTAATAGAGATACGACGAGCCTTCGGCACCGCCGCTGGCTCCGTGATAGCGAGGGTTACCTTCACCGCGGCCGGAAGCGATTGTTGTGTCCCGCAGCGCGTGGTGGTGCATGGTGACAATGATCTTGTCCTGATTGTCCAGCACCTGCTGTTTCTACCAGTTGAATGTGTCCCGAGTGACCGCTCCGGCTGGGTATCCACCGGATTTATCATCTTTGCTGTGCCCGCGTCCGACAGGTTCCGGCGCGTCGTTTCGATCGGCCAGCATGAGAAACAGCATGTTGCCGGCCTGGAACCGATAGCGCTCCCAGGTTCCTTCGACGGGAAACGGCCGTCGTTCGGGATTGACACCGGAGAACTCCGTGTGCCGGCCCAGTGGATCGCCCCACTTCTGAAACCACGTCCCGGCACCGTGGTCGTAATACGGCGCGTCGAAGGCCGGTGCGTCCTTAACGAGACCTTCAGATTGGCGGATAACATCGGCCAGGCTCTCCCTGCCACGCCGGATGTCGGCCGGCACGTGCGCGCAACTTGTCGCCCAGACACGAAACGTCTTTGATGGCAGTTCGTCTGCGCCCAACGGACGCGTCAGCCCGATTAGTAGTATCAAAATCCGGGATGCGATTCGGGCGAACGGCATATGGCCTGGCCTGTGTTGAGCGTCGTTGCCGCTTCATGAAGCTACAGAATCTCGTTGTCGCCGTTGTTTTCTTTCTGGTGAATGGTGACAGGCCAGCCGGGAAACTGATTGGCGCGTTGGCCGTCAGTCGCATCCACGAGGAATCGGAAGGACTCGATCAGGTACGTCTTTGCCTGGGTGTCGATCGTGACCAGGCCGAAGCCGCTGCCTTTCTGATGGGCTTTCGCATAGCGGTTCTTCTTAGACGCCACTTCGGGATTACCGACTGCGTACACGTATGCCCGGTTTCCGAAGCCGTCAATGAATTCACCCGTGTTGGGTAGCCCATGTTTCGGGCGATTTTTGTGGAACATTCCAACGTCGTCCGGACGCCACCAGCGCGGATAACCGGCTGCAATTGCTGGTGTGCAGAACGACCAGCAACTGTCCCGTTGTTCTTCGACGCCGTACTGGACCAGTGTCGTCAGGTGCTGGTCCCCATTGATATGCAGCGGCATGCCCTTACGGATGATCCGAACAGCATTGTTTCGGGGTGTCTGTGGCCAGCTTCCGGAGTCGAGGTCCGCTTTGAGGTATCCGTTGAAACCACCGTGATGGGTGGCCACCGCGGCAAACACAGTCTGACTGAGCAGCACCTTCATGCCGTGCCCGCGCCAGTCGTTGACCCAGTGAGTCAGAAACTTCTCCTGACGTTCTCCGAGCAGGACAAGCCCAGGCTTGTCGAGAGCTGCCGTGTCGAATTTCGGGTCGCTAACATGATCGGCCCGTCCGCTGCCTGTTTCGACTCGCTCGGGACCGCTCTTAAATTGTCGGTCTCCCAGCACGGCAAAACTCACGTTTCCGTACACCATGTCGCCAAAGTAGACGCTGATGTCCTGTTTGCTGGCAGTGGGATCGTAGAAGTCGGGATGGTGAGATGTGCACGTGCGGTGGACGGCATTGACCATTCTGGCCGGCTGCCGATATCCGCCTTTTGATGACGTGCTGCCCGACGTCATTTTCTCGCCGCCTTCACCCCAGATGTTGCCCTGAAAGACGTCGTGATCGTCGGTGACGCATAGCGTCGGCCGGTCTTTAATCGCATGCCGGAACGACCAGCCGTGCTGATAAAACTTACGCAGGTAGTTGAGAATCGCCAGCTCCGCGTCGTCCCGGATGATGCCGTAGCCACCGTGGTTCTCGTAAAGCTGGTCGCCGGAGAAATACAGCATGTCCGGGTCGAGCTTCACGAGATTGGTTGCGACGGGTTCGTACGGGAAGGCGTAGTCGTTCTGACACGTCAGCGCGCCCAGACGTAGGGGTCGTCCTTCCGGATTCTGGCGAATGATGCCGGTCCAGTCGGATTCCACTTCGCTGCCGTCGGTCAGTTTTTCCCGATAGACCAGCCTGTACTTTGCAGCGGTTTTCTCATCCCAGTTTGGAATGCGGAATGTTGCCGTCCAGGCGTCCGTATCAAGCTTCGCCTCGCCCAGGGAATTCCATTCGCCGTCTTTCTGGACCAGCAGTTCGACCGTCTGGTTGTCCTTCGCACCCAGAGGACCGGTCAGCGCCGTCATCTTCATGACGAAGCCGTCGTCGCTGCGAGAATCACTGAGTGAATACACCGACCAGAGGATGGGACCAAACTTCTGGTCCGGTTTGTGAGTGAAAGCGTCACCGTCGATCTGCCAGTCGCTGAATCGGTAGCGAGTCCCTTTCACTCTTGGCTGTTTTGGATCGAAGTTGTTGACCAGTGCCACGTTTCCCAGCACAGAGGCCGGAACGACCTTCAGTGTGATTGTGTCGTAGACCTCGTCGGTCTTGCTGGAGGAGGCTGTCAGAGTCAGCGCGTACCTGTCACCGGCCGATTCCCCGTGAAGTTGCAGCCGGATGTTCTTCATATCCACCGGCTTCTTCAGTTCCTGCGTTTTTCCACCGAGAACCAGGTTGTCGCCCAGGATCCCAGCCCGAATTCCGTTCTTTGCGAAGCAATTGCTGCGGTGTTCGTTGATGTCACTGCGAACTCCGATGCGGAAGCCCACACCGCCATCTTCCTTCTTGACCTCCATCTGGCTGGCCAGCACGGACATCCAAAGTGTTCCGTCTGTGTTTGTGACCTGCCGAGTGATGGCCTGAATGTTCCGATCGCCGCCGGTGGTCCGGCATTCCGCGGCCCCACCAACGATCCGCCAGTCTTCCATGGGGTTGGCCCAGACGTCTTCGCCCAGCCAGACTCGGTCGTTCTTTCGACCCCAATCGCCGATGACAGTGGGTTCTTCGGATTTGAACACCGGTTGAGCCGACACCTGCGACTGCGGATTGACTCCCAGCAGTGTCGATCCAGACGCGATGACCTTGACGGCCGTTCGGCGGGACAATGAAGCCATAATTTCAATTCCTTAATTCAGTCGGTCCTCGCCTTCCACTGCGGCATTGCGAGGCAATTTCTGGTGGTCTGGAGTACGCGGAGCGGTCCCTGCGTGGCGGAAGCTCACAACGAATCCGGTAGTTGTATTGTGACGTGCTGTGACCTGTCACGCTGCCGCGTGATCGCAAGAGTCGCTCGTCGTGCCGGCAACTCGCCCGGGTAGTCGGTGCCGCGAATTGCCGTTGGTCGAATTCCGAGGCCTGTGTTAGAACTCTGCGCGACCCTGCGGGCGATTCCACGCGCCGGCAGAACGGGGGGTTTCACCGCAGAAAACGGACGCAGAACATGCAGAAAACGGAATTTCTGCAGCTCATGGATGAGCTGTTCGAACTGGATGAGGGAACGATTCAAGGCTCCGATGAGTTGCAGCAGATTCCCGGATGGAGTTCGCTGACGTTTATCGGGTTGATCGCGATGATCGACGAGGAGTGTGAGGTCACACTGGCTCCCAAGTGGATTCTGGCCTGTCAGACGGTCGATGACCTGGTCGCACTGCTCGGCGATGCCGTGGAGCACTCGTCGGTCGCGGCGTAAACCACAGATCGGACATGACGTCCGAAGAATCGCAGATTTCCGCCGTGTCTGATCTTTCCAGGCGGTGGTCAGGGAGGACCCGCAATGGCTCAATGGTCGGTTCCCGGTATCCGCCTGTCCGGAGTCGCGTCGGCTGTTCCCGAACCGACTCGCTCAGCGGACGATCTGGCAGCACTGTTCGGCCCGGACGAAGCCGGCAAAATCGTGGAAAGTGTGGGTGTGCAGACGCGGCACATTGCCGGGGAGTCGACCTGCACGTCAGACCTGTGCCTGGCGGCAGCGAACCGGCTTCTCGATCAGCTCGACTGGTCACGCGATTCCATCGACGCACTGATCCTTGTCACGCAGACGCCCGATTACGTGTTGCCCGCAACCGCGTGTTCACTGCATCACCGGCTGAGTCTGGGGACTCAGTGCCTCGCATTCGACGTCAATCAGGGTTGCTCGGGGTACGTCTACGGGCTGGCGATGATGAGTCGGTTGCTCGGCGCGGGCAACGTGAAGCGAGCCCTGCTGTTGACCGGCGATACGCTCTCGCGCGTCGTGTCGCCGGTCGATCGAGCGGCTGCTCCGTTGTTTGGAGACGCCGGGTCCGCGACGGGTCTTGAAATCTGCGATGGGGCGCCTCCGATGTTCTTCGACCTGGGCACGAATGGGGCCGGTGTCGAACACCTGCTGACTCGGGCCGGCGGTTTTCGGACGCAGCGCTCGCCGGCGACAACTCGTCGCACAGAACGTGAGAACGGCAATATTCGCAGCGATTCCGACCTGTTCATGGATGGTGGTGAAGTCTTCATGTTTACGCTGTCGGCCGTGCCTGGGCTGATCAAGCGAACGCTGCAGGGAGCTGGCTGGGAACGCGATGAGGTCGATGCATTCGTCCTGCATCAGGCCAACGCGTTCATGCTGGGACACCTGCGGAAGCGACTCAAGCTCACACCGGAGCAATTCGTTGTCGCTCTGTCCGAATACGGAAACACAGCATCAGCCTCGATTCCGCTGGCCATGTCGGAATCCTGGTCGTCAGACAGCCCGACCGATTCCATGAAGCTCGTGCTGGGTGGATTTGGAACGGGGTGGTCGTGGGCCGGTGCCGCACTTGAGTGTGACGGACTTATTCTTCCCGAAGTCATCGTTGTGCCAGAAGAAGCTCCGGTCATTCGCGCGGAGGCCGCGTGATGTTCAATCCGCTCGATCTGACCGGCCGCTCGATTCTGGTCACCGGTGCGTCATCGGGAATCGGACGAGCGAGTTGTGTCCTCCTCAGCCGTCTGGGAGCACGACTCGTTCTCGTGGCACGTTCGCAACAGAACCTGGAAGAAACCCGCTGCCTCCTGGACGGAGACGGCCACATTGTCGCGACCTGCGATCTGCGGGAGACGGACGCGATTCCGGCCTGGTTGAAACAACTTGGTTCCGAACACGGACCACTCGATGGCCTGGTGCACTCAGCAGGAGTCCACACGACTCT
>CAYSJO010000356.1:0-34186 GCA_964431285.1 uncultured Planctomycetaceae bacterium
GCCAGAAGAGGCAAAGCGGATTGCGGACAAACTCGAGCTGGTCTTCACACCGAAACACGGCAGCTGGCTGAACATCGCCGAATGCGAGCTGAGCGTGTTGACTCGCCAGTCGATGTCCGACCGCCTGGAAAGCGAGTCGAATGTCCAGTCCTGCGCCCTGGGCCGAAGATCGCAACAAAGCCCTGACCGGAGTGGACTGGCTGTTCACGACTGCCAAAGCCAGAACAAAACTCACACGCCTCTACCCGACAATTGAGACCTGACGGTCCACTACGACATCTCGACACTGCTCACGGCCAATCCGGAAATGTCGCGCCCCACGACGCTCGTTGGTTTCGAGCCTGACCTGAAAATCTTCGCCGAAGCTGGACTCGACGACTTCCCGGCACTGGAACAGCGATTCAAGGGTTTGCCAACCGGTGCAGTTTCTCGCGAGGTCCTGCTGCAGGGCGTCGCCGTTGTCACATCGAACGAGGATTACAAGGAAGAGTCGGTCGTTTTGCTTGTATTCACCGAGCAGGCATTCGACTGCGAGGACATTCCAGAGATTCGCGGCGCCGGAGGTGAAGAGCAGAACATCTCCGTGATCCGGGTGACTCGCAGGAATGGCTCATGGATTCCCGAACGCGTCACCGGAAAGTGACGTATCAACGACAACGTCCGTTGGTGTGACTTAACCAGCGGCTGTCAGAATGCCCACCAGGACGTCGTACAGTGCATGGCAGCCGACAGTGATGCCGAAGCCACGCAAGAGAAACACTGTGGCAAAGAAACACCCGGCCGTCGTGCGAAACGTAAAATTGAACAGTGAGAACGATTCGCCTGCCGGGCCGATGTAGTGCGCGATTGAGAACGTGAGACTTGTCACGAAGACCGCCATCACCGCGGCCCACTTGCCCGGCATGCGGAACATCGACCGCAACACATGCACGCACAGCGGCAATAGAGCCAGCCGGAACATCACCTCTTCATACACACCAGCTCCCACGTAGCTGATCAGTCGCGGGGCGAGCGATGCGGCGGGCGATTGATTCGACTGGTTCAGTGGCGGCGCGGGTGTCAGCCCCGGGGCCGGCATCACATCTGCATTAGCCGGGACCAGCAATAAGGGCCGTTCGCCAAGTGTGCTTTGGTGGATATGCCGGTCGCCAGGAAACCAGCACTGGAACGCCATGTCCTGAAGCTGAGCGACCGTGAGCAGTGTGACTGCCAGCAACAGACTTTCGGCAAACATTCCGATCAGCGTCTCACGCGAGATTCGCCACGGATACTGTCCGTAGCGATGCCATACGAGCATTGCACCGACGACCAGGGCCGGCAGGATGAACGCCTTCAAACCGGCATTCTGAAGCCACGAACGCATCCAGAAATCGGCACCATTTCGCAGTGAACTGGCATGATCACCGGCCAGCAGTAACACGCCGACTTCGTAAACCAGCAGCATCGGCAGCAGGAAAATCAGACACGCAAGAGGTTCCTGAGCCTGCTTCCAATAGGGAAGTTCACCCTCGATGCCGAATCCGTCGATCTGTTCGAGATGCTTGCTCATGGGTGCAGCAGCGAAGAGGCCGGCCCGTTCCAGCCCCGCCGAACCACCACCCGACAGGGCTTCTTCTCGACGCGTTCAGTTTCCGCGCCGTCCAACCGCTTGTTCTCGACCGTTCACCCCACTGGCTTTGACGATTCGTGAGGCTCACACACAGGTTGCGAAAGTCTCGGCCGCTCAGCACGCCTGTATGGGTTAGCCGTACCGAGACCAGGCAGCGGCAATGCACTCCGTTGACGGATGGAAGGTCGCTACCAGATAAGACGCCTCAGCAACACAGTCACAGGAGACGAGCTGATGGAGATTTCTGAACTCATCGGGATGTATGGCCAGGGACCGCAGCAGTTGCGTGCCACCATTGCCGGAATGACACCCGAGCAGATCGATGCGGCACCGATACCCGGAAAATGGTCAACACGGCAGATCGTCTGCCATCTAGCGGACTTTGAGCCCGTCTACGCCGATCGAATGAAGCACGTGATTGCCGAAGACCAGCCATCCTTCGCCGGCGGATTCCATCAGCAGTACGCAGAACATCTCGCCTATGACCACAGAGACATCGATGAGGATCTTGATGTGATCGAAGCGACACGAAAGCAGATGGTCCGGATTCTGCATTCGCTTCCCGCCGAAGCCTTCGACCGCACGGGTATCCATTCTGTGGATGGTCCCATGAAACTCGTGACGCTGCTGGAGCGGATTACCAATCACATCCCGCACCACGTCACATTCATCGAAGAGAAGAAGCAGGCCATGGTGACCAACTGAGCGCATTTCTCCGGCGGCGTTTCACTGTTTCGTCAATGTGTCACCAACTCGAATCGTGCCAGCCTGGACCACCCTTGCATAGACGCCCCGCAGTCGAAGCGGCTTTCCGGTTGGCGAATTCGCAAACGCCACGGCATCGGCGCCGAACCTCTCTGCGAATTTTGAGCACGCGTTGTGTGGGACGTCAGTGATTTCCAGAATTGCAGTCCCGGCTTCAAGCCGTTGTCCAACGGGTAGATTGTCCCGACTCAGGTCCAGATCGACGAATAGCTGGTCTCCCGCCAGAGCCCACTGCGTCTCAGATTGGGCCATCAGTTGGATGACGCGGGCATTCATCATCGCGATCTGAACGTCGGGATGCGGGCGTCCGTCCGGCAGAGACTTCCAGCACCCATCCGCCCAGGCATCGCCATGAACTCCGCCAGCAGGAGTGACGTCCGCCGCGGACAACTGTGTTCGTTCATCCTCAGCCGGACGAACGACGATCTGCCCCACAATCCCCTTGTCCCGAGGCGACTCAACGATTTCAGGAAGCCCCGCTTCCAGTTCATGAAGTGTCAGGTGGCTTGGCATAAGAATGTTCTCAGCACTTACGGTTTCTGAGCAACGACAGAAACCGTGGAGTAATGGATGGCCCAGCGGCTTTCGTCCTCGGTATCTCTTACATGGCGGTCAATGTCTTCTCGTGTGACAACACCCGTTGCAATGTATTTCTCTGCGACCGCACTCGCGGAAAGTCCCATCATTCGAGCCATCCGACTTCCACCACGGGCCAGGTGAATGCGAGAGTCGACATCGACGATGTGAAACCCCGTGTCCACGAGTTTTTCCGGAAGCGCCAGGCCAAACGCGGGATCGAGTCCCATTTCCTCGAACATGCGGCAGATGGCTGTATTGACAAGCTGGACAATCTCGCCAGCATGTGAGGAAATCAGGCTCCTCGACGACAAGGAATCCACCTGGCTTCAGGGTATTCCAGAACTTGCAGAGCATGTCATCGCTGCTCTGGTTGTGGATCAACACATACCGGCAATGGGCGAGATCAAACGGTGTGTCCAGCGGCACTTGAAGAAAGTCACCCGCGACGACGCCAACTGCGGCAGCGTCAACGCCGCCCAGATACCGCACATCACGATCAATACCAACGACAGCACCTGTCTCGCCCACGGTGGTAGCCATCCATTCCAGCAGGGAGCCAGCCCCGGCGCCAACCTCAAGACAGCGCCAGCCAGTCGTAATGCCAGCGCCCTGCATGTGCGAGATCGACGTCGGATCAAACAGCTCTTCAATCAGTCGCAGTCGGGTCAATTCCCGGTCCTGCTGATGCTTGTCAAAAATGTAGTCAGGAATACTCCTGCCCCCACCATCGAAAGTTCACGAGTTGGAGAGACGGTCTTCTTTCGAACTCGGCCTTCCACTTATGCGGTGTCTCCCTCGGACTCGACGATGTCACCGAAAATCGTGCGGATCTTTGTGGTGTCCGTAGCCGGGAGCGGTGAACCAACAATCGTTTCGACGTTTTCCTCCAGGTGCTGCACGTTTCCCGTCCCGATCAGCAGCGAGGAGATTGCGTCGTGGCTGATACCGAACTTGTAACCCGCCTGGACAACGGATTTGACGTTGTCGTGAACCAGAAAACCGAGCGGGGCGCGATCCGGGACGACATTCTCCGCGATCAGCCCGCGTTGCTTCCATTGTGAAATCGTGCGTGACAGTTCGTCCGGTCGACTCAGTTTGACTCGCACTGCAGACATGTTGAGCACGCCGATATTCTTCTGCTTTGCCTGCGGAAGGATCGCACGTTCCGCAGACAGATTCATAATCCCATACTTGACCATGATCGTGTCCCAAATGTCTTCCGCCACTGCGGCATTGAGCATTTGATGCTCATGGTCTCGGAAGAAATGCTCAGTCACGCCGACGAATCGAATCTTGCCCGCTTCTCGCAGTTTCTCAACGGCGGGATAAAGTCGATCGACTGCGATGCGGTAGTTGGACGGCACAAGCCCGTGAAACTGGTAGATGTCGATCGTCTCAGTCTGCAGTCGTTTCAGGCTGCGTTCGCACGACTCAACCAGAGCCTGCGGCGTGATGACCGAATCGTTCTCATCGGGGTCCGGATTGAACTTCGTGGCGACAAGATAACGATCTTGTGGCACATCCCTCAGCGCGCGTCCCAGAATCGACTCGCTGTCGCCATAGTCAGCCGCAGTATCAATCAGGTTGATGCCCAGATCGAGTGCTCGATGAACGACGCGATGTGACGTCGCCTCGTCGCAATGTGTGCGTTGCCCGATGCGGCTCGGCCCACCGGTTCCCAGACCAACCAATGACACTTCAAGTCCGGTGCGCCCGAGTATGCGGTACTTCATTCTGGATTCGTCTGTCAGCCGGTTGAGTAGGAATGACGGCATCGCGACGACCATTCAACCGCGATGCCGCTGATACAGTATCAGCTCGACCGCATTCTTGAGACTGGCGAAAGGTGCGGGTCACGCAATCAATTTGGGAATCAGCTCACCGCCGAACTGAGAAAGCTGTTTGTAGCGGCCGGCGTGGAAGTAGGTGAGTTTGGTGTCGTCCAGACCGAGCAGGTTCAGCATCGTGATGTGGACGTCTCGGATCGGATGAACAACCTCGACGGCTTCGGCAGCGATTTCGTCAGTGGCTCCAACGACTGTTCCACGTTTCGTACCACCGCCGGCGAACCACATGTTCATAGCGTCCGCGTTGTGTCCTCGACCGAGGGCAGTGACCCCGCCTCGATAGTTGTTGTCAGGGGTGCGGCCGAATTCTCCAGTCCAGACGACCAGGGTGTCTTCCAGCAGGCCACGGGTTTTGAGGTCTTTGATTAACGCGGCAATGGCCTGGTCAACACTCGCGATGCGCGAGGAGTGGCCTTTCTTCAGGTAGTCGTGACTGTCCCAGCCGCCGGAGAAGATTTGCACGAAACGAACGCCCTCTTCGACCAGTCGACGCGCCATCAGGCACTGACGTCCGAACGCTGACGTATCTTTGCGTTCAAGACCGTAGGCCTTCTGAATGTATTCCGGCTCGCTGTCGATATCGATAATACCAGGCACCGACATCTGCATGCGGAATGCAAGTTCGTAGCTTTCCATGCGAGCCTTGAGTTCTTCGTGCTCGGGATGCTGGTCAGCATGTCTCGCATTCAGCATTGCCAGTTGATCAAGCGCGCGTCGCTGGTGCTCGCGGGATTTGTACTTGGGTGGATTAAGGTCAAGGATCGGCGAGCCGGTTGAGCGCAGTCGAGTTCCCTGGTAGTGCGCTGGCAGGAAACCGTTGGTCCAGTTCGCGGGACCAGCCTGGGGCAGAGCCAGTTCCGTCATAACAACATAACCAGGAACATTCTGATTCTCTGACCCAAGTCCGTATGTCGTCCACGCACCAAGTCCCGGGTCTCCACCAAGGCGACTGCCCGTGTTCATATGGAGTAGCGCTTCCGGGTGATTGAGTGAATCGGCTTTACAGCCTCGATAGACGCACAGTTCATCGGCGACGTCGGGATCGGCCAGGAATTGCCACTGGTCACACATGTCGATGCCGGCATTTCCAACCTTCCGTGACTTGAACGGAC
Source organism: uncultured Planctomycetaceae bacterium (assembly GCA_964431285.1). Classification (GTDB taxonomy): domain Bacteria; phylum Planctomycetota; class Planctomycetia; order Planctomycetales; family Planctomycetaceae; genus CAUZFZ01. The sequence goes on from CAYSJO010000356.1 coordinate 5,913, forward strand.
TGCCAACATAGAACCGTTTTCCACCCGCAAGACCAGCCGTCCGCGTTGATTCGGACAGATGCAGCTCGCTGAGCTTCGTTTTCGGATCAAACGTATCCGCCTGCGATGGTCCTCCTTCCATGAAGAGCATGATTACGGCTTTAGCCTTTGGCTCGTGCATTGGCTGCTTCGCAGCCAGGGGACCGGCCTGCTTCTTCTCCGCGGCATGCAGGTCGGTAAGAGCCAGTGCTCCGAGGGATGAACCGAGTCCGTAAAGAAACTCGCGGCGAGGAATGGCATTCGTCATGGTTATGTCCTGATCTCATGACAGAGATTGTTCAAGAAGAGTTGTGATCAGTAGACGTAGAGGAATTCGTTTGAATTAAGGAGCAACAGACAGACGTCAGCCAACGCCCGTGTATCAGCATCGACCGTCCACGGCTTAGCGTCTGGAACGTAGTCTTCGTAGACGTTCAGTTTTTCGATGAACTCGAAAGGCTCACCAGTGAATTCTTCGACCAGTGATCGGACGACCTGAGTCGGGTACTTGATTTTCTCTGGCTTGTGCTGATTGTGGTACGTCTGCATCTCATTGAGGTACGCGTGCAGGCTCTTCTGTTCCTGCTGCGTCGGAATTCGGCCGTAGGCAAATTGCACTGCGCGGCGGATCCACTGTTCCTTCTCGTCTGGACGCACTTTCTGAACGCGCAAGGCGAACGCGATCGATCGATCCGTGATGACGTCGCTGTTCATCAGCGTGAAGGCCTGCGGAGTGACGGACGCCGAGTCTCGCAGCTCGCACGATTCATTGGGATTCGGCAGGTTCATGATCTCCAGGAACGGATCGGCCTGGCCGCGGACGCGATACGTGTAAATCGTTCGCCGGTTGCGTTCGGCAGGAGTGCGCGAGGGCTGATGTGCGGGAGCGATTGAGAACTGAATCATGCGCGGCTGGAGAGCGACTTCCAGATTGATCTCCGGCATGATCGGGACGCCACCCATTTCCCGATTGAGTTCACCACTGACCAGCAGTGTGCTGTCTCGCAATTCTTCAGCCGTGAGGCGACGTGATGGGAAAGACGCCAGCAGATTGTTGTCCGGATCCACAGTGGCCTGCTTCCTGACATCGACGGTCTTGCCGGAGCGGCTATACACGTCCGAAGACATGACAAGCCGATGCAGGCGCTTGATTTTCCAGCCGTGCTCAATGAAATCGGCGGTTAGCCAGTCGAGCAGTTCCGGGTGCGTCGGCTTGCTGCCCTTCGCTCCGAAGCTGTTCGCGGTCTTCACGATTCCCTTGCCGAAATGTGACTGCCAGATGCGGTTGACGATTGAGCGGACTGTCAGCGGGTTGTCGTCTCTGGCAATCCACTTCGCCAACGCGAGACGTCGCCCGCTGAGACCGTCCGCGATCTGCCAGGGATTGTAATTCGCCTGCTGCACAGGCAATGCGGGTGCGCTGAGGACTCCCGGTGTGACAGACTTCAGCGGTGCTTCGAGCGAACCGCCACCAAGAATGAAATTCGCGGGACGCCACTTCTCGTTGATCTTCTTCGCGGGCCTCAGTTTCCGACCGTTCTTGTAGTCATCCTGCCCGTTGTACACGGCCTGGACCATTGGTTTGTAGCGTTCGAGTCGACGTTCCCAGATCCAGACATCCTGCTCGCGAACTTTCTTCATTCCTTTCTCTTCGTATGTCAGCCCGACATGTCTTGGCGGCTTTTTGTCTTCGGGATCTTTCCTCCGGGCGTTTTCATTCTTGTACGGCAGGTCGTGTTCCTCGTACCACTTCTTAGCAGCAGCTTCCTGTTTGTTCTGGATCTTCGCCTGCTCCGCTCTGGCATAAGCCAGCAACTCTTCGACGAGCTTTCGCTTTTCGGCAAATCCCTTCAGATTCTCTTCCGGAAGAAACTCCGCTTGCATCTCGGCGGGTTGAGTCGTCGCAAACGCAGCATACATGCCGTAGTAGTCACGAGTTGGTAGAGGATCGAACTTGTGGTCGTGACATTTGCAACAACGCATCGGCATGGAAAGAAATGCCTGGCCGACGTTGTGCACGAGATCGTCGAGGTAGATCTGCCGTGCTTCCTTCTGGGGAATCATTTGAGTGCCCCACGGTCCCATTCGCAGCAGTCCCGTCGCGATCAGAGCTTCCGGATCGCCAGGTCGAAGTTCGTCGCCTGCAATCTGCTCGACAATGAATTCGTTAAACGGCGTGTCTTTATTGAAAGAGCGAATGACGTAGTCACGATATCGCCACGCATTTGAGCGTTCGTAGTCATTTGAGAATCCGGCTGTGTCGGCATAACGAACAACGTCGAGCCAATGCTGAGCCTGACGCTCACCGTAATGATCGCTTTCCAGCAGTCGGTCGACCAGGTTGTCCCACGCCTGTTGAGAATTCTGATCCCAGGCCTGCCGAAACTGAAACACTTCCTGCGGGCTCGGTGGCAGTCCCGTCAGGTCGTAAGTTGCTCGACGAATCAATGTCCGGAAGTCGGCCTTGCTCGCTGGCTTCAAACCGGCCGACTCCAGCCGTCGATTCACGAAAGCATCAATCGGATTCGCTGCTCCTGCCGGCACTTCCGGCCGCTTCACCGGCTGAAATGCCCAGATGTCTTCGCGTCGATATCGACGGTACGTCCAGTCGTCCGCGAGTCCTCCGCTTGTATCAACAATGAAACCATCTTCGTTCTCACGAACGGACCATTCTTTCCGCTGAATCGCCAGCAGTGCCTCGGCGTTCGGCCAGGGAGCGCCAGCAGCGATCCACTTGCGAATGTACTCGGTTTCTTCTTCGGAAAGCCGGTCATTCTCTTTGGGAGGCATTTCGAGACCGTCCCAGATCACCGCCTGATAGAGCGGGCTCTTCTCCGGCTTGCCTGGCACCAGCGACGTCTCTTGGGACTCGCCTCCCTTGAGCATCCCCTCTCGCGTGAGCAAGTCGTAATCGCCGCGAATGTCTTCTGGATCATGGCCGTGACAGCCGAAGCATTTCACCTTCAGCAGCGGAAACACTTTGAGTGTGAAAAGGCGATTTGCACGGGCTTCAGTGAGCACTGGCTCAATATCATTCGCATTGCACACTTGAGACGCGAACATGGCGACCAGTGCAGCGAAAAAGATCTGAAACACAGAGGAACGGAGTTCACAGTGGCGCCATACAGAAAACTCTGTGTCCTCTGTGCCTCTGTGTTTTAGGAAATTTTTATTACGGCTTGCCATTGTCGTAGATCTCCTTGATTTCATTCGCCGTCAGAGCTGCAGCGAGGATCGCGAATTCGTCGATGCTACCGTTGAGGTTTCGAATCGCGAAATGTGCGTCCGAGCGTTGTGGTGATGACCAGTTACCGATCGTCGAACGACCGAACCGCGTCGTCCGAACAAGCTGATGGTCAGGAATCGATTCCTCGTGCAGGATATTGGCATTCAGGTAGTGCGTGACGCGTTTCTCAGCGACGTTGAACGTCGTCGCGAGATGCAACCACTTGCCACTCAGGGAAGGTGTCCAGAAGGGCGGCGAAAGGACTTCGCGATGTTCCGGGCCTTTGTCGTCAGCTTTGACTCGCACTGAAAAGAAGAGCTGGCCAGTATCCAGAATCTGCCAGTGAGGCTCGCCCTGGTTGTAGTTGTCCGTGAGAAACAGCGAGTTGTACCAGCGGTCGAGGCTGTCGATCTTCACCCAGCAGGAAAACGTCAACGAGCTGTACTCGCCTGGAATCTGTACACGGACACGATCACCGGGGCGTTTGAATTCCAGGCTGCCTTTCGATGACCATCGACCCGGCACTCGATGAGCACCCACGATCGCACCGTCAAGTTCTCTGTTTGCAGGCTCCAGGCTGCTGTTGAGTCGCCGTTGCCATCCGCCTTTCTGGTCGAACGCGTAATAGACAATAAGCCGTTCATCGCGGCGAAAGTTTTCGGACCAGGCCCGCCATCGTTCGTAGCGATCGCCACGCTGGCCCTGAGCCCGCGATTCGAGAGTTGCAATATCCAGAAAACTGTTCGGCGTTATCTCTGATTCCTCATACGCCCCGTCGGCAGTTCGAACCAGGGCCTCGCCTGTGGTGAGTCGTTGATTGTCCACACCCGGCTGCTGCAATTCGACTTCGCCGTCAAACACCTGCACGTTCGCGCCTTCCGACGAAACGGACAGCCCGAACTCCGTACCAAGGGCGACGACTTTCAGATCGTCTACTTCCAGCGAGAAGCCGCGAGCCGCCAGCGGCACCTGGGCACGTAACTTTCCACTACGAACTCGCGCCAGTAACGACGACTGCAAATCCAGTTCGGCTGGTCCTTCCAGAATGACTGTCGCCCCGCAGAAGAATTCCACCTGAGCGTACCCCGATGCCAGAGCGAGTCGCCCCGGCGAAAGCGCATCGCCCACTTCCAGCGGCTTCTGGTCCTCGCCCCACGTGGCATCGACCAGTCGTGTGACCAATGCCACACCCTTCGACGTCGCTTCGTCGGACTCGTCACGATGATCGACTTCAAGAACGATCTGATCTGATGATTCAGGATGGTGAGCCAACTCAAGCTGGACCAGGCGTCCGGTCAGCAAACAGATGACCAACGCGGCCGTGACCAACATCAAACGGCGAGGTCGTCGCGATGCTGCCACGCTCGCCAAATCGTGTTTGCCAGGCTGCTCATCGATCCCGGGGCGAAGTTCAGTGGGTTCGATGAGTCCTGCATCACCTTCAAACTTCAGCGCCGCATTCATCATCTGCAGTCGGAGATAATGAGCGCGTGCATTCTCGTCAGTCCTGAGAATCTCACGCACGCGTTCGACACCGACATCATCGAGCGTGCCGTCTTCCCAATCGAACAACAGTGATTCGAATTCTGCGAAGCGATTGTCAGTCATCGGGCTGCTCCCCGGATATCGAAATCCAACAAGGAACTTCCAATGATGCAGTTAGAGCAGTCTGTTGGACATTGGACATTCGAAAACTCATCACAGCGAGTCATCCGCGGCCATTCGCACCTGAATGCAATCCGCCAGGTGCCGTCGGGATCGCATGAGTGCGACCTTGACCCCGCTCATCGATCGATCGACGGCCGCCGCGATGTCAGCAATCGACATTGAACTCATGTAACGCTGTTCGACCAACTCGCGATTGCCTGAAGTCAGCGTCTCCAGACACGGACGCAGAGCCTCACGCCATGCGTCCAACTGCCCCGCGTGTTTCTCGGCTTCCTGGCTGATGGCCTCGGCCAGCGCGGCATCCAGCAACAGTTTGTCACGCTTCTGGTCTCGCACATGGGCAAGCACCTGAAACCGCGCGATCGCGAATGCCCACGGCAGAAACGGCTTGTCAACCTGGAACGTGTCGATCTTACGCCACAAGACCATATTGGTTTCCTGCAGCACATCGGCCGCTCGACTGTGGTCACCCAGCAGCGAAAACACGTATCCGTACAGCCGGTTTTGATGCTCAGCGAGCCGCTGCACGAAGTGTTCGGTTTTGTCAGGTTCAGTCATTGAAAAACTCCGGCGGATGGTCGCCGCATGCATTTACCGCGGCAAACGGCGTGGTTACATCATTTCTGAGAAATCTGAAGCGGGACTTTGAGGAGATTTCTTCCAGTGCCGAGTCAGGATTCGTGAGCCGGATTGCCCGCCGCCAGCAACTTGCGGCCGAACCGTCGGATCGCTTCCAGCAGGCCGGCCAGATGGTCTGCTGTTGTCAGCGGGTTAATGATCGTCACTCGCAGGGCCTGGCGTCCGTCGACATTCGCCTGGACGATGTAGAACTCTCCGGAGTGGATCAGTTCGCGACGCACGTCAAACAGGAACTGCGCCAGACGCTCTTCGGATTCACCCTGCATTGCATCGGGAATGTGCTGGAACGCGACGATGTTGCATTCGGGAACGTGCAGCGGTTCGAAGTCCGGTGCCTCGGTGAGCATCTCATAAAACGTGTGCCCGAGATCGAACGTCTGGTCGACCATGTCCTCGAAGAGCTGCTGGCCGAACAGAGCCCATGTGCCCCACAGCCCATAAGTGGCCGCTCGCTTCGTGCATTCGGGTGTCAGCATGCCGCTGTCATATTCGGCCAGGCCAGGAGCGGACGGATCGAACAGATACGGTGCGTCCTGGCGGAACGTCTCGAAGCGATGATCGCGGTTGCGGTAAAAGACGAAGGCGCACAGCGCGGGGACAAACAGCATCTTGTGCGCGTCCATGACCAGCGAGTCTGCCTGGTCAAGTCCGGCGACCAGATGCCGGTACTTGCGACTGAGGCAGGCCGCTCCGCCGTGAGCTGCATCAACATGCAGCCAGACTTCATGTCGATGACAGACGGCCGCGACATCTTTCAGCGGGTCGAAGGCACCGATCGGTGTCGCGCACGAACAGGCCGAGACCGCCACGATCGGCTGATTCTTCGATCGGAGTTGCCCCAGCAGCTCATCAAGCTGATTGGGATCCATGCGGCGGCGTTCGTCCAGTCCGCAACGCAACACCTGCTCGACACCGACACCAATGACGCCCGCGGCGCGTGACACGCTGTAGTGAGCGTCCTGATGAGCGACGATGACGGGAGTTGCTGACTTCCCGCTCAGGCCTGTTTCCCAGGCATCGCCGAGTGCGACGTTTCGTGCCGTCAGCAGTGCCGTCAGGTTGCCCAGTGATCCACCATGCGTCACCAGCCCGGCAAAGCTATCCGGCAACCATCCGATCTGTTGTCCCAGACGTTCCACAAGCGCGCGTTCCACGGACGTTGACCACGGCCCCATTTCATAGATGGCCATCACCTGGTTGGTGATCGATCCGACGGCATCGAACAGACCGGCGATCGGGACCGGCGCCGGAACCTGATGGCCGATGTATCGCGGGTCGTGCAGGTTGTTCCCGCGCTGCAGCATCTCGCGGACGAGCGATTCGAACCGATCCACCAGCGAATCGTGAAGTCCGCCAGCACTTGCCGAGTCCAGAATAGTTCCAGCACGGCGAACATTCGCCGGGGGATCGACCCAGTTCAAGACTGCTCCATCGCATCCCGTCACACGGTCCATGTGCTCACCCAGCACGTCGGCCAGGCGATGGGCCAGCGTCTCCAGATTCTCTGACGAGAACGCCTCGCGAATCCGATCGCTGGGTGAGGATCCGGGCGAGTAGGACATGGACAGAGTCATTTCTGACAGCCGGACGGAAACGAGAACGGGACCTCAACGTCGTCGACACTGGAGATTACGCATTGTTCATATTTGACTTACTTCTGTGACAGATTGCGTAGAAAGCAGCAAACGCACGAGACACAGCATCCCCGCAAAGTGCCAGGCGACATTTCAGTGGCCGAACGCATAAACGAAATTCGATATTCTCATTGGCGGGGGACAGCCGTAGAATTGGCGAAGCTGCACAGCAGTCGATCGTTTCCGGACGCCGGTCGAATCCGACGTCCCTCATTTCCTGTTTGGCGGAATTGAAACGCCAGCGTGAAAGGATGGTTACCGATGCTGACTCTTACCGCAAATCGCCGTGCACGGGACTGTGATGGAACGACTCGCCGCGATTTTCTGCGAGTCGGAGCACTCGGAGCTGGAACACTCGGGCTCCCCGGTCTGCTCGCCGCACGAGCTCAGGCGTCTGACGCTGGTCGACCTGTCAAAGACACGTCTGTGATTTGGGTCTGGCTGAGTGGAGGTCCCACACATGTGGAAACCTTCGACCCGAAAATGACGGCACCCAGCGAATATCGCAGTGTAACGGGCGAAGTGAAATCGTGTGTTCCTGGCGTCACTCTTGGTGGAAACTTCGAGAAGATGGCCGCGAACGCCGACAAAATGGCTTTCGTTCGCTCGTTTGCACACACGAACAGCGGTCATGGCGGTGGGACACATTTCCTGATGACCGGTTACAACAACCGCAACATCGACAACGGTGGACTTCCGACTCGCCCGTCAATCGGTTCGATCGCTGCTCGGGTTCGTGGGGCGAATCACGCCGAGACCGGAATGCCGACCTACGTTCGCCTCGGCGGGATTGGTTCCGACGGTCCGGCGTTTCTGGGAACCGCCTACGCACCGTTTGGCAGCAATGCCGAAGCCAAGCGCAGCATGAGTCTGCAGACGCCCTTGGAACGTCTGGACGATCGCCGCAGTCTGCTGGCGGGATTCGATCGCTTTAATCGCGACGCGGACCGCACCGGAGTCATGGATGGCCTCGACGCGTTTGAGAAGCAGGCCTTCAACCTGGTTCTTGGTAAGGCTCCCAAGGCGTTCGATTTGAAGGAAGAGGACCCGCGGACAGTCGCCCGTTACGGCGGCGGACTTGGTCAGCAGCTTCTGGTTGCTCGACGTCTTTGCGAAGCCGGCTGTGGTTTCGTGACGGCCACGTACGGCGGCTGGGACATGCACGGCAGTATCCAGAAAGCGATGAACTCGCGTGGCCCGCATGTCGACCATGCAGTCGGCACACTGGTCGAAGACCTGCATCAGCGAGGTCTGGGCGACAATGTGCTTGTTGTCGTCTCCGGTGAATTCGGACGGACACCGAGAATTAACCGAAACGCTGGCCGAGATCACTGGGCTCCGTTGACCACACTGGCTCTGGCGGGCGGCGGACTGAAGATGGGGCAGACGGTCGGTAAATCGGACGATCGTGTGTCACGTCCTGCCATTAACCCACAAAGCCCGCAGGACCTGATGGCAACCGTGTTCCATGTCCTGGGAATCGACACGAAAATGCAGCTGTTGAATCAGGCCGGTCGTCCGGTCTACATGATCGAAGACGGTAAGCCAATCGCCGATCTCGTCTGACCGGCGTCGGACGCCACACTGGCAGCCAAAGCACCGTCACAGCGTTAAGTCGTGACGGTGCTTTTTTGTTGCCAGCTCAGACAAAAGCCCTCCCGTCGAGGGCACGTGCTTTTGTGGACAATTGAGGTTGATAGACTGACCGGTCGGGATTGGACGGAAAGCCACGCACGAGGACGGACTGGTGATGCGACTGCTCTTGTACTGCGGACTGCTCGCGTCCAGTGCTCTGATCAATTCGACCAAAGCAGCTGATGACGACGAGTTCTTCGAGAAGAAGATACGGCCCGTGCTGGTGCGGTACTGCTACGAATGTCATTCGACTGCAGCTGCGAAGCTGAAGGGCAAGCTGCTGCTCGACTCTCGCGATTCCATTCGGCGTGGCGGCGAGACAGGCCCTGCGGTTGTGCCGGGCAAGCCGAAGGCAAGTCTCATCCTTGCGGCACTGCGGCACGAGTCGTTCGAGATGCCACCCGACCGGAAGCTGCCCGACAACATCATCGCTGACTTTGAAACGTGGATTAAGACGGGAGCACGGGACCCACGCGACACGCCTCCCGACCCGGAAGAATCTGCAGCAGCCACCTGGGACGCCATCTTTCAGGAACGCCTGCGGTTCTGGAGCCTACAACCAGTCAGAGATCCGCAGGTTCCGTCGGTCCAGGGTGGACCGTGGTCCACAAATGCGATCGACCGGTTCATCATGGCAAGACTCGACGCAGACGGTCTGCACCCGGCGACTCGGGCCGATCGACGCACGCTCGTGCGGCGGGCGGCATTCGCAGTGACCGGATTGCCGCCGGATTCCGAAGTCGTTGATGCGTTCATCGCTGACAAGTCGCCGGAAAAAGATGCGTGGGCAGCACTTGTCGATCAGCTGCTCGATTCGCCCCATTTTGGTGAGCGGTGGGCTCGGCACTGGATGGACGTCGTGCGATACACCGACACGTACGGCTACGAATGGGATATGCCCGCCAAGGGGGCTTGGCAATACCGCGACTACCTGATTCGGGCATTCAATGCCGATGTTGGATTTGACCAGCTTGTGCGTGAGCAGATCGCTGGAGACGTTTTAGAAAATCCGCGGCTGAATCACGAGCTTCACATCAACGAATCGCTGATCGGACCGATGTTCTTTCAGATGGGTGAAAAGCGGCACGGTGACAGCTCGAATTTCAACGGCATCCACCAGGAAATGCTGGACAACAAGATCGACGCATTTTCGAAAGCATTTCTGGCAACAACGGTGGCGTGTGCCCGCTGCCACGACCACAAACTCGATCCGGTCGCCCAGAAGGAATACTACGCACTGGCCGGGGCGTTCATGAGTTCCCGCTGGTTGACGAATACTGTCGATCTGCCCGAACGCAACGCCGCTGCGATTGCCGAACTGAAGAGCCTGAAGTCCAGAATGAAGCCACTGTTGGCGAAGCTCTGGCTGGAAGACGCCGCGGCATTTGCGCAAGGCCTGGCAGAACGCGGCGGAGTCTGGAAGCCGCTGATTGAACAGAGACAGAAAAAGACGTCGGCTGTCGAGGACCCGCTGTTTGCGTTCACCGCAGTTCTGAAAGCTGACGCCGAACAGACGGACGTAAGTGCGGCGTGGACCAACGTTGTGGCTCAATACGACCAGCAACGAAGGGAGAGGTCAGAGCACAACGCGACACACTTCACGACCGTCGTCGACTTTCGCGACGGCGTGCCGGAAGACTGGTCTGTGGACGGAACCGGGTTGGCCGAGATCACTCGCTGCGGCGACTTTGTGGTATCGCTCTCGGGAGACACTGCGGTCACTCAGCTCCTAGCTGGTGGACTCTATACGAACACGCTGTCTCCGCGTTTGAACGGAGCGGTTCGAACTCCGTGGTTGTCCCGGTTCAGCGGCGATCATCTCAGCTTCGAACACTCCGGCGGGGATTTCGCATGTCGCCGCACTGTGATCGACAACGCATTTCTGACTGAAAAACAACAATACCTCAACAACGCCGTGCCGAGCTGGGTGTCGATGAGTATGGGCTCACCGGACCGGCACACGTACATGGAATTTGCCACGAAAACCAGCAACCCGAATTTTCCGCCGCGAGTTGGTCTCGGTGGACCATGCAGCGAAGAGCAGGCAGCCGATCCGAAGAGCTGGTTCGGAATCACGCGGGTTGTCCGGCACAAGTCAGCGTCGACTCCGAAAGACGAACTCGCTCGATTCGATCGCCTGTTCTCGGGTGAGGCTCCTCAGTCAGTTGAACAGGCGGCCCACCGTTACGCCGCGTGGTTTCGCGCGGCCATCGAAGCATGGGCCTCGGATAAGTCGACTCCCGACGACGTCCAGGTGATGAACTGGCTGTTGAAGAACGGAGCATTGACGAGTTCCGGACTGACAGAAAAGCAACCCGCACTTACGGCACTGGTCGAAGACTACCGAGACGCGGAAAAGGCCCTGAAGAATCCTCACACGGTCAATGGTATGGCCGACGTCGATGACGGGTTCGACTACCGACTCAACGTCCGCGGCGATTACGACCAACTCGCCGATCCAGTGCCGCGAGGTTGGCTGAAATCCCTCGCAGGAGAAGGGTCAACATTCACCGACGACGGAAGTGGACGACGACAGCTCGTTGAACAAATCTCCCGAGCGGACAATCCCCTGACTGCCCGGGTCTATGTAAACCGTGTCTGGCACTGGCTGTTCGGCACCGGAATCGTGGCGACTCCCAGCGATTTCGGATTGCTCGGTGATCGACCGTCGCATCCTGAACTGCTCGACTGGTTGACTTCCCACTTCATCGATGACGGCTGGTCCACGAAGAAGCTGATACGCAGGGTGCTGCTCAGTCAGGTATGGCAGCAATCGGGAAGGGTGTCTCCCCAGGCTCTTGCCGCTGATCCGAGGAATCGCCTGCTGCACCACTTCGCGACTCGGCGTCTGGAAGCCGAAGCCATTCGTGATTCCATGCTGGCGGTGTCCGGCGGACTCGACGCAACTCTGTTCGGACCTGTGATTGATCCTCATCGTTCCAACGAGGATCCAAAGAAACGACTGTTCTCCGGACCGATTGATGGGAACGGGCGACGATCGATTTACACAAAGATCGCGATCATGGAAGCGCCGAAATTCCTGTCTCTGTTTAACCAGCCGAAACCCAAAATTCCGACCGGGCGTCGCGACGTCTCGAGCACGCCGTCTCAGTCACTGGCTCTTCTGAATGACCCGTTTGTCAAAGGCCAATCGCAAGTCTGGAGCAGCCGTCTGGTGGCAACCGATCATGATTCGCCCCGAGTACGAATCACCGACATGCTGACCCGCGCATTTGCTCGTGAGCCATCACCGGGTGAGATTGATCGCTGGATGGAAGCGGTTCGCGACTTGAGTGGTCTTCAGGGTGTCGCGGACGACCAGATTATGCAGCACGTTGCCACCTGGGCCGATGTCGCGCACGCTGTGTTCAACTCAAAAGAGTTTATTTACGTGCGATAAATTACGATCCACTCGCGTTGTTCAGCTCCATTACTCCCCAATTGTTCCATTTCCAGAGAGCAGACATGCATCACCCGCATCCGTGCCCGGGATTCGCTCCGGCCCCCACGAATCGACGGGAGTTTCTCGCCAACACCTCGAACGGATTTGGCCTGTTGGCTCTGGCCGGACTGATGTCCCGAAACGCAGAGGCGGCGACACCGGATCGTGCGTTGTCAGGACACTTCGCGCCGCGAGCAAAGCACGTTGTGTTCTGCTTTATGGACGGAGGTCCGAGTCACGTCGACTCGTTCGATTACAAGCCGTCGTTGAAGAAACATCAGGGGCGGCAAATCGGAAACAGTGCAGTTTCCAAGCTGTCGCAAAGCAATGCCGGACGCGTCTGGATGGGGAGTCCCTGGCAGTTCCAGAAACGCGGTGACAGCGGTTTGATGGTCAGTGATCTGTTCCCGCACATTGCAAAATGCGCTGATGATCTGTGCGTTGTGAAGTCTCTGGTCGGAACACAGCCGTTACATGGTCAACAGGCATTGCTGCTGCACACTGGCCGAGTGACCGGCACGGCCCCGAGCATCGGTTCGTGGATCTCGTACGGTCTTGGTTCTGAAAACTCAAATCTGCCGGATTATGTGCTGCTCAACAACGACTGGATTCCAAACGGTGGTTATGAAAACTTTGCCGGTGCATTCCTGCCTGCCAGTCACGGTGCCACTCTGCTGCGAGCAAAAGGAGATGCAGTCGACAACATCGTTCCCAGTGACATGCTCGCGATTCAAAGACGTAAACTGGCACTGCTCAAGTCGCAGGACCGTGAGTTCGCCACGACGACGTCCGATGGCAGTGTCATCGAGTCGGCGATTCAGAATTACGAGACCGCCTTCCGCATGCAGTCGGCCGTCCCCGAGGTCGCCGACATCAGTGACGAGCCGGAACACATCCAGGAAATGTACGGCGTCGACAGCACAAACGAATTCAAACGCTACTACTCGCTGCAGTGCCTGCGTGCCCGGCGGTTGATCGAACGCGGCACTCGTTTCGTCGAGATCACCTGCCCACTCACGCACTCGAACAACTCACCCTGGGACCAGCACGGGCACCTTAAGAAACACCACGAAGAGAATTCCATGATCACGGATCAAGCCGTCGGGGCATTGATCACGGACCTCAAACAGCGTGGGCTACTCGACGACACGATCGTCGTATGGGCAGGAGAAATGGGCCGCACGCCGCACACGCCGAAGATCACCGATACATGTGGCCGGGATCACCACGTCAACGGATACAGCATCTTCATGGCTGGCGGTGGCTTCCGCGGCGGACACTCGTTCGGAGAAACCGACGAGTTTGGAAACAAGGCGGTCGAAAACGTGCTGACCATTCACGACATCCACGCAACGATTCTGCATCAGCTCGGATTGGATCACGAACGCCTGACGTTCCGGTTCGGCGGTCGTGACGTCAGCCTGACTGACGTTCATGGTCGCATCGTGAACGAATTGCTGGCCTGAACCCGCGCAACGAACAACTGGAGCCGCACCGTGAAGAATTCCGATCGTCGTGATTTTCTGAAGACAGTGGCCGGCGCGAGTGCGGCTGTGTCGGTGTTCGAATTACCCGACCGAGTCACCGCGAAAGAAGCCGCAACTGGTCCGACTGTTCGGACAGTCCTGGGGCGAATTGACGCGAAACGGCTGGGCGCGACGCTGATGCATGAACATGCGCCGATTGTCGACTGGTCCGAACTCTACGAAGTTCCCATCGGCCCATACGACTCGATCCGGGGTGAGGTGGTCGCCGAGACAACGAAGCTGCTGCAGCGATTCGTGAAATCTGCAGTCGAATTTCCCGGCGAACCCGCTCTGGTTGAGTGCACGCCCATCCGTGTTGGCCGATATCCGGACCTGCTTGTCGAACTCGCAAAAGTCTGCGGCGTGCACATCATTGCCTGCACGGGTTTCTGGTGTGAGGCCATGGCACCGCAGCACCCGTGGGCCATTCGCATGGGTCTGGAAAAGAGCGGCATCGATCAAATCGCGAAGCTGTACGTTCGCGAGATCACGGAAGGCATGGAAGACCCACACGGCCAATGGGGTGAGCGTTATACGAAAGTTCCGGTGGGAATCATCAAGTGTGCTACCAGCACGTGGATGCGTCCAAGTGAACGTCGATGCCACATCGCCGCAGCCATCGCCAGCCGCGAAACAGGATGTCCGATCACAACGCACACAACAAATGGCGGTGGCCTGGAGCAGGCTCAGCTCTTCCTGGCGAATGGTGCGAAGCCGGAGAAAGTGATCATCGGTCACCAGGGCAATCTGGATGACCGCGAGGACGATAACTCGCACGAGTATCACCGCCGGATCGTGGGGCTGGGATGCAATATTCAGTTCGACCGCGTCGGGCACGCCGAGAAGTATGGCAACGACAAGCTGGCTCGGCAGATTCGAGAACTCGTCGACGCCGGGCACGTCAGCCGAATTCTTGTCGCCCACGATCATGTGCCGTATTTCTACGAGCCATACACGGAGCAGAAAAAGTCAACGAAGGGCTGGAAGTTCAATGACTCGGACTTCACCGTCTGCACGACGGGGCTCGTTGACGCGTTGAAGAAGGCAGGCGTCAGCGACGCTCAGATTCAGGCAATCCTGGTCGCCAATCCGCAGCGTGTGCTCGCGTTCTGAATCATTGCGATTTCCCGAACGCGTCGGACGCCCCCACTGTCCTTGAGCACATTGGAACAACCGCCGTACTTCAACGTGAGTCGCACCATGCCCGATTTGCCCGCCTCGTACGCGGATGTTCTCGATGCTCTGCCGCGTGTGCGCTCGGCACTGCAAACGACGCCGACGTTTGAATGGCCCGGCCTGTCGGAACTCCTCGGCTGCCGATATTTCGCGAAGCACGAGAATCATCAGCCTGTCGGGGCTTTCAAGATTCGGGGCGGGATCAACCTGGTTTCGACTCTGTCAGATACTGAGCGAGCGGCTGGAATCCTGGGCTGTTCAACAGGCAATCACGGTCAGTCGCTGGCCTGGGCGGCGAAACGATTCGGAGTGAATTGCACAATCGTCGTGCCGGCCGTGAACAACCCCGGCAAGTGTGCCGGGATCCGTCGACTGGGCGCGACGCTGATCGGACACGGGCAGGACTTCGACGAAGCTCGCGACTATGCCGAGCGAGAGCTTGCGCCGACTGGTTTGCGCTACGTTCACTCCGCCAACGAGCCGAAGTTAATTGCCGGTGTCGGGACGATGGCGTGCGAAATCTTTGACGAAGTTCCGGAACCGGACGTGATCCTCGTTCCCATCGGACTGGGAAGCGGCGTTTGCGGGACATGTCTCGTGGCGAAGGCTCGGCGGCCGGAGACTTTGGTGATTGGCGTTCAAGCGGAAGGCGCGCCGGCGGTTGCCGAATCATGGCGGGCTGGAGAGATGCGGACGACGGATTCGATCAACACGTTCGCCGAGGGAGTTGCCACACGGGTTCCCGCTCAAATGACGCTCGACATCATGCATGAACTGCTCGACGACGTGGTCCTGGTGAGTGATGACGAAATGCGGCAGGCCGTGTACTGGCTGCTTGAGCACACACACAATCTGGCTGAAGCTGCCGGAGCAGCATCCCTGGCCGCCGCTTACAAGATTCGCGGTCGGTTTACCGGCAAGACTGTTGTTGGCGTGATCTCGGGAGGCAACCTGGACCTCGCCCAACTGCCACAGATTCTTTCACTCGGTGGTTCGTAGTAACCGGACTTGTCCGGCTGTCTGTGCGTTCGAGACCGTGCGAGGTGCTGGCGATTCTCAAACAGCGCGCCGCTCAACGCCGGATAAATCCGGCTACTACGAACGGCGTCCTAACGCACCTCCTGGACCTGGCCATTCTCGATGCGGAACAGACAGTCGGCCAGCCGTTCGGCTTCGTGACTGTTGTGTGTCACGTGCAGCGTTGTCGTTCCCGTGTGCTTTTGGACCTGCTCCAACAGTTCGCACATGCGGTCGCGAGTGTCATCGTCCAGTGCGCTGAGTGGTTCATCCAGACACAGGACCTTTGGCTGGAACGACAGTGCCCGACCCAGTGCAACACGCTGTCGCTCCCCACCACTCAAACCTCGTGGTTTGCGGTCTAGCAGGTCCAGGATGCCGAGCAGATCGGCGAGTTCCTCAACGCGCCGTTTGCTTTGATCGGGCGACGTACGCCGAATCATCAGTGCAAAGTCCAAGTGATCACGGACGGTCATCGTGGCGAATAGCGCGCCGTCCTGCGGAACATATCCGATTCCCCGCACGGCCGGGTTGAGACCGGTCACTTCACGTTCGCACAACCGAATCTGTCCGCTGTCGATTGTCCTGAGTCCGATCACCGACTCAAGAATGGTGGTCTTGCCCGAGCCCGTTTGCCCCATCAGCACTCCGTACTTCCCGGCCGGAACGGTCATGGCGACGTTCTGTAACCGGAATTCTCCGGCGTGAACTGTGAGGTTCTGGATTTGAATCACTTGTTTTGAGACTCAATTCATGAAGACAAGCCAGATCATCGCCGCAGCCCCAACGGCAAGAGCAATCATCAGCAGGCGGATAAAGTGCCGTTCGCTACGCAAATAGAACGACTGCAGCCATTTCCAGTCAAACCAGACGTAGAGGATTGCCAGCGTCCAGAATGTCCAGCAAATCTCGATGGCCAGTTTGAAAAGAGCCTGCCGCCACCATCGAACGTTTGGCCAGGGATGAAACGCGATGGCCGTAAACACCAGGAAGAAGACCGCAACGATAAGCAGAACACACGTACGGCCAATCTTTGTGGTGACGTTACGATTCCGGTCAAACTCGAATCGACTCTCAGGCAGGGGCAGGCCGCCCCGTTGATCGTCGCCGAGCATCACTGCTTAGCCCGCGCACTCAGTCCGCATGCCGAACGACACCGATCCAGGACAGTCTGTCCGACTTCCCGGGCGCGGGTTGCTCCGGCCCGGAGCACGTCTTCCACGGTATCGGAATCCTGCTCTAACTGCTCGCGTCTGGTGCGAGCGTCAGCGAAGTAGTCCATTGCGGCTTCGTAAAGCTGCTTCTTCGCCTCGCCGTATCCCATGCCGCCTGCTCGATACTGATTGGCCAATTCCGTCTGTTGCTCGTCTGATGCGAACAGTCGGTACAGGGCGAAGATCGAGCAGTTCTCGGGATCCTTTGGGGCTTCCACTGGTGTGGAATCGGTCGGGATCGAGTTGATGCGTTTCTTCGTGCGTTTCGGAGTTTCAAACAGCTCGATCGTGTTGTTGTAACTCTTCGACATCTTTTCGCCGTCGGTGCCCGGCACTTTGGCTGTCGAGTCCACCACATGAGCGTTCGGCAGCTTCAATGCTTCGACCTCATAGATGCGATTGAACCGTTGAGCGATGTCGCGTGTGACTTCGATGTGCTGCACCTGATCAACGCCAACCGGCACGACGTCGCTGTCGTACAGCAGAATGTCGGCAGCCATCAGCACGGGATAAGTAAATAACCCCGCGTCTGCTGCGATACCCTTATCCCGCTTGTCTTTGTAGGCGTGGCACTTCTCGAGCAAGTGCATCTGCGTGAGCGTCATCAGCAGCCATGTCAGCTCAGCGACTTCCGGAACGTCGGACTGTCGAAACAACGTCGCCTTATCCGGATCAAGCCCCAGAGCCAGCAGATCAACAGCCGCATCCTGTGTGAAACCACGCAGCACATCCGGTTCGCGGATTGTGGTGAGCGCGTGATAGTCCGCGATGAAGTAGAAGGCCTGCTCGTTGTCCTGGAGGTCGATGTACTGCCGGATAGCCCCGAAGTAGTTGCCCCAGTGAAACCGACCGGTTGGCTGAATACCGGAAAGTACTTTCATAGTGAGTCGTCCGACCTCAGTGTCTGGCGGTGGCTTCGAGGGATTCAGGTAGTGGCACTCAACGTCCAGTAACTAGTTCTTTGCAAACAGCGGAAACGTGTCAGACTCTTCGTGAGCGTCTCGCATGATGACGGCCATCCGGCGAGTGATCTCCGGATGCTCGCTGGCCACATTTCTCGTTTCGCCCAGGTCGGTCGGCAGATGATAGACCTCGACCGGGCCGTTGGGGTTCTTACGAACATTCAGCCTCACACCTTTCCATTCGCCCAGTCGTACTGCCTGTTTTCCACCCTGTGCGTGGAATTCCCAATACAGATAGTCATGCCGTTTCTGTTCCTTCACGTTTCCTTCCAGCGTTGACCGGAATGAGATTCCGTCAATGTTGTCCGGAACCGGAGCGCCAGCGAAGTCGCACAGCGTCGGCAGCATGTCCCAATGCGCCGAGATGTGATCGGTCGTCGTGCCGGCTTTGATCTTGCCTGGCCAGCGAGCCAGCAGCGGAACTCGGATTCCGCCTTCGTACAGGTCCCGCTTGAAGCCCTTCAATGGGCCATTGCTGTCGAAGAACCGGGGCTTGTGGCCACCTTCCAGATGCGGACCATTGTCGGAGCTCAGCCTGACAATGGTGTTGTCGTCGATCTTCAGCTCTTTCAGCAGGTCCAATACCTGCCCGACATGACGATCCAGCCGAGTCATCATTCCAGCGAACGCGGCCACCGGGTTACGAACTTCTGGTCCTCTGTAACGTCCGATCGTGTCTTCGAACTGCGGGAACTTCTTACGAAACGGAGCTGCGTCTTCTTCCGGAACATGCATGGCTGCGTGGGGAACGGTTACCGGCATGAAACAGAAGAACGGACCCTGTGCGTTCTTTCGGACGAATCCCAGGGCCGCGTCGCTGATCAAGTCTTCCGAGTATGTCTTGCCGTCCAGCTTGACTTTCTCGCGATTGAGCCACAGGTGTGGCGGATAATAGGTGTGTGCCTGCCGCTGGCAGTTGTAGCCAAAGAACTCGCTGAAGTGATCGGCCGGATCACTTGTGGATCCCGGCGCCCCGAGTCCCCACTTGCCAAACATGCCGGTCGTGTATCCGGCCTGGCTCAGAATACGCGGGAGAGTGACGACGTCGGCCGGCAGCGGTGCCTGACCTTCGGGCTGGACTTCACGGTTACCGCGCACCAGAGCGTGTCCGGTGTGCAGTCCGGTCATCAGACAGCAGCGTGTGGGAGCACATACTGTGCTGCCTGAATAATGATCAGTGAATTTCAACCCTTCAGCGGCCAGTCTGTCGATATTCGGCGTTCGAAACAGTTTCTGTCCGTAGGAGCTCAGATCGCCATAACCGGCGTCGTCCATCAGGATATAGATGAGGTTCGGTCGGTCTGCTGCGCGAGCCTGCGAAGTATCAGCCAGATACGCCAAGGCGGCGATCAGTATCAGAACCAGAAATGTCAGACGATTCATCGAGATCCTCTACGTTGTCGTAAATTGGGTACTCTTCGGCGGCGATGTTAGCGGGCGGGCGATCGTCAGACCACGATCCTGACTGAGTGCCACGGTCTGGTTCACTTACGGTTTTGTTCGCGACCGAACACAGCGTAAGCTGGTCGCTGAAGAGTACAGCTCAACCGCGTGGAGACGGCAGTGAACCGGCGCAGCGACGTAGCGATTGACGTTTTTCTGGAGCGGCTGGCAGATTCAGGGATTCAGTCTCCTGATCAGATCAGGGATCTTCCGCAGACGGTACTTCTGGATCGCGCGGACAATTCACGCACGGTGGCGGCGGAACTCGTGCGGAATGACCTGCTCACGCGGTGGCAGTCTGAGAGGCTCTGCGACGAATCTGACGAGCCGCTGTTCATCGACGACTATCTGATACTGGACCACGTAGGTGACGGTGGTATGGCCCGCGTCTTCAAAGCCCGACCGCGCGAAAGTCGTCGGACCGTCGCACTCAAACTGCTGCACCCGCAGGCGGCGGGTGATGATTCCGCCGTTCGGCGATTTGAACGCGAGATCGAAACGGCCACGCGACTCAAGCACGGAAATATCGTCTCTACGCTGGGCAGCGGCGAGCACGACGGGCAGCGTTATCTCGTGATGGAGTTCGTGTCCGGCCGAGACCTGTCCGTTCTCGTAAAGGAAGACGGGCCGCTTCCAGTGGGCACAGCCGTGGACTGCATTCTGCCGACAGCTCGGGGGCTTGCTTACGCCCATGAAATGGGCGTGCTCCACCGTGACATCAAGCCATCGAATCTTCTGCTTTCGGATGAGGTCGAAATCCGCATTCTCGACATGGGGCTGGCGAGATTTTCGACGTCCGCAGCCCAGGAGCCTGGCTCGGCACACACGGACATTACGAAGACCGGAACGATCATGGGGACCGTGGACTACATGGCCCGAGCAGGCAGCGAACTCGAAGAAAGCGGACGCGCGGTCCGACATCTACAGCCTTGGCTGCACTCTGTATTTCCTGCTGACGGGCGAGCCACCGTTCACGGGCGAGACCATGATGGAGGTCCTGCTGGCACATCGCGAGCAGCGAGCACCATCACTGCGGGCGCGATGCGATGATGTTCCCGAGTCGCTGGTGTCCGTTTACCTGCGCATGCTCGCTCGCGATCCCAGCGACCGATACGCGTCTGTGAAAGACGTGATCCACGATCTTGAAACATGCCAGCGTGAAAATGGCCTCGCGTGGCTGATGCAGCGGGTCAAGTCCCGCTACAAAAAATGAGACTACCATCGCGGCCCGTTTCTAGGGTCCCGAGAGTAGTGCCGCGAGCTCGTCGTGGATCGCTTTACCATTGGATGCCAGCAGGTCGGGTTGCTCCACGTCGAAAGCATCGCGATTCATCTTTGTGACGCGCCCACCAGCTTCCTCGACGATGACGGCACCGGCCGCCTGATCCCATGGTTTCAGTGTTCCGGACCAGTAGGCATCGACGCGTCCGCACGCGACATAACACAGATTCAGTGCGGCCGAGCCCGTGCGCTGGACACTGCGAGACTGTGGGAGCACTCGCAGAAACTGAGCGCCCTGCGGCTCACTGCCCTTCGCCCCCACCGGCAGGCTTGCCACGCACATGGCGTCGTAGAGCTCAGTGGCGTGAGATGATTCAATCTTCTGCCCATTCAGAAATGCTCCCTGGCCACGAATCGCGGTGAACATCTCATCGCGATTGGGGTCGAAGATGACGCCGACTTTCAGCTCGCCCCGTTCCTCCAGGCCGATCGACACACCGTAATACGGGAACCGATGTACGTAGTTCGTTGTGCCGTCAAGCGGGTCGATGATCCAGCGGAAGTTGGACGAGGCATTCTCGACGGCAAGGTCTTCTTCACCCAGAAAGCTGTGATCCGGGTATCGATCGTGAATGATGCGGAAGATCGCATCCTGAGCATTCACGTCTGCTTCCGTCACAAGATTCTTGCGGCTCTTTTCACTGACGGTGAATTTCTGCGACCACTCCTGCAGGACTTCGCCAGCCGTCCGTGCGGCCTCGACAGCGGTTGCCTGGAATTCGGCTTCCGACATTGGTTTCCTCCGTGATGGGAACGAGCGGCGGCATTGGACCAGTCGAGTGACCTCGCTTCAAGCAGTCTGCGGAGCCGAAACGTCAGGCAAGTCGTGCATCCGTGTCGCTGAAGCTAACATGGGTTCGTCAACCGCGTCCCAGGCGAACTCATGCGAAACGACCCCGAAGTGCAGCAGGCGGTGAGCAGTTACCAGCTCGGGCTGCCGCGCATGCCAGTGTCGGGACGCTCGGGCGAGTTGCTCGGACGAGGAACCGGTACGTCGCTGGAGTTTCAGGAATACCGCGAGTACATGCCCGGCGACGACATCCGGCATCTGGACTGGGCCGCTTACGCCAGATCCGATTCGCTGATGGTCAGGCTGTATCGCGAGGAAATCAGCCCGCGCATGGAAGTCCTGCTGGACGTTTCGCGGTCGATGACGACTTCGATTGCAAAAACTCAACTGGCACGACAACTCGCGGCAGTGTTTGCTCTGATGTCGGGAGCGACCGGCAGCCGCCCGCAAATCTGGATGCTCGGCGAAGAACGACCGGCGCAATCAATTCCACTTGAGATGCTGGAACAGCTTGAGGGACTGAGTTTTGAAGCCAACGGTTCAATGGACGCGCTGCTGGCCGATCACGGAGTTCCACTGCAGCGACAATCCGTTCACGTCGTGATCAGCGACTTTCTGTTCCCTCACGAGCCTGGTCCACTGATCCGGCGGCTGGCAAGTGAAGCGAGTGTCCTATGGGTCATTCAGATTCTGACCGGCTGGGAAATTAATCCTGAACAGTCCAGTGGCACGCGGCTGATCGACATCGAGACAAGTCACGAAACCGACCTGTTCCTCAACCGGCAAGTCATTGCTGAGTACCTCGAACGACTGCATGGTCTGCAGGAAGAACTGTCTCTGCATTGCCGGCGACATCATGCGACGTTCGTTCCCGTCGTCGCGGAGCACGGCCTGAAGGCTGTTTGTCGAGAGGATTTGTGTCGGGCGGAGATCCTGAGGGCATCATGATGGCGCGGCGATGCACAGGTTCTGGCAGAATCGTCCGACAGCAGAATCGATTGATGAATGTTGATTTCTGAAGTGAAAGCCACCTCGGCGGAGGTGACCATTCCACATGGTCACCAGTCCCGACACTTCGTCAATCGCTAATCATCAATTGACAATCATCAATCAACTTGACGGACCACAAGCGGTCATCAAAGAGTCACCAGAAGCTCACTTATGGAATTCGCGAACCCCTGGGGCCTGCTGGGTCTGCTGTCGCTGCCGACGATTGTGACCATTCACATGTTCCATCGTCGCTTCCCCCCGATGCATGTCGCCGGACTGCATCTGTGGGGAGCGGAAGTCCGCGTTCCCACCGCCGGACGCAAACGTGAACGACCGCCTCTCTCGAAGTCGCTCATCTTCGAATTACTGGCTGCATTGCTCGCCACACTGGTGCTCGCCCAACCGAGATACGGAGACCTCGGCAATGTGACGCACTTGATCGCCGTGCTTGATGGATCAGCGTCCATGAGTGCCATCACCGCCGATGGTGACTCCGTGCGCGACCGCGCCGTCGAGGAAGTCCAGAGACGCATGCTGGCCGCATCGCGAGGCAGCCGTGTGACGGTCATCCTGACGGGACCGCGTCCCGTCATGCTGGCTGGTCCGGCGGTCGAGTGGGAACAGGCCGAAGCGGCGCTGGCAACCTGGAAGCCCGCTCTGCCAGGACACGATCCAGTCACTGCTCTCGACATGGCCACTCAGCTTGCCGCGAACGGGGGTGAGGTCATTTTCCTGACGGATGATCTGCTCGACGAAGACGCGGCGTTCGCGGCCGAGATCGAGACCATGGCGGTCGGTCAATCACTCGGAAACGTCGCCATGACCGCGGCTCGCTGGACGGTCGACTCGACAACGCTGGAAGGCAGCGTGTTCCTGCGCGTGGCAAATCTCGGAGCGCGGGCTGTCACAGCAACGGTGACGGGCAGCACTGAAGGTCAGCCCGTTTTTCGGTCTGAGGTCAAACTGGCAGCAGGTGAGGAAAAGCCATTGCAGGCCGAAGTCGCAGGAGGACTCGGGCAACTGCGCGTTGATATCAATTCTGCCAATGACGCCCTGAAAATCGACAGTCACATCGACCTGATCGAGCCGCACGTGCGAACGGTCCATATTGCGACTTCTCTCCCGACGGACTTTGCTGGGACCGAAGCACTGCAGCGAGTTCTGTCCGTTCTTCCGGATGTCGATCTGGGCGCTTCGATTGACAAAGCGGACCTGCAGATCGGTCGTGCGACTGACCTGCCGGAATCACGTCGCGATCTCTGGTGGCTGGGCATTGGACCGGTCGATCCCTCGGACGAAGCACGTCAGGCTGCCAAAGACCTGCTCGGTCCTTACCTGATCGAAAAGCGGCATCCATTGATGGAAGGCATCTCGCTTGGCGGAGTCGTCTGGGGTGGCGTCCAGGAAACCAGTCTCGACGCGACACCACTGATTACCGCTGGCAGTCGCAAATTGCTCTCACGCCTGAGCGGAACACTGACGACAGCACTGATGCTGAACGTTGATCTGGGCCGGACCAACCTAACCGAGAGCCCCGACTGGCCGATTTTCCTCAGCAACGTGGTCGAACAGCGACGGGATGCGCTCCCCGGCTTGCGACGCTGGAACTACCGCTTGAACGAGGACGTCGAATTCCGGCTGTTTGAAGGTGCCGCCGAGTCGGACGAATTGTCGCAGAAAAAACTCACGCTGGTCTCAGGCGAACGTGTCCGTCAACTGGCACGCACGCCTGTCGTTGAAGTGCCGCCACTGGATGAGACGGGAGTTTATTCTGTGCGCAGCGGGGAAGCGGTTTTTGGCGAATTTGCCGTGAACTTCTTTGACGCCGCCGAGTCTGATCTGACGAAACTTCAGTCGGGACACCGCGAGCCGCCCGCCGAGTCCGAATTGCCTGAGTACACCATCGGCAACCCGTTCACATGGCTGATTATGGCGGGCATCCTCGCCACAATTCTGCTTGCCTTCGCCGACTGGAGCGTGCTCGCTCAGAGACGTACGCCTTAACTGATTGAATTCCAATTCGACTGCATGAGGTACTGTGTTGCCGAAGAGTGCCCAAAGATGAGTGATCCAAACAGCCATCTCGCACCGCGAGATGAGTCGTCTGTTCGTTCATCGCGCATCCTGAGTGGCAACCTGCGGCTGACGGTATTGCTGCTGGCCCTGCCAGTCCTGGCCGAGCAATTCCTGAACTTCCTGGTTGGCTTTGTCGACACGTGGCTGTCCGGACATCTCGATCCGTCGATCAGCGCGGCCGCAACTTCTGCTATCGGTGTCGCCGCCTATATTGGCTGGCTCGTCGAACTGCTGTATTCGCTGATCGGAACTGGTTCGACGGCGCTGGTCGCTCGGCACTGGGGGGCTGGACAGAGGGACGAGGCAAATCGCATTGCGCGCTGCTCGATCTCATTGGCGTGCGTAATCGGTGTGCTGGGGATCGTGACGATCTATCTGCTGGCCCCCGTTCTCTCGCGAGTCCTGCATCTGGAAGACGCCAGCCGCGACATGGCCGTGCGGTATCTGCACCTGGTCTGTTTCGCTCATCTCTTCAGCGCGATCAACCTGATCGGATCAGCCGTGCTACGTGGTGCCGGCGACATGCGGACTCCCATGTGGATTCTCGGTCTGGTCAGCATTCTCAACGTGATCTTTTCGAGTGTGCTGGTGTACGGCGTCGGGTCGATCCCACCCCAGGGAATCGACGGCATCGCTATCGGTACAATCGCCGCCCGCATGATTGGCAGCATCCTGATGCTGTTTGTGCTGATGACCGGTGTGACCGATGTCGTCGCGCGACCATCGTTTGCCGGCCTGCTCGACCTGCAGCCTGTCTGGCGAATCCTGCGACTCGGAGGCCCGGCGCTAATCGACGGAATCATGATGTGGAGCGGCCACTTCCTGTTTCTGCGAGTCATCTCGGGACTCGGGAATAACGCCGACGAAGCCCGCGCCACGTTTGCGGCTCACATTGTCGGAATTCAGCTTGAGGCACTGAATTACCTGCCTGCCTACGCCTGGGGAACGGCGGCCGCCACGCTGGTCGGACAGAGTCTGGGAGCGGGCGACGTGCCACGAGCTCATAGCGGCGGCCACGAAGCCGGTCGCCAGGCCGGACTACTGGCACTGTTCGCGACCGCGGTCTTTTATTTTGGAGCAGCGGCGATTTACGCCCTGATGCACAGTGATTCCGCCGTGGGTGACATCGGCGTACCCGCGCTGCGCGTGCTGGCGATCAGTGAGATTCCACTGTCATTGACCATTGTTTATACGGTTGCCATTCGAGGCGCCGGAGACACTTTGACTCCCATGGCAATGAACTTCTTCGGCATCTTCTGCGTGCGTCTACCGCTCGGTTACTGGCTGGCCGTGAACCAGGGACTGGGTTTGACCGGCGCCTGGATGAGCGTCGCCATCGACGTGACGATTCGCTCCATGATTTCCGGGCTTTACTACCATTCGGGACGCTGGTCAAAAACCCGAGTGTAGGGGGCGTCGAACCGCAAATGCGTATCTGTCTTGCCCTGCTCATCGCCGGCCATGCATCCATGGCCTCAATGCACTCTCAGCATTCCATCTTGTCAGGTGGCGCAGATCCTTGGGGCCACTTCCGGCATCTCTATGCGGGCCGGATTTGGAGAGAATCTCAAGGGGAGGCCCGGAGACCGACCGATGGCCGATTTACGACAAATACAGCGGAATGGTCGAGGAATTTTGACATTTTGACTTGATTGGGTTATTCTACCGGATTGTTCTTTTTATGGTTGACAATTGTTCGTTCCGTATCTCTTTGAGGGCAGGTCTCATGATTCAGATTCTCAGGCGGAATCGCTGGTACCGGGCATTCACACTGATTGAGCTGCTCGTGGTGATTGCGATCATTGCGATCCTGATCGCGTTGCTGCTGCCCGCTGTGCAGCAGGCTCGGGAGGCTGCCCGGCGCTCTCAGTGCAAGAACAATCTCAAGCAAGTCGCGCTGGCCCTGCACAACTATCACAGCACATCAAATACATTTCCGCAGGGACAGTCTCGATATGGACCAGGCAGAGGCGCCAGTTGGTGTTGCGGCGGAAATTGGCGCGTGATGGTTCTTCCATACATGGATCAGGCACCTGTCTATGGAAAGATCGATTGGGACGGCGCCTACAGCTTCGGCGGCAGCACCAATTACGCGCGATACGCGGGTGGTGCCGAAGTGTTTGCAGGCCTCACGATGTCGACCTTCATTTGCCCATCCAGCACGCTAGAGCCGAATGACGATTCTGTCATCAACAACCCCCAAAAGGGACAGGGCCATCATTATGTTGGCATTTCCGGGGCGTTGGGAGTGGGCAGCTTTGGCAACGTGAATTGCGACTACGGCGGAGTCGTTCGAGGCAACGGAATCATGGGCATCAATCGAAATTCGCGGATGGCCCACATTACTGACGGCAGTTCGAATACGATTATTGTTGCCGAGCAGTCTGCCCGCGTGAATCTCGGTGGCAGGGAAAGAAACTTGACGAACAATTACTATGGTGGCTGGTCAGGCTACGCCGGACGCCAAGCGACTGACCGCGTCGGACGCCCGCACTGGGGAGCCGGAACAACGTGCATTCGCTACAAGATCAACCACGGAAACGGGCGAAACAAGCCTGTGGGCGGAATTCCCGGGGCGGATAACACGTGGGATTTCAACACGATTGTTAATTCGTATCACACAGGTGGGATTCACGTCGGCATCGCCGACGGCAGCGTCCGTTTTCTGTCCGAGAACATCAATTTCACGACGTTCAACAGACTCGGTTCCATGAACGATGGCGACGTGGTCGGCGAGTTCTGAACGATCCAATGTCATGATCAAAGATGCCGGCTGGATCGAACACTAACGGTCCAGCCGGTTTCCGTTCCCGGGCGTTGCCACCACGTAGATGATGAGATTCTGAGATGAAAACCAGCAGCTTGAAACTCACCCAATTCGTCATTTCTGCACTTGTACTGTGCCTTCTAACCATTGGTTGCGGGCCCAGCGAAGAGCCCGTGCCAGTCGGTGAAGTCGAAGGCACGATCACGATGAATGACGAGCCTTTAGCGGACGGCAGTATCTCGTTTTACAACCCGGTAACCGGCGACTCCGTTGGCGGTTCAATCGCTGACGGCAAATTCACATTTACGCAGCCAGTACCGGCAGGAACGTATCAGGTTGCGGTTCAGCCACCTCCACCGCCCCAGCCGGACGACCAGGCCTCTGGAGAACTGGCGAATGTCGGTAACATCATTCCGGATGGCTACTTGGATGGGGCCACCTCCGGAATCGAGGCATCCGTCAAAGAGGGCCCAAATACCTTCGAATTCAAGTTGTCCGAGGACGGTCCCGCTCTGAACTCAGATGATCCCGCGCCGTAGTGACAAACTAGGCTCTGTTTGAAAACTGAGCTGGCCCTGATTTGCCATGTCAGCGAAACTTCGTCTTCCTCAGCCCGCTAGCCAAGGAAGGCCAACGATCTCGGCGGCGACGAAGGTCCTGCCGTGGCCTGGCCGATCGCCATTGGCGGCGACAAAGGCTATCGCGCGGAGTGGATTGATACTTATCTCCTTAATCTTGGTATCACACCGGTCATCCCGTCGAAAGCGAAC
>CAYSJO010000357.1:0-6806 GCA_964431285.1 uncultured Planctomycetaceae bacterium
AAGTGACCATGAGAAAATCCTACGGATTCCGCACACCAGAAACGCTGGAACTCGCTTTATACCACAACCTTGCAAAACTCCCCGAGCCGAACTTCACCCACACATTCTGCTGAGGAGGCAAGAAAAGAAGCTTTAAAAAAGCGACGACATCTCCGAATCATCGGATGGACCTTGAGAACCATTTGGTACTGCCTACAAGCGAATTCTTGGTTCTGCCCAGAGTGGAACGACGCCAGTTGTGTCTACGATTGAAGCATGGAGGGTTAAACGAGGATTACTCGGTCAGTTCCAAGTGAACTTCAAATGTCCCGGATGTAAAGCTGAGCTGAAAAGCGACGAAAATGAAGTCTCACAACGGGATTTTTGTCCGGAATGTGGAAGAGCGTTTTTTCTTGACCAGCGTGTTGATGAGGAGATTTCTTCGTACCGTGACCGTATCGCAGCAGATAAGGCATCACGAGATTTAGCTAAGCAGGAAAAACAGAAGAGGAAGCGGGAGGAGCAGAAGAGAGATGAGGAGCAGAAGTGGGACTTAGTTCCGCAACCAGAACCCATAACTGAAGCGACTGAAGCGCCGCCTGCTCCATACCAAGCAACCGTTAGTGACCTTCGAAGGACACATAAGCCGTGTCCAAACCGTAGCCTTCAGCCCGGACGGAAAGCGGCTGGCCACGACGAGTGCTCTCCCCATAGTGAGGGTGTGGGACGTGGCCCTACGGCATCATCTCAAGAAAGACCTCAAGCGGTCATTTCAAATCACGGACCAACTCAAAGGCGCGATGAACTAGTGAATCGATCCGCAGCCTCTACAACATCACAGATCCATCGGTGGGCGTCTCGTCAACTCGCTGATTACGACGCGCGCCAACCCGGCACCATGTTTGCCGAAGGCGTCGTGTTGGATGTGGCGCAGGGGTATGAACTTCAATCGGCTGTGGCGCAATTACGTTGCGACCGCGGGGAACGGACGATTGGTTGCAAGGTCGGTTGCACGTCGCCGGCAATCCGGGCGCAGCTCGGGATCGATCATTGCGTCAGCGGTCGGCTGTACGATTCAGAACAATATTCGTCGGGTGCCGTGCTGTCGCGCAGCGGATTCGCGAACCTTGCGATCGAAGGTGAGTTAGCTGTCGAGCTATCGCACGAACCGAACGAGAAAGAGTTTTCCGAGGTCGAGATTCCCGCATGTATTGCTCGCGTGTTTCCCGTGATCGAATTGCACAACCTCGTGATGCGGGGTGAGCAGCCGTCGGCAGGAGAGCTGATCGCCAACAACGCGATCCACGCCGGGTTCGTCGCAGGGGCCGGGGTCAGCCCGAATGAGATCTGCGGTGAACGATCCCTTGATCCATCGGCGCTGTCGATCTTCGCCGATGACCGATTGCTCGATGAGTGCGCCGGGCCGGCGCTCGTTCAGACGATCAATTCATCGCTGAAATGGCTAACCGAAGTGGTGCGTGATCGCGGCCATCGGCTCAGTGCCGGCCAGATTATCCTGACCGGATCGATCCCGAGTTTGATTCCGATTGCCGAGGACTGCGGCGTCCGAGTCGACGCCCCGCCGTTCGGTAGCGTAGAAGTGAAGTTCATAACGTGACCGCGTAGGGTCAAAAACTCCGTCGACTGGAAAGCTCTTTGACAATCAGCAGAGCCTTGCGGCCAATCGCCTGTCCTTTCACGGCCAGCAGCCGAGGCCGCAGATGGTTGCAAGCAGAATGTGCCCGGGGTGGAGCAGGAAGGACCTGGTTACCGCCGGAAATCGGCCAGTCTCCGGGGCTGGCGGGTGAAATCAACCGGCTAAGATGGGAGAATCTGGCACGCCGCAAATCGTGTGAAATGCGGCACTTTGAGTTCGGCGGAGTTTTTTGACCCTACGACATCGCACCCGCCAGTACACCAGCGGTGCGCACAATTGCCAGGAAAGACCCTATCGATGTCATGCAATCTTTCCTACTCAGCTCGAAGTATTTCGGCAATCTTTGGACGAGTTTCTTTGAGAAACTCGTAATCCAGCTCTAAACCGTACGGACCAAGTATTGCCACCAGAAGGTCATAGATTGGCTTTACTTCGTCGAAGGGACCGGCCACAGACTCCAAGGCTGTCGAGCCTGCGTTAGTCCTTGCATTCCGGTCGGAGCCTTTTGCGAGCAGTGCCTTCACGATTTCCCCGTGACATAAGAATGCGGCAGTATGCAGCGCTGTCGAGCCCCCATTGTCCTTCACTTCGAGATCAGCACCGCCCTCGATTAACAGAATTGCCGTTTCGTTCTGCCCAAACGAAGCTGCGGCGATAAGGGCCGTGGCACCGCCTTCAGAGTTCCGTTGATTCAGGTCAGTGCCTGCTGCGATGTGTTTCCGGACAGCCTCGACGTTTCCCGTGACTGCGGCATCAGTCAGGGAGATATCCGGCGGAGAGACGGTTTCGGGCGGGCGCACAGTTTCGGATGAGTCGGGCTTCGGTTCAGTGGCTGCGTTCGACTTTGAGCCAGGCTGTGACAGAGAGCCAGGCTGTGATGGAGCGACGGTGTCCGGTGCCGTTGTGCCAGGCTGACCATCCGTTGAATCACCCGCGTCGCCGCAGCCCACGATTCCGGTCGTGGTGAACACGGCGAGAACGAAAAGTCGACTGAGAGATTGGAAGGTGCTCGTCATTAGAATTTCCAGTTGCAATAGAATGCGTTGGTGTTCTTTCGGCGGTCATTCCACAAATTAGCTGTGACCGACGACTGGTCGCTGCCGTGCTATTCCCGGTCGCTGGAGTGTACCGCGTTTTCTGATGCCGTAGGGTCAAAAAACTCAGCCGAACTCTAAACGCCTTTAAACGTCGTGGGTTGCGGCGACTCAAATTCTCTTATCTCAGCCGGTCGATCCTTCGCCAATCTGTCACAGCACACCAAGCCGCTCGCTGCGTTGTGACAGATTGGCGAAGGATCAACCGGCTGAGATTACGATGTTTCAGATTTCGGTAGTGCAAGAATCGCCTGCATTTAACAGTCGGCGGAGTTTTTTGACCCTACGGGATCAGTTATTACTCATCACACGAAGGCAAGACGAGCATTTACCTGGCGAAGGTCAGCGTTCCGCTACAGAAGTGATTCCGTGACCGCACAGACTTCGACACGACTCGATCACAATGCATGAATCGAACCACTTGTCGCTGCTGACATTCGCAACGGCCTTGATTCTGCCAGTTCCTGCCACTTCACCCTCACACGCTAAGACGCCGAAACCCTTCATCTGCATGTACGGGCACAGCGATGATGCGGGAGTCACCGACGCCTTTCGCAAGCTGATTCCACGAATCAACGTCATCGAAGGGACCAGCACCAACGCAGCATTTATAAAGGAGCTGCGCAGCAAAGGCTGCATCTACGCGGCGCACGTGACCAACCCGGTTAGCGAGACCGAAGACGAACTGGTCGCCAGATGGCGAGCTCCGTTCGAGAACAATCTCGGCGGACAGCTGCCGGGCGGATACGACGCGATCGCGATCGACGAACTGCGTGCCGATCCTGATGGCAGTGTTCAGTCGCAACGAGTCTGCGGAGCACTCGCAAGGCTCCGCGAGCTTTACCCCAAGAAGCACATCTACGCCGCAGCGACGTGGCATTTGGGATACGAAGCGGTCAGGTACAAACAACAACTGCACGCCGTTCACAGGCACGTTGACATCCTGATGCTGGAAGCTTACCTGCGCGAGACGAAGCCGGCGTTCGGCTACTTTGCCAACTGGGCCGACCAACTGAAGGCGATCGAGCCAGCCCTGCTGGAGAAGACTGTCTATGGTTTAGGCATTGCTCAGCGCGGTTATCTGTACGACGACACCACCGACGTCGGCTTCTTTGGCCACTTGGATCGGCAGTTCTTCGCCATCCGCAATGACGCCGATGCTGCTAGGATGCCGGGGATCATGTTCTGGGTCTACTATCGCAGCGAAACCGACGCCACGCCGACGTATCTTGCCAGGCTGGTCGCGCATTATTATCTGAGGAAGCAGACCGACTTCTTTGGTGACGGCAAGCGAAGACAGCTTGTGGGCAATCCGCAGTTTGAAACTCTTGACGGCTGGAAGCTCACCGCAGGCGAAGGCGGGAGGGTGGAGCAGTTTCGTTACGACTCGGTTTCCGGCCTGCAGTCGGATCACGACGCCCACGGGTGGTCGGCACACGGCGAACACGGTCTGAGAATGCTTCGCGGTAAGACCGCCAATCGCGCTTCGTTCGAAGTCAGCGGGCTCGATCCGCGAATGGCATACGTCGTCAGCGCATGGGTAAATGCCGACAAACCAGATGTGCGCGCGGGTATGCGGATCACTGACCAGGACGGGACGACCATTGCACAACGTGAGACGAACCGAGTCGGACGCGGAACGCAATGGAACGAATGGTCAAGACTCATCGAGACCTTCGCCCCCAGTCAATCGACGATCCGCATCGAGTTACACGATGCGGACGCAACGCCCGGAGCCATTCTCTTCTGGGATTTTGTGGAGTTGGAATCGGCCTGGCCTCTGAGACGTTCTCAGGAGTAAAGACTCTGTCGTGGTCTGGCCTTCTTGCACCGCTCTACTTCAGAAAATCCGGGGACTGCCAGCCGAGGTTCGGGTACTCATAGAAGCCTTTCCCTGTTTTGACGCCAAGTTCACCAGCTTTGATTTTGTCGAGCAGGATTTGCGGATGCCGTAGGGTCAAACAACTGAACCGACCTCAAAGCTCTTTGACAATCAGGCGTTATCAATAGAAAGCGAAGTCGATTTCAGCCGAAAGTCGATCACGAACTCGACGAACGGCTCTCGAAATGGGCTTCGTTACACGATCAGCGCGTACCTTCATCGCAGAAGGTTCACGTCAGACTCATGACAAGACTCGTTACGCAGCGCGATGGTGGTAGTGCTTGAGCATGCCACCGAGTCTCTCACGACATTCGATCCTGCCAGCGACGGCATCAGCATTATCCACAGGTTCAATCAGGTCATTGCCGAGCCCCTGATGGTTCCGTTCGGCGTGGTAGTGCTCGACGGCCACGGCTGGATCAGGAGAGACATGTTCGGCGCCGAAAATCGGTCAGTGTGCGGTACCGACGGATGTAATCAATCGGATGAGATGAGAGAATCTGAAGTCGCCGATATACTGTGTTTTACGGCGTTTTGAGTTTGGCGGAGTTTTTTGACCCTACGCGATCGCGGCGAGGAACCTCGGCCTGCTGATGCGTGACCTCTTCGGAGCGAGTAAACTACTGGCCAAAAACGGCTCGCTGCCGACGCTCTGCCTGTTCCTTCTTATCGCCCAGACGCTCGAAAACACTCTGGTCCGACTGACATCCGCCTGAAACGTGTCCGGCAAGCAACTCCCTCAGAGAACCTTTGGCCGTGAAACACTGAACTCAGACAAACAGACCCATTTGTCAACGGGCTACTAAGGTCATCGCGGTCTCGGGAGTCGTCGATTGCGGCCAAACTGGCGGAAGCATCCACCTCAACTTTATAGACACGCTGCATCCGATTAACGAAAACTCACCACCGGAATGGAATTCCAAAAACTGACTTCCCCCTAATATAGAAAAGATTTCGGACTATGAATCGTGCATTGCTATCACTCGCCTCCCTTTTGTCTGTTTTTCCTCTGGTTGCCAGTTCCGCAGAACCGGCAAAGTTCGATGAAGCGACTCGCGCCCCGTATTCAAGTGTGCCGTCGAAATCGCGAAACGGAAAAACGATCGCGGAAATGAAGCAGAAGGTTCAGGAGTTGTGGGACAAGATCGTCTTCAAGAAGGACGACAAGCCTGTCGAATACGTCGTGACTTTCACCACCGACGCGGGGGAATTTGAGGTCGAGTTGTGGGCCGACGTTGCGCCGAATCATTGCCGAAGTTTCATTGCTCTCGCTCAGGCTGGTTTCTACGACGGACTGATCTTTCACAGAGTCATCCCCGGTTTTGTGATTCAGGGTGGATGCCCGTCGGGAACCGGTTCGGGAGGCCCAGGATATTGCGTTAAGCAGGAATTCAATAAAAAGCCGCACGTGCGAGGGGTTCTGTCGATGGCTAGGGCTCAGCCTGAGGATTCAGCTGGCAGCCAGTTCTTCGTTTGTGTCGACACTGCCGCCTTCCTTGATGGGAAATACACCGGCTTCGGCAGAGTGCTGAAAGGAATGGCAACGGTCGACAAGATCGTCAGTGCCGACCGCGATGGCCGCGACCGTCCCCTTAAACCGTTCACAATCAAGAGCGCAAAAGTAACACTGAAGAAAGAGTCAGCAGCAAAAAACGAGTAGCCGCGACCTCAATGCCGTAGGGTCAAAAAACTCCGCCGACTGTTAAATGCAGGCGATTCTTGCACTACCGAAATCTGAAACATCGTAATCTCAGCCGGTTGATCCTTCGCCAATCTGTCACAACGCAGCGAGCGGCTTGGTGTGCTTCCACCGCCTCACTCGCAGCCAGCCCCCGTCTGGACTTCGGCGTCAGCCCGAACTGTGCCAGCAGGCTGCGGGAGTGATGATCAGGATGCCGACGCAGTCGGAATGGTTTCGAGGTGACATGCAGGGGATGGGGACTTGCGGGCGTTGTGAACTTCCGTGAGAACGATCAGGAAAGGCTGTCGCCATGAGGCATCTACTGCTTGCTGCGTTGCTTGTGGCCATGGCGGGAGGCCGAGAGATCAGCCTATCCTGACTGAATGGAGTCGCCCCGATGACTGAGAACCTGAGTGTGGAATCTGTGATTGCCGCGTTGGAAAAAATCGGCCGCGACACCGGCACTGCGTGGGCCGACGGTCATCCGGACTACGTGGCGGAATACTCGCTGAC
>CAYSJO010000358.1:0-2133 GCA_964431285.1 uncultured Planctomycetaceae bacterium
CCGCACTGGTTCATAGCATTCTGTTCCTATCATTGTTAACCCCTTATTTTATGTCCCTTTATTCCTTTTCTCTTGTTATTCTGTCTACTTCCACTACGGTCAGATCCATACAACTACGAGTAATAAGCTCATGAACTCTCGCCGCCATTTTCTCCGATCCAGCTCGACGTTGATCGCGCTGCCGTTTCTTGAATCGTTCGGTTTTCGCCGGTTTGCATCAGCGGCTGACAAGATTCCTGCGACGCCGCCGAAGCGCATGGTGTTTCTGGGCATCGGCTACGGAGTGACGAAGGAGTCCTGGTTTCCCAGCGAAGATCAACCCGGATCAGAGTATGAAATGCCGCCCGGACTTAAACCGCTCGAACGACACCGGGCCGACTTCTCCATCGTTCAGCGACTGACAAACCGATGGTCGAGAGAAGGACATGCCGGCAGCACATTCTGGTTGACGGGAGCCAATCAATTCGAAGGTGGCGCCACGTTTCGGAACACCGTCTCCGCCGATCAGGTCGCGGCGGCACAGTTTGGTCGGTTCACCCGGTTTCCTTCCATCCAGCTTAACGGTGCAGACCCGGACATGGGCCACGCCGGACACGGGCCGGGACTGTCGATGGCGTGGGATCGGCGCGGCAAACCGGTCGCTGGACTGAACAGCCCGCAGGCACTCTTTCACCGACTCTTCTCCCCGGACAACACGCCTCTTGAAGAACGCCGGCAGTTGCTGGAGCAGAAACGCAGCGTGCTCGACGCAGTTCTGGAAGATGCGCGTGATTTACAACGCGGCCTCGCAAACAACGACGTGAAGAAGCTGGACGAATACTTCGACAGCATCCGCGATATTGAAACACGACTCGTTCGAGACGAAGACTGGCAGAGCGTGCCGAAACCCGAAGCGCCGCTCTCCGCGCCACCGGTCGGTCCGGTTGGAGAGCAGGAAATTGAGGTCATGTACGACCTGATGATCGCCGCGATGCAGACCGACAGCACGCGCGTCCTGACATATCGCCAGCCGATTTCCACCCTGCTGACCAGTCTTGGAATTAAAGTCGCCGCTCACGACATGAGCCACTACACACCAGGCGAACGCAAGGACGCATCACAGCGTCGCGACGTCGCTCTATCGCAACTGCTGGCCGGCTTCCTCGACCGCCTGAAAGCAACGGAGGAAGCGGATGGTTCAAGCCTGTTCGATCACGTGAGCCTCGTCTTCGGCAGCAACCTGCGAACCGTCCATCAAACGGAGAACTGCCCCACGATCCTGAGCGGCCGCGGCGCGGGCGTTACGCTGGGGCACAACTTGGTGATGCCAAAGGACACACCACTGTGCAACGCGTGGCTCACGTTGCTGAATGGGGCTGGTGTCCAGGTCCAGCGACACGGGGACAGCACTGGGCCCCTGAAAGAGATCATCGCGTAGCCACGGCACTGTGTACGTGCAAACTTCCGCGTTCATTCAGATGAGTGCAACCAACGACCGTAATAGAGCTTTCGTGCATCTGCCGGCGTTAATCCACTCTCTAGACGCCATACCGAGTCTGCATGGGCCGTCACTGAGCAGTCTGGTGTATTGATCCGTTTTGCAGAGGCAGTCAATGTTCGATTCAAACGTATCACGCCGCTGTTTTCTGACGGGAGCTTCGCTGGCTGCAACGATGCCTGCCGGAGGCGCCGAGACTGTCAACAGCAGAGATCCCATCGAACGGGCTCGCGGTTTTCGTGTGCGTCCGCAGACCCTTGAACGAATCGTCGCCGGACGCGAGGCATTTCTCGCTGAGATGAATCCGACAAAAGCTCAGATCGCCCGTGGACTGGAACTGCACTTCGGCAGTTTCGTGGCCGATGTCCAGGGGTCCGTTCAGGTCTCCTACATCGGCGGTCTGCAGAGCGATCAGATGCGGGAACAACTCAAGCCGGATCGCAACAGGCTTGAAAAGCAGGGCCTCGAAGGACGTGACCTGGCTCGCGAGCTGGCGAAGATTCACTTCAGGCACAAGCCGTTTGAATCCGCTTTCGACCGGCAGTGGATTGAAGAATCGAAGGCCATCTACGCGATGACTCACGTTCAAATGGGGACGGAAGACGTTGCCGGTCCGAATGAGAACAGTTTTGAATCCGCTCTGGATCGGCTGGCTC
>CAYSJO010000359.1:0-3076 GCA_964431285.1 uncultured Planctomycetaceae bacterium
ATCATGCTGCGCTGGCTGAAACACTTCACCGCACGGCCAGCGTGAGATCATCCGACCGTTGCCGACCATCTGTCGGGACTCGGGTGCCGTACGGAACTCCCATACAAGCTTGCCTGTGGCGGCATCCAGGCAATACGCAACGCCGTCGTCGCTTGCCACATAGCACTTTCGGCCCTTGATTACCGGCTGAAATGCGTAGTCGAAATCGATCCGGTGCATCGCGCGGCCCGGCTCGGGCCAGGCCGGGCTGGGAGACTGAGGCGCCGAATGGACCCAAAGCTTGTCGAGTGGAAACGCAAGGGCTTCGTCCGTGACACCCGATCTGGCGCGCAGAATAGGATAGCCAAAACTAATGCGGCTGTTCATTGTTGTTTCGGCCCAGCGAGAAACTCGGCGCGATCGTACAGGCACAGGAAGATCTTGCTCACTTTGTCTTCATGCTGGCTGTAGTAGGCGCAGAGGATGCCTTCTTTGGTCTCCAGCAGGCACGCGTAGGAACTGTCGCCCATGCTGTCCATGACGGCCCACGGGACGAACTCGCGCTTGGGCGTCATGTGGTAGATCAGCGAATACGCGCGGCGCGAGCCATAGAGCTTGGGGTTTTTCAGAACTCGCTCGTCTTTGCCTTGATACGCGGCGCGAGACGTCATAAAGGTCTTGCCGCCAAAGTCATAGAATTTTTGGCCTTCGGCAATCATCGGCCGCGAGGTGATTTCCCAATCGGTGTACGGCGGCTTGCCCACGGCGACATTGAAGATCGAACCGTACTTGCGGCGGATCACAATTGTCATCGTGCCATCGTCGTCGAAACGCAGAATCGATTCGCTGGAGTTGTTGTACGGCACAACCTGGTCTACGAACTTCCAATCAATGCCGTTTTGGGAAGTGATTAAATGGACCTGGCGTTTTTTGCTTGCGCCGAATCCGGGTATGGCATGAGCCGCACACCAAAACGCATCCGTCTTTTTGTCGTACTTGACGCCCCAAAACCAAAACGGACTTTTGTAAGTCGGCTTGACATCGCTCCACTTCACACCGTCCTTCGAAGTACGCACATACGTCTGCTTGCGGTCCAGAAACGTGTAGCGATAGATCGTGTCGCCTTTGACAGCAAATTCAAACTCGACATCAACGCGAGGCAGCGCCGGAAGCATCTCCCACATCTTGCCGTCGTCGCGGCTCCTCATCGCCCGGCATTCGCCGGTCGCCTCAAAACGCTTGTTGCGATGTCCGTCGAGGTGCGAATAGGCGACAAAAATCTTGTCGTTGAGTCGGAACAGTCTTGGGTTGCGGCCCAGTTCGCTAATGCAGCGCGTCCACTTTGGTCGAACGAGTCCCCGCACGCCGTCCGACGTGATGACTTCGAGCGACCGCTGACCTGGTCGAAACTGGTTGATCTTCGGAAAGCCCGCAAAGTGATTTTCCGCAGTCACTTGAGGCGAAAGACTCAGGCATATGAAAGACAAAACGATACAAAGCATGGTGCGTCGAGACATGAGTTTCTCACTTGTATAAGCCTGTGAGGGCCGCAAGCAGAGTGTGGCAGGGCTGGAGCAGGAATGGCATGGGACTCTCGGTCGTCGATGGAAAACCGGAGCTTCTGATTCGAGTCACCTGAATTCAAGCAGCCGAGACGTCGGAATTCCGGCGGCCACAAATGCCGTGTTGAACGCGACTTCCAGTTCGGCTGAGTTTTTGACCTCACGGGTTGAAGAAGTTCTGGGATCGTGATCAAGGGAACGTGACCGTGAATCGTTCCCGGTGATACTTCACCCGAAATCCAATCCGTTCGTAAATCCGCTCGGCCGGAGAGCCCGTGACAGCTTCCAGGGCCGTCCAGCAATTGCCCTGCTCAAGTGAATCAGCGACGGCCTGGCGCACCAGCGCGGTCGCAACGCCCTGGCCACGAAACGCGGGCAGCGTTCCGACTAGGTCCACGTAGCCCATTCCGAACTGCGAGTGCAGCAGAGCCGATCCGGCTGGCTCGCCGTCGACTTGCGCGAGGTAGAGCTTCGTGTCCGGCGCGGCGAGAACCGTGCGGCCCACCTCGCCCATCCCGATCGGGCTTTCGAAGCTGCGACGCATCACGTCGGCCCACGTGTCGTAGTCGTTCGGAGCGACATCGTGCAGGGTGACGGATTCGTTTCTGCCGGGCGAATCGGATGCGGATTCAAAACTCATGGCCGACGCCTGTTTGCCCTGGACGAATCCTCGCCGCAGCAGATGCGCCGCCAGATCAACCGGGCGGTCCTGCGGTGAGATGGTGAACGCGCACGCAAAGTCTTTCGCCCGAAAGTAAGTGAGCGCGTCGTCGATCAATCGATTCACCTCATCAGCGGCAACGTCGATGGCGACGACGCGATGAAAAAACTCGGACGGAACGTCGTCGTGGCTGAAGGCCAGCGCTCCCTCGAGGTCCCGGCAATCGCACCACCTGGAACGAAGGTCGATCCACAAACGCTCGAACGTCCGCTGAACCTCAGTCGACATGTCTGGATCCCGCCGTTTTCCTGTGCTAAAGCGAAACTGCGTGATAACTGTTTTCGCACGCGCAGCCGTGGGTGATGTGTGTCCGTGCATTCGCGAGGTCGTGCACCATCGCCGAGAGCGTTCGGCTGTGAAGGCCGCCGGCGCTGTCGCTGGCTCCGTGAGCACAGATCGACTTCGGATACGATGTGTGGTTACGGGTGAGTTCCTGCAACAGCTCCAGGTTCAGGTCCTTGTCGTGATCGTGAGTGAACTGTCGCAGCGCGGTATAACGGGCGATCGAACTGCCGATCGAACCGGCGCGAATATGCTCGACGTCTTTCAGCGTGCGGCCGAGATAGTGATTCGTGTGCCCGATCGAGCGGCCTTCGGGCCAGGCCAGTTCGAACTTCCGGCCCGGCGTTTCAATACTTACGATGTTGCCCGAGGTGCCGGCGACCAGGTAATGAGCCCCCGCCGCGCGGGGCGGCATAACAGCCGGCTCCAGTGAGCTGGCCAGATCGCGGCCCTTCAGAATCTGTCGAACGACAACGCTGTGCAGTCGGCCAACGCCCACGTCAAGCGGACTCAGGTAGTTGATGCACAGACC